>DASWBP010000031.1:0-44607 GCA_036390555.1 Burkholderiales bacterium | reverse complement strand
TGCCGGATGCGGTCGCCATGGCTGCTGCGGAGCGCCCGAGTGTAGCAGGCTACTCTCGGTGGTACGGGTGCCCGGTGAGCAGCGTCGCCGCGCGATACAGCTGCTCGGCAAGCACCACCTGCGCGAGCGCGTGCGGCAGCGTGAGCGCCGAGAGGCGCAGCAGCAATGCCGCGTCCTTCCTGGTCTGGGCATCCAGCCCGTCCGGCCCGCCGATCACGAAGGCGATCGGCGCCGCGTCGCGCATCCAGCGCCCGAGCAGCGCGGCGAGCTGCGCCGTGCTGAGGTCCTTGCCGCGCTCGTCGAGCGCGACGAGGCGCGCGCCCTTCGGCGCGCGCGGCAGGCAGTCGACGGCATAGCCGCGCGGCATGCGCGAGAGGTACTGGTCGCGCGCCTCGGCCGCCCAGCCGCGCAGCCTAGCGCCGCGCGCGACGAGGACGAGCTTTGCCACGCGCGCGCCTGGGCGCCGCCGCCGCGAGCTTGACCGGCTTGCCGCCCCAGAGCTCTTCGAGGTTGTAGTGGCTGCGCACCGCCGGGTGCATCACGTGCACCACGATGTCGCCGAGATCCACCAGCACCCATTCGCCGCCCGCGTGCCCCTCGACGCCGCGCACGCGCTCGCCGAGCGCGCGCATCTTGTCCTCGACGTGGTCGGCGAGCGCCTTCACCTGGCGGCTGGAGTCGCCGCTCGCGATCACCACGCGCTCGAAGAAGGGCGAGAGCTTGGCGACATTGAACACCACGATGTCGCGCCCCTTCACGTCCTCCAGGGCATCGACCACGGCGCGCTGCTTCTTGCGGATGTCCATCAGCCGTACAGCTTGTGTTGCCGGATGTAGGCGAGCACTTTCGGCGGCACCAGGGCGGAAACGTCCGCGCCGCGCGCCAGGCGCGCACGGATTTCCGAGGCGGAGATGGCGAGCGGCGCGAAGGGCACGAAGCGCGCGCGGCCGTCCGCCCCCGCATAGCCGGGGCGCGCGAACACGGCGATGTCGGCGAGCTCGAGCACCTCGCGCCAGCGGTGCCAGGTCTCGAGCTTCGCGTACTGGTCGCCGCCGAGCAGCAGCACCGGCCGAAAGCCGAGCGACTTCAGCGTGTCCACCGTGTAGCCGGAATGGCCGGGGGCGAGCTCGCGCTCGTCGATCGCGTAGCGCGGCTCGCCCTCCAACGCGAGCCTGAGCATCGCGACGCGGTGATGCGCGGCTGCACGCGCGGGCGCGCGGTACTTGGGCGCGCCGGTCGGCATCCACAGGATGCGCTCGAGCGCGAGGGCCTCGAGCGCGGCGCGCGCCATCTCCAGATGGGCGTTGTGGACCGGATCGAAAGTGCCGCCAAGGATGCCGGTCGCCATCAGGCCGCGGGGTGCGCCGGCGCGCGCGCGAGCAGGGGCCGCAGCGCCGCGAGGCCGAGGGCCGGCCCCGGCGCGAGCAGCAGGAACAGCCACTGCGGCGCGATCCGGCCGGAGAGGGCGTTGAGCAGCTCGATGCTGAAGATGGTGATGCCGAAGCCGATGCAGTTGGCGATGGTGAGCGCGGAGCCGACGCGCTCTCGCGGCGCGCTCTGCGCGTTCAGGGCCGAGAACTGCGGGGAATCGCCGACCACCACCACGCCCCAGAATAGCAAAAAGGCGAGGAATACCGGCGTCGGCGCGTGGAACAGTAGCGGCGAGGCGAGGCAGCACAGGCCCGAGGCCGAGAGCTGGGCAAAGGCGACGCGCGCGCTCCCGAGGCGCAGCGACGCGAGGCCGCCGAGCACGCAGCCCAGGCTGCCCGCGGCGATGACGGCGAAGCTCCACAGCGGGATCTCGAGCGGGCCGCCGCCGCCCGCGGCGGCGTGCGCGCCGAGGATCCAGGGCACGAACGCCCAGAACGCGTACAGCTCCCACATATGTCCGAAATAGCCGAACGAGGAGGCGCGGAAGGCGCGCACGCGGAAGATGGCGGCGAGCGCGCGCGGGTCGAAGCGCGCCCCCTTGGCGAGGTGCGGGCCGTCGGGCACCAGCGCCAGCATCGCCAGCCCGCCAAGCAGCGCAACGCCCGAGGCGGCGAGCAGCACGCCCTGCCAGGGCAGCGCTCCGCCGAGGCCGCGCACGAGGTGCGGAAAGGCGGTGCCCGCGACGAGCGCCCCGACCAGGAACCCCAGCGCGTTGCCCAGGTCGCGCTGGAACCAGCCCGAGGCGATCTTCATGCCCACCGGATAGATGCCGGCGAGGAAGAACCCGGTGGCAAAGCGCAGCGCGAGCAGGGCGGCGAGGCTCGGCCCCGCAGCGAGCAGCGCGGCATTGAAGGCGGCGCCGGCAAGCGCGCACAGGAAGAACACCAGGCGCGGCGAGAAGCGGTCGGCAACAGCGAGGAAGGCGAACACGAGCGTGCCGGCAATGAAGCCGAGCTGCACGGCCGAGGTCGTGTAGCCGAGCGCCTCGGCAGGCAGGTCCCATTGCCGCTGCAGGTCGGAGAGCACCGCGTTGCCGGCAAACCACAGCGAGGCGCCGGCGAACTGCGAAGCGATGATGACCGGCAGGATGCGCCGCGGGCGCTCCCGGGTCGGCGTTGCGCTCAGCTGCGGATCTCGCCGTGGCCGAGCACCACGAACTTCTGCGTGGTGAGCCCCTCCAGCCCCACCGGGCCGCGCGCATGCAGCTTGTCGGTGGAGATGCCAATCTCGGCGCCCAGGCCGAACTCGTAGCCGTCGGCAAAGCGCGTCGAGGCGTTCACCAGCACCGAGCTCGAGTCCACCTCGCGCAGGAAGCGCTGCGCGCGCGCCTGGTCCTGCGTGACGATGGCGTCGGTGTGCTGCGAGCCGTACTTGGCGATATGCGCGATGGCTTCGTCCAGGCCCGGCACGACGCGGATCGACACCACCGGTGCGAGCCACTCGGTGCGATAGTCCTCGTCGGTCGCGGGCTTCGCCTCCGCGACGAGCTTGCGCGCGGCCTCGTCGGCGCGCATTTCGACGCCCTTGGCGCGGTAGATGGCGGCGATCTCGGGCAGGAACTTCGGCGCGATGCCCTCGGCGACCAGCAGCGTTTCCATGGTGTTGCAGGTGCCGTAGCGCTGCGTCTTGGCGTTGTCGGCGATCCTCACTGCCATCGCCGGGTCGGCGCGGTCGTCGACGTACACGTGGCACACGCCGTCCAGGTGCTTGAGCATCGGGATGCGCGATTCGCGCATCAGGCGCGCGATCAGGTCCTTGCCGCCGCGCGGCACGATGATGTCCACGAACTCGTGCATGGTGATCAGCTCGCCCACCGCGGCGCGGTCGGCGACTTCCACCACCTGCACCGCCGCCTCGGGCAGCCCCGCGGCCTTGAGGCCCGCGCGCACGCAAGAGGCGATCACCTGGTTGGAATGCAGCGCTTCCGAGCCGCCGCGCAGGATGCAGGCGTTGCCCGCCTTCATGCAAAGGCCCGCCGCGTCGGCGGTCACGTTGGGCCGCGATTCGTAGATGATGCCGATCACGCCGATCGGCACGCGCATGCGCGCCACTTCGATGCCGGTGGGGCGCTTGACGCGCTCGGTAACCTGGCCTACGGGATCGGGCAGCGCGGCGACCTGCTCCAGGCCCTCGGCCATTTGCTCGATGAGCGCAGGGGTGAGGGTCAGGCGGTCCACGAAGGCGGCGTCGCGCCCGGCGCGCTTGGCCTCCGCGACGTCTTCGCGGTTGGCAGCGAGGATCTCCGCCTGTCGCGCGCGGATCGTCCGCGCCATCGCCGCGAGCGCCCGGTCCTTCGCCTGCGTGTCCGCGCGCGCGAGCAGCCGCGCGGCTTCGCGCGCTGCCGCGCCGAGGCCGCGCATGTACGACTTCACGTCAAGCTGTTGATCCACCGGTCAATTTTAACCCGAGGGCGCTGAGCTGATCCCAAACTTCGCCGCGCGCGACGCCCTTGGCCATGCGATCGGCGAGCGCCGCCTGCGCGATCGCCGCATCGAGCGTGGCGCGCGGGTGGCGCCGCGCCGCCGCCTGCACCGCACGCTGCAGCGGCTTGTTGAACAGGCG
The DNA here is from genome assembly GCA_036390555.1 of Burkholderiales bacterium. Lineage (GTDB taxonomy): Bacteria > Pseudomonadota > Gammaproteobacteria > Burkholderiales > SG8-39 > JAABQT01. Next base: position 40,614 of record DASWBP010000031.1, on the reverse strand, counting down.
CAGCTCGCCGAAGAGACGCTCGAGCGGCTTGCCCTCCGCCACGCCGCGCAGCGCGAGCAGCGCGCCGGCGATCGGAAACAGCACGTAGGTCGGCGCCTCGCCTTCGCCGCGCAGGCCCTCCAGCACGCGCTGGTAGCGCGCCAGGTCGCCCGTGACCAGCGCCTCGGCGGCGTCCGCCGGGTCGTAGCGCGCGACCGAGGCCACGGCGTCCTGCACCGTCTCCAGGTCGAGGGTGCCCTCGGGCGCAAGCAGCGCGAGCTTCTGCACTTCCTGGTGCGCGGCGAGCAGGTTCCCCTCCACGCGCGCGGCGAGGAATTCCAGCACCTCGCGCGGCGCCTTCTGCCCCTGGCGCGCGAGGCGCGCGCCGATCCACTCGGGCAGGCGCGCGCGGTCCACCGGCCACACGTCCACCACCACGCCCGCGCCAGCGAGCGCCGCGAACCAGGGCGAGGCCTGGCCCGCGCGGTCCAGGCGCGGCAGGCTGACGAGCGTCAGCACTTCAGGGTCGAGCCGCTCGCAGTGGGCGAGGATCGCCGTGGCGCCTTCGGCGCCGGGCTTGCCGCCTGGCACGCGCAGCTCGATGAGCTTGCGGTCGCCGAACAGCGAGCGGCTCGCGCCCGCGTGGGCAAACGCGCTCCAATCGAAGCTGCGCTCGGCGAGGAGCACCTCGCGCTCGGCGAAGCCTTGCTTGCGCGCCGCGGCGCGAATCGCGTCGGCCGCCTCGAGCGCGAGCAACGGCTCGTCGCCGTGGATCGTGTACAGCGGCGCGAGCGAACCCTTCCTCAGGTGCGGCTCGAGCTGCTCGGCGCGGATCAGCATCGGGACGGCAGGGCTCGCGCGCGCCTACGACTTGACGGGCTTCGCGGTGGCGATGCGCCGCAGGACCTGCTGCACCATGTCCTGCTGCATGTCGCGGAACAGCAGCTGCTCCTCGGCTTCCTTGGCGAGCACCTGGCTGTCGTCGTAGGTCATGTCGCGGAACAGCTGGATGGTCACCGGCGGCAGGTAGTCGCCGCCCTTGCCGTCGCTCACCCGGAAGCCGACGCGGTAGAACAGGCGGTATTCGTTGACGCGGCCCGCCGCCGTGAGCGAGAGGATCTCCTTGCGGCGCGACTCCTCGCTGAACTGCAGCAGCGCCGCGGCGCTCTTCGCGTCGTCCACCACGCGCGCATTGGTGCCGGCCTGGATGCTGCGCTTGATGTCGAGCGCGATGCCGGTGGTGGCGTTCGGCACGAAGACCGTGTCGAAGGGCAGGCTCGCGGTGCCGCGCAGCTGGAAGCCGCAGGCGGCGAGGAGGAGGAGGCCGGCGAGCGCGGCGAGCGGGCGCATGAGCGCCATTACACCATCACACGACGATGTTGATCAGCCTGCCCGGGACGATGATCACCTTCTTGATCGGCTGGCCGGCCACGTACTTCTGCATGGACTGCGCCGCGCTCGCCTCGACCTGCGCGCGGTCGGCGGCCTTGGGCAGGCGCACGCTGCCGCGCGTCTTGCCGTTCACCTGCACCACGTACTCGATCTCGTCCTGCTTGAGCGCCTCGGGGTCCGGGTCCGGCCAGGGTGCGAGCATGACGTCGTCCTGCTCTGGGCTGCCCTTTCGTCCCAAGCCAAGCTCGCGCCACAGGTGGTGGCAGATGTGCGGTGTGATGGGGGAAAGAAGGCGCAGCAGAATCGAGAGACCTTCCTCCACAACCGTGTTTCTTCCGCCATCCTCCTTGAATCGTCCGCCATCAAATCTCTCCAGCGCGTTCAAGATCTTCATGGCCGCGGAGGCGACAGTGTTGAACTGGTGCTTGGCGAGGTCGTAGTTCGCCTGCTTGAGCACCGAATGAATCTCGAACCGTGTCGTCTTGGCCAGCCCTTCCGCCATCGTGCGACGAGGCTCATCGAACTTCGCGGCGTAGGCCCATACGCGCTTCAGAAAGCGGTAGGAGCCCTCGACGCTTTCATCCGACCATTCCAGCGTGTTGGTGGGCGGCGAGGCGAAGATGATGTAGAAGCGCGCGGTGTCGGCGCCGTAGCGGTCGATGAGCGCCTGCGGGTCCACGCCGTTGTTCTTCGACTTGGACATGGTGCCGATGCCGTCGTAGACCACTGCGCGGCCGTCCTTCGCTTTCGCCGCGACGATCTTGCCTTTCGCGTCGCGCGTCACTTCGACGTCGGCCGGGTTGATCCACTCGCGCCGGCCGCTCGCGTCCGTGTAGTAGGACTCGGCGAGCACCATGCCCTGCGTGAGCAGGTTGGTGAAGGGCTCCTCCACCGCGAGCAGCCCCTCGGCCTTCAGCGCGCGCGCAAAGAACCTCGAGTAGAGCAGGTGCAGGATCGCGTGCTCGATGCCGCCGATGTACTGGTCCACCGGCATCCAGTACCGCGCGCGCGCATCCAGCATCGCCTTGTCGTTGTCCGGGCAGGCAAAGCGCGCGAAATACCAGGACGAATCCACAAAGGTGTCCATGGTGTCGGTCTCGCGCTTCGCCGGCTTGCCGCAGGCAGGGCATTTCGTCTCGTAGAAGGAAGGGAGCTTCGCGAGCGGATTGCCCGTGCCGTCGGGCACCAGGTTCTCGGGCAGCACCACGGGCAGGTCCTTGTCCGGCACCGGCACATCGCCGCAGGCCGCGCAGTGCACGATCGGGATCGGGCAGCCCCAGTAGCGCTGGCGCGAGATGCCCCAGTCGCGCAGGCGCCACTGCACCTGCTTTTCGCCGAGGCCTTTCGCCTTGAGGTCCGCGGCGATCGCGTCCACCGCGGCCTGGTAGGCAAGGCCGTCGTACTTGCCCGAATTGATGCAGGTGCCGTACTCGGCATAGGCCGGCTTCCAGGGCTCGGGCACCGCATCGCCCGCCGGGTGCCGGATCACGCACTTGATCGGCAGGCCGTACTTGAGCGCGAAGGCATAGTCGCGCTCGTCGTGCGCCGGCACGCCCATCACCGCGCCCTCGCCGTAGCCCATCAGCACGTAGTTGCCCACCCACACCGGCAGCTTCTCGCCGGTGAGCGGATTCGCGCAGTAAAGGCCCGTCGGCATGCCCTTCTTTTCCAGTTGCGCGAGGTCGGCCTCCATCACCGCGCCGCGCTTGCATTCCTCGACGAAGGCAGCGAGCTGCGCATCGCCCTTCGCCGCGTAGGCCGCGATCGGGTGCTCGGCGGCGACCGCCATGAAGGTCGCGCCCATCAGCGTGTCGGCGCGCGTGGTGAAGACCCAGAGCGTCTTCTTCTCTCCCTGCAGCTCGTAGGGAAAGCCGATCCTCACGCCCTCGGAGCGGCCGATCCAGTTCTTCTGCATCAGCTTGACCTGCTCGGGCCAGCCGTCCATCTTCGCGAGCGCCTCGAGCAGCTCTTCGGCGTACGCCGTGATGCGGAAGAAATACATCGGGATCTCGCGCTTTTCCACGAGCGCGCCCGTGCGCCAGCCGCGGCCGTCGATCACCTGCTCGTTGGCGAGCACGGTCTGGTCCACCGGGTCCCAGTTGACGACGCCGGACTTGCGGTAGGCGAGGCCTTTCCTGAAGAGCCGCGTGAACAGCCACTGGTTCCACTTGTAGTACTCGGGGCTGCAGGTGGCGAGCTCGCGCGCCCAGTCGAGCGCGAAGCCCAGCCCCTGCAGCTGGCGCTTCATGTAGGCGATGTTGTCGTAGGTCCACTTCGCCGGCGGCACCTTGTTGGCCATCGCCGCGTTCTCCGCGGGCAGGCCGAAGGCGTCCCAGCCCATAGGCTGCAGCACGTTCATGCCGCGCATGCGGTAGTAGCGCGTCAGCACGTCGCCGATGGTGTAATTGCGCACGTGCCCCATGTGCAGCTTGCCCGAGGGGTAGGGGAACATCGACAGGCAGTAGAACTTGGCCTTGCCCGGAACCTCGTCCGCGTGGAACGAGTTCTTGGCGGCCCAGAAGGCCTGGGCCTCGCGCTCGATGCTGCGCGGCTCGTAGGAACGGTCGAGGGATTGCATTCGTGAGGTAATGCGCGGAAGCCGCGGATTCTAGCGCATCCACCCCCTGTGATTTCCCGTATAAGCAGGCGTACCAAGCGAGGGGAGGACCGATGAAACGCATCCTGGGAATGCTGTTCGCGGCGCTGCTGGCCGGCGCCGACCTGCAAGCGGCGGCCGCGCCCGCCGGGGTGGTCGAAGGCGTGCAGATGCCCGCGTGGGCCGAGCGGGCGGTGGCCGGCGGCATCCGCCGCATCCCGCTGGCGCCGGGCATGGAGCTGCGCGGCGGGGACGAGGTGAAGACGGGCGCCGGCTCGCGCGTGTATCTCAAGCTCGCCGAGGGCAGCCTCATCAAGCTCGGTGAGAACGCGAGCCTGCGCATCCTCGAGCTCTCGCCCGATCGCGGCGGCTTGTTCCGCGCGGCGCTCAACGTGCTGGAAGGCGCGTTCCGCTTCACCACCGACGCCCTCGCCAGGGAGCGGCGCCGCGACGTGACGATCCGTGTCGCGACCGTGACCGCCGGCATCCGCGGCACCGACCTGTGGGGCAAGTCCGACCGTGCGGACAAGCAGGTCGTCTGCCTGATCGAAGGCAGGATCGAGGTCGGCGCCGAAGGCGAAACGCCGGTGGTGATGGACCAGGAGAGGCAGTTCTACCAGCGCGACAAAGGCAAGACCGCGCCCGTCGGTTTCGTCGAGCCGGCGCAGCTCGTGCAGTGGGCGCAGCAGACCGAGATCGCCGACGGCCAGGGCGCGGCGCGGCTCGGCGGCAAGTGGCGCGTGACGCTCGCGACGGCGCCCACGCAGGGCGAAGCGCTCGAGGTCTACACGCAGCTGCGCACGGCGGGCTATGCCGCCGAGATCCATCCGGCGAAGGCGGGCGAGAAGCGCATCTACCACGTGCGCATCTCGCGCCTGCCGACCAGGGGCGATGCCGAGGCGCTCGCCGCCCAGCTGCGCGGCATGCACGGCGTCACCGAGCCGGGGGTCTCCAACTAGTTTCCCTGCCCGGGGTTTGTTGCTAACGTGAGGGCCTCTCCCGGGAGGCCCTCATGTCATATGCGCGTCTAGCAGCAGCGGTCCTCGCATTTGCCTCCAGCGCCGCGCTGGCGCAGGCCTGGCCGGCGAAGTCGGTGCGCTGGATCGTGCCGTATCCCCCGGGCGGCTCCACCGACATCGCCACACGGCCCGTGGCCGATCGCGTGGGGCAGGCGCTCGGCGGGCATGCGGCGATCGTGGAGAACCGCGCCGGCGCCGGCGGCAACATCGGCATGGAGGCGGCGGCGAAGGCCCCGCCCGACGGCTACACGCTGCTCGTCGCGCCCGACGCGATCGCGAGCAACCCGCACCTGTACAAGGTCGGCTTCGATCCGTTCAAGGATTTCGTTCCGGTCGTCCAGCTCGCGCGCCAGCCGGTGGTGCTCGCGGCGCATCCCTCGCTCGGCGTCTCGAGCGTCGCGGAGCTGGTGGCGCTTGCGCGGCAAAAGCCGGGCATCGGCTACGCCACCTCGGGCGCCGGCTCGCAGCAGCACATGGCAGGCGAGTGGTTCGCGCGCATCGCGGGCATCCAGCTCACGCACGTCCCTTACAAGGGCGGCGGCCAGGCGATCGCGGACCTCGTGGGCGGGCAGGTGCCGCTCGGCTCGCTGGGCTCCTCGCCCCTCATCCCGCACTACAAGGCCGGCAAGCTGAAGCTCCTCGCGCAGACCACGGCAACGCGCGCGCCGAGCCTCGTGGATGTGCCTACTTACCAGGAGGCGGGCGTGCCCGGGCTGGTGATCGAGCAGTGGCTCGCCGTGTTCGCGCCGGCCGGGACGCCCGCACCGGTCGTGCAGCGCTTCAACGCCGAGATCGGCAAGGCGCTAGGCGAGCTCGCGATCCGCGAGCGCTATGCGCAGGCCGCGCTCGAGCCCGTGGGCGGCAACCCCGAGCACCTCGCGCGCCTGCTGCGCGACGACTTCGAGAAGTACGGGCGCCTGATCACGGAGCTCGGCATCCGCGTGGACTAGCCGCAAGGGGGGCGTGATGTTGTTTCCGTCCACGCGTTGCATTATCCTGACCACGCGGCGGGGAACCGCATCCAGGACTTCGGAGAACACCGTGCTCCAGAAGGCGCTCAGCAGGATTCTCGGGTTTGCGTTGCTGCTGTTCGGTAGCGCGGCATTCGCCTTCACGCTGCCTCCGGCGCCGACCGAGGAGCAGGGCAGCCCCAGCAACACCATCACGGACGCGACCACCCTCGAGACGCAGGTCCAGCCGATCGCGGGCACCATCCGGGCGCAACTGCTCGGCCTGCGGCGGCCGCAGGCCCCGGCGAAGTCGGCGCGGCTCGGCGCCATCCTCGCGGCCAACAGCCATGCGGCTAGCCGCAGCGACGTGGATTTCCTGGCCGCCGGCCCCGGCAGCGACTCGGGCGGCGGCGACGGCGGCGACGGCGGCGACAGCCAGAGCGTGTGGATCAGCGCCGCGACCAATTCGCTGGAGAACCACTTCTACCGCACCGCCTTCTACGGCGCCACGCACAACCTGCTGGTCGGCTTCGACGCCACGCGCACGAGCAAGTACGTGATGGGCGTCGCCATCGGCCATGAAGCGAGCAACTTCACCACCACGTTCAACAGCGGCAACGAGAAGACGCGCGGCATCAACGTCAATCCCTACTTTGCGTGGCTGCTGACGGACAGCTTGAGCCTGGACTTGATCTTCGGCTACGGGCAGTTCACGACGCAGCAGACGCGGACCCTGGGCGGCGGCACCCCGCCGCCCTTCGGCACGCTCACCATGAACAGCGAGTTCGACTCGACGCGCGGCTTCGTCTCGACGAACCTGACCAACGTCTGGACCGCGGGCGACTGGAAACTGATCGGCTCGCTCGGATACTTGGGCTCGAGGCGGGACCAGGACGGCTATGTGGAGCAGGGCGCCCTCGGCGCCACGGTCGCCAGCAGCAAGCAGACCGGCAAGCAATGGAACCTCCTCGGCGAGGCCGCCTACGGCCGCGGCAACGCGGAGGTGTTCTTCGGCGCGCTGTACGAGAACACGCGCGATGCCAAGCAGGTCGTGTTCGCATCGGGCGACCAGCCGGCCAACGATCCCGACAGCGTCATGCTCAACGCCGGCTGGCGCTACTTCGGCAAGGGGCTGACGGCGAGCTTCGTGTTCACTTCGCGCCAGGCGCAGGAAGAGGTGAGCGAGTACGGCTTCTCGATGGTCGTGCGCGTCGATCTCTAATCGCCACCGTCGCGCACGCGGGACTTGCTCAGAGCTTCCCTGAGGACTGTTCAGCGCATCCTGCGCAGCACGGCGTCGTGGCGGCGGATCGCGTTCGCCGCGTAATGCTCGACCGGGGCATAGTCGTCGGTCAGGACCGGGTGGCCGTCTAGCAGGGAATCCGCCACGCGCAGTTCCTGCGCAGCCACGCCTTGCAGCATCGGGTAGGCGAACTCCGTCGCCGCCGCGCGCCGCAGGTCGAGGCGCTCCCCGGGCCTGGAGGCGTTGTGCCCGATGAAGATGAAGTTCTGCAGCTCCTCGCGCCCCGGGCCCTGCGTGGCGATGACGTACACCTGCGGAAACGCGCGGCGCATCGTGCCGAGGACCGCGTAGATCATGGCGCGGCTCTCCGGCGCCAGGCTGCCGTAGAAATTGGCGATGAACACGCCGTCTTCCCTCAATCTCGTTCTCGCCAGGCGGAAGAACTCCAGGGTGCTGAACTGCGTGGGCGCCGAAATGAAGGAGTGATAGGCATCCGAGAAGATCAGGTCGTAGCGCTCGGCCGTGTCGTGCAGGAAACGCCGCCCGTCCATCACGTGATTGCGCAGCCTGGCGTCGTCGGCAAGCGCGAAATGGCGGATGGCGAGCGCGTGCAGCGACGGGTCGATTTCCGCCACGTCCACGATCGCCTGCGGCGCGCCGCGCAGGATCGCGCCGGGCACGCTGTAAGTGCCGCCGCCGATCGCCAGCGCGGCCTTCAGCTCGGGCGTGAACAGGCGGTACAGGTCGAAGTACTTGGTGTAGTCGAAGGCCATGCTGGCGTCGTCGAGGAACATGCCGCCGCTGACGCTGCGGTCCTGCAGCAGGATGCGGGCGGCGCGGTTGCGCAGCGTCATGTCGCGAACGACGATCCTTTCGTAGAGGCCGTCGGCGGCGTAGACCGCGCCGCGCTCGTCCACCGTCGCGGCCTGCCGAACGGCAATGCCGCATGCGAGGCCGAGGATCGCCAGGCCGAGCGCAGCGGCCGCCGGCAGCCTTCGCGTGTACAGCAGGCCGGCGGCGCCGAGCAGCACCAGGCCCGTGCCGACGCCTGCGATGGTGGTGCCGATGCCCCAATGCGGGATCAGCAGGAAGCCCGTGCCGAGGCTGCCCGCGATGCTGCCCAGGGTGGACCAGAAGAACACCAGTCCCGCGGCGTTGCCAACACCCCTGCCGGCTTCGCGCGCGTGCAGCAGCGCAATGGCGTACGGCGACAGCATCGCCAGGAAGAGCGCGGGCAGGAAGAACATCAGCACGGACACGATCAGGGGGCCGCTCACCATGGAAAGCTTGTAGGCGATCCCCGGCAACAGCACTGCGTTGAGCAGCTGCAGCAGCAGGACCGAGAAGCCCGCGGCCACGATCAGGGAGAAGAACCGCGCGGCGGAGGGCTTGCGGTCCGCGAGCGAGCCGCCGAGGTAGTAGCCCAGCCCCAGCGCCGCCAGCACGATGCCGATGACGCTCGAGATGGTGAAGATCGAATTGCCGAAATAGGGCGCCAGCATGCGCGTGGCGGCGATCTCGATGATCAGCACCGCCATGCCGGTCAGCGTGACCGACAGCAGGAGCGCGTACCGGTGGCCGCGCTCGCTCACGACCGCGCGCCCGGGCGCGCCTTGCGTGGCAACGGAGCAAGCATGGAGCTCGAAGGGCGCATGCGCAGGGTGGGGCCGCGGGGCAATCTAGCCGCCGGCCTGCGCAAGGTCAATCGCCGCGCCGCTTGTGCCTTGGTGCCGCGACAGCCGGCGGCGCGCGGCGTAGGATTCACGCACCTGTGATGCGGCGAGACCGCCAAGGAGTCCGGGAATGAAACTGCACGCCTTCGGCATCGGACTGATCGTTCTGGGCCTGTCGCTGCTGCCGGCAGCAGCGCAGGCCGCATCGCCGGCCATCGGGCGCGTATCGCAGCTGACGGGCAGGCTGCTGGGTGACGCGCTGGCCCCGGGCGGCGCAGCGCGCAAGCTCTCGCAGGGAGACCAGATCTTCGCGGGAGAGCGCATCCGCACCGGCGCCGGCACAGTCCTGCACATCGAGTTCACGGACAAGTCGCGCTTCGTGCTGGGGCCCAATGCCGAGTTCGAAGTGGGCCGCTACAGCTACGGGGCGGGCGGCGCCGAGGAAGACGCGTTCCACTCGAGGATCATCAAGGGCGCGTTCCGCTTCGTCACCGGGCTCATCGCGCAGGCCAAGGGCAAGGACATGAAGGTGAGCGTCAGCGTTGCCACGATCGGCATTCGCGGCACGCAGGTCGAGGGCGAGGTGAGCGAGCGCCAGGAAAAGGAGGGCCGCACGGTGGATGCCTCCGCCAAGGTGGCGCTGCTCGAGCCCGAGAAGGCCGGCGCCGGCAGCGCCATCGTCGTCGAGAACCAGTTCGGCAGCGTGGTGATCGACAAGCCCGGCTACGGCACCGAGATCCCGGACGAGAAGAGCCCGCCTTCACCGGTGAAGCGCATGCAGTTGCGCACCATCGACAACGTGATGCGCGCGATCCGCACTCCCGCGCGCACGGGCGGGCCGGCCGGCCGGCCGTAGCCGCAAGAGCAGGGGGCGACGGGCGCGCGCGCCGTATAATGGCGGCGCCTTGTCGCTGCACCTCGAACACCTCAATCCCGAACAGCTCGCCGCTGTCACGCTGCCCGAAGGCCACGCGCTGATCCTCGCCGGCGCGGGCAGCGGCAAGACGCGCGTGCTCACCACGCGCATCGCCTGGCTGCTCAAGGCGGGCACGGTGTCCCCCGCGGGCGTGCTGGCGGTGACCTTCACCAACAAGGCGGCGCGCGAGATGCTCGGCCGCCTCTCGGCGATGCTCGCGGTGAACCCGCGCGGCATGTGGATCGGCACGTTCCATGGCCTCTGCAACCGCATGCTGCGCGCGCACCACCGCGAGGCGGGCCTGCCGCGCGAGTTCCAGATCCTCGACACCCAGGACCAGCTCGCCGCGGTGAAGCGGCTGCTGCGCGCCATGAACGTGGACGAGGACCGCTTCCCGCCGCGCGAGGTGCAGTACTTCATCATGGGCAGGAAGGAAGAAGGCCTGCGCGCGCGCGATGTGATGGCCGCCGACGACGTGTCGCGGCGCTACGCCGAGTTCTACGCCGCGTACGACGAGCAGTGCCAGCGCGAGGGCGTGGTGGATTTCGCCGAGCTGCTCTTGCGCAGCTACGAGCTGCTCGCGAGGAACGAGCCGTTGCGCGAGCACTACCGCGCGCGCTTCCGGCACGTGCTGGTGGACGAATTTCAGGACACCAACAAGCTGCAGTACCGCTGGCTCAAGCTGCTCGCCGGGCCGCAAACCAGCCTGTTCGCGGTCGGTGACGACGATCAGTCGATCTATGCATTCCGCGGCGCGAACGTCGCCAACATGGCCGAGTTCGAGCGCGAGTACCGCGTCGGCAGGGTGATTCGCCTGGAGCAGAACTATCGCTCGCAGGGCAACATCCTCGACGCCGCCAACGCGCTCATCGCGCACAACGCCAAGCGCCTGGGCAAGAACCTGTGGACGGCCGCGGGCGCGGGCGAACCACTGCGCGTCTTCGAAGGGCAGTCGGATGCCGACGAGGCGCGCTGGATGGTGGAGGAGATCAAGGCGCTGCAGCGCGAAGGCTCGCGCCTGGATCAGATCGCGGTGCTGTACCGCTCGAACGCCCAGTCGCGCGTGCTCGAGCACGCGCTGTTCACCGCCGCGCTGCCCTACCGTGTGTACGGCGGCCTGCGCTTCTTCGAGCGCGCAGAGGTGAAGCATGCGCTCGCCTATCTGCGGCTGATGGCCTCGCCGGCGGACGACAACGCCTTCCTGCGCGTGGTGAACTTCCCGGCGCGCGGCATCGGCGCGCGCACGGTGGAGGCGCTGCAGGACGCGGCGAAGGCTGCCGGCGCCAATCTCTACGAAACCGCGCTCGCCACGCCGGGCAAGGCCGCGCCTTTCGTCGCGCTGATCGAGTCGCTGCGCCAGGAAACCGAGGGGCTCACGCTCGCCGAGAAGGTGGAGCACGTGGTGGCGAAGAGCGGCCTTGCCGACCATTACAGGGCCGAGCGCGAAGGCGCGGAGCGCCTCGCGAACCTCGCCGAGCTGGTGAACGCCGCGGCTGCCTTCAACGCCGAGGACATCGCCGTCGAGTCCGGCGAGGACGCCGAGCCGCTCACCGCCTTCCTCACGCACGCGGCGCTCGAGGCGGGCGAGCACCAGGCGGGGGAAGGCCAGGATGCCCTGCAGCTGATGACCATGCACTCGGCAAAGGGCCTGGAGTTCGACACGGTGTTCGTCAGCGGGCTCGAAGAAGGCCTCTTCCCGCACGAGCAAAGCCTGCTCGAGAAGGATGGCGTGGAGGAGGAACGGCGGCTGATGTATGTCGCGCTCACGCGCGGCAGGAAGCGCCTCAACCTGTCGTTCGCGCAGACGCGCATGCTGCACGGGCAGACGCGCTACAACCTGCCCTCGCGGTTCCTGGACGAGATCCCGCAGGGCCTGCTCAAGTGGCTCACGCCGCGCTTTGCAGCCAAGCCCAAGCCGGTTTCCCATTTCACCGCCGGCTCCTTTGCCAAGGCGCCCAAGCGCGATCCGCGTTTCGGCGGCGCGCCGGCGGGCACGGGCGGTGCGGCGAGCGGCTTTCGTATCGGGCAGAACGTGATCCACGCCAAGTTCGGCGCGGGCGTGATCGTGGATGCCGAAGGCCAGGGCACGGACGCGCGCGTGCAGGTCAACTTCGGCCGGCAGGGCGTGAAGTGGCTCGCCGTGGCGGTCGCCAAGCTCCAGGCGGCGTAGGGTCGATGGACGCGCTTGCGCCGGTCGCGCAGGCGGCGCGCAACACCGTCGCAAGCCTGTTCCGTCACCGCGCGCGCGCCTGCCGCGACCGGATCGCGATTGCGGCCGGTGAGCGCCAGCTGCGCTACGGCGAGCTCGACGAACGCACTGACCGGCTGGCGCGCGCGCTCAATGCGAGTGGCGTCGGGCGCGGCGACCGCGTCGCGCTGCTGGCGCGTAACTGCCTCGAATACGTCGAAGTGGAGCTCGCCTGCGCCAAGCTCGGCGCCATCGCCGCCGCGCTCAACTGGCGGCTCTCCGCACGCGAGCTCGCGCACAGCATCAACCTGGTGCAGCCGCGCATCCTGATCCATCAGCCGGAATACGCTGACGCGCTTTCCCGTCTGGATCTCGCGCCGCACGGACGCGTGGTCCTGGACGCTAGCTACGAGGCCCTGCTGGCCGCGCAGGCGGGCGGCGCACCGGGCGAGCAGGCCGAGCCCGAAGACGGCCTCGTGATCCTGTACACCAGCGGCACCACCGGCATGCCAAAGGGCGCGGTGATCAGCCATCGCGCGATGATCGTGCGCGGGTTGTGCTTTGGCGCCGAGCTGTCGATTCCGCCGGGCGACACGTTCGTCGCGTGGGCGCCGCTGTACCACATGGCCTCCACGGACCAGGCGCTCTCCACGCTGCTGCGCGGTGGCAAGGTGATCGTGATGGACGGTTTCCAGCCGGGCCCGCTCCTGGAGGCGATCGAGCGCGAGCGCATGGGCTGGCTGGTGCTGATTCCCGGCATGATCGAGGCGATGATCGAGGCGCTGCGCGCGCGGCCGGTGAGGCCGGCGGGCATCGGCGTGTGCGGCGCGATGGCCGATCTCGTGCCGCGCCAGCAGATCGCGGAGGTGAGCGGCCTGCTGGGCGCGCCCTTCCTCAATTCCTTCGGCTCCACCGAAACGGGGCTGCCGCCGGCGACCGGCTCGCGCATTGCGCCGGGCGAAGCGCCGGTGCGGCTCGCCAAGCGCCAGAGCGCCTTCTGCGAGGTGCGGCTGGTGGACGCCGAGGACGCTGACGTGCCCGAGGGCGCGCCGGGCGAGCTGGCGATTCGCGCCGGGACGCTGTTCTCCGGCTACTGGAACGCGCCCGAGTCCAACGCGCGCGACTTCCGCGGCGGCTGGTTCCACATGGGCGACGTCTTCCGGCGCAATGCCGACGGCACGCTGGATTTCGTCGATCGCGTCAAGTACCTGATCAAGTCCGGCGGGGAGAACATCTATCCCGCCGAGATCGAGCAGGTGCTGCTCGCCGATGCCCGCATCGCCGACGCCGTGGTGGTGCGCAAGCGCGACGACGCATGGGGCGAGGTGCCGGTCGCCTTCGTCGCGCGGCGCGACCCGGCGCTCGATGCGGAGCAGGTGCTCGCGCTGTGCCGCGACAAGCTCGCGGGCTACAAGCGGCCGAGGGAAGTGCGCTTCATCGAGCTGGGCGATTTCCCGCGTTCCACCAGCGGCAAGATCCAGCGCCACGAACTGGAAGCGCGGCTCGCGGTTGCCAGTCGCTGATCCGCCTCGCCGCGGCCTGGTTCCGCGGCGTGCTTCGCTGGTACGCTAGGCGCGCTCGCCACTTCGCAGTGCCATGTTGATTCGTGTCGACGACCTGACCGGGCCGGAAATTCGGGCGCTGCTCGAGGAGCACCTGCGCAATATGCACGAGCTCTCGCCGCCCGAAAGCGTGCACGCGCTCGATCTCACCGGGCTGCGCAAGCCCGAGATCACGTTCTGGACGGCTTGGGATGGATTGGCGCTGCTGGGCTGCGGCGCGCTGAAGGAGCTCGATCGCACGCACGGCGAAGTGAAGTCCATGCGTACCGTCTCCTCTCAGCGCCGCAAAGGCGTGGGCCGCGCGATGCTGGAGCACATCATCGCCGAGGCGCGCGCCCGCTCCTACACGCGACTCAGCCTCGAAACCGGCTCGATGCCTGCGTTCCTGCCCGCACGGCGGCTCTACGAGAGCTTCGGCTTCGCCTACTGCGGGCCTTTCGCGGACTACCCCGACGACCCGAACAGCGCGTTCATGACGCGCTCGCTCCAGGAGATGCCCGGCGCTACGCATCGCCGCGGATGCTAGACCGCGGCGATGACGAGGTAGCGCGCGAGGCGCCCGGCGGCCATGAAGGCGAGCGCGGCGAGCCAGTTGACCCGCAGCCAGCCCGCAGCGGCGCACAATGCGTCGCCCACGATCGGCAACCAGGCAAAGAGCATTGCGGGCGCGCCGTAGCGGTGCAGCCACGCGAGGGCTTTCGTGTCCGGCTTCTTCTCCGGCACGAGCCGCCCGATGAGATAGGTCGTCATGCCTCCCGCGGTGTTGCCCAGCGTCGCGAGCGCCACGGCGAGCGCCGCGTGCTCGGGGTGCAGCTTGAGGTAGCCGAAGAGCACTGCCTCGGAGGAAAGCGGCACCAGCGTCGCGGCGATGAAGCTCGCCGCGAGCACGGCAAGAAGGCCGCCCTCAGGCGAGAGCAAGGTTTCCATCAGGGGCGTGTGCTAGGCTTTTTGCGATGAAACGCGAAGATTATCTCGCCCGCATCCTGCGCGCGCGCGTCTACGACGTGGCGGTCGAGTCGCCGCTCGAGCTCGCGCCCGCGCTGTCGCGGCGGCTCGGCAACCGCCTGCTGCTCAAGCGCGAGGACCTGCAGTCGGTGTTCTCCTTCAAATTGCGCGGCGCCTACAACAAGATGGCCGGCCTGCCGCGCGAGAAGCTGAAGAAGGGCGTGATCGCCGCGAGCGCGGGAAACCACGCGCAGGGCGTGGCGCTCGCCGCGCAGAAGCTCGGCTGCCGCGCCACCATCGTCATGCCGGTGACCACGCCGAGGATCAAGGTGGATGCGGTCGCCTCGCGAGGCGCGCGCGTGGTGCTGAAGGGCGACTCCTACGACGAGGCCTACGCGCACGCGATGCAACTCAAGCGCCGGCTCGGCCTCACGTTCGTGCATCCCTATGACGACCCGGAGGTGATCGCGGGTCAGGGCACTATCGGCATGGAGATCCTGCGCCAGAGCGCGCGGCCGATCGACGCAGTGTTCGTGCCGGTGGGCGGCGGCGGCCTCGTTTCCGGCATCGCCGCGTACCTGAAGCGCCTTGCGCCCGGGATCCGCGTGGTGGGCGTCGAACCGACCGATGCCGACGCGATGGCGCGCTCGCTCAAGGCGGGGCGCCGCGTGAAGCTCGAGCACGTCGGCCTGTTCGCCGACGGCGTCGCGGTGAAGCAGGTCGGCAAGGAGACGTTTCGCCTGTGCCGCCAGCTGGTGGACGAGATGGTGCTGGTGGACACCGACGAGATCTGCGCGGCGATCAAGGACGTGTTCGAGGACACGCGCGTGGTGCTCGAGCCAGCGGGCGCGCTGGCGATCGCAGGCGCGAAGGCCTGGGTGGAGCGCCACGGCGCGCGCGGCAAGAAGCTCGTCGCCGTGGCGAGCGGCGCCAACACCAACTTCGACCGCCTGCGCTTCGTCGCCGAGCGCGCCGAGGTGGGCGAGCATCGCGAGGCGGTGCTCGCGGTCACCATCCCCGAGGAGCGCGGCAGCTTCCGGCGCTTCTGCCGCGCGGTGGGCGGGCGCAACATCACCGAGTTCAACTACCGCATGTCGGACCCGCGCGAGGCGCACATCTTCGTCGGTGTCACGGTGCACGGGCTCGGCGAGACGCCGCGCATCGTGCGCGGACTGCGGCGCGCGGGCTTTCGCACCCTCGACATGTCGGAGGACGAGGTGGCCAAGGGCCACATGCGCCACATGATCGGCGGGCACTCGCCGCTGGCGAAGGACGAGCTGCTCTACCGGTTCGAATTTCCGGAGCGCCCCGGGGCCCTGATGAAGTTCCTCACGGCGATGAATCCGGGCTGGAACATCAGCCTGTTCCACTACCGCAACCACGGCGCCGACTACGGCTCGATCCTGGTGGGCCTGCAGGTGCCGCCGCGCGAGATGGGCGACTTCCGCAGGTTCCTCGCGCGCCTCGGCTACCCGGCGACCGACGAGACGCGCAACCCGGCCTACCGGCTGTTCCTCAAGTAGCGCCGCCTGCGCTACTCGCCGCGCACGATGCGCTCGTCGGCGTAGCACACCGGCGAGGCCATTGCGCTCGTAGGGCCGGGCGCGCCGAGGAACGCGAGCGTCTCGCCGTCGCGCCGGTACACGCCGCGCTCGGTGACGACGTAATCCATCGGCACGTCCCAAGGCTGCGGATGGATCGTCGCCATGCGCGCCATCTCGTAGCTCACGCCGATCACCAGCGGTTTCTCCCCCAGGCTCGCGAGGGTGCGGTCGAAGAAGCCGCCGCCGTAGCCGAGGCGGTAGCCCCGCGCGTCCCAGCCGTTCATCGGCAGGAGCACCGCGCGCGGCACGACAGCGCGCGAATCCACCGGATAGGGAATGTCGAGCGGACCCTTGGCGAGCGTCACTCCGGGATGCCACTCGCGGAACACGAGCGGCGACTTGGGCGCCACCACCACCGGCAGGGCGGTCAACGCACCGGCCTCGCGCAGCGTTCTGGCGAGGTGGCGCGCGTCATACTCGTTGCGGATCGGCCAGCAGAAGGCGAGCGTCGCCGTGCGCAAGCCCGGAAAGCCGCGCTCGAGATGGCTGTCGATCGCATGGCGGCAGTGATCGACCACTTGCGGCGCCAGCGCGTCGCGCGCGGCGAGGAGCCGCGCGCGCTCGGCCTTGCGCCAAGCCTTCAACTCCTCCACGTGCATCGCGCGTGTTATCCTTAG
The DNA here is from genome assembly GCA_036390555.1 of Burkholderiales bacterium. GTDB lineage: Bacteria > Pseudomonadota > Gammaproteobacteria > Burkholderiales > SG8-39 > JAABQT01. The sequence goes on along the minus strand of DASWBP010000031.1, from coordinate 23,930 downwards.
TACATGATTTTTCGGCGTTTCCTGACTATAGCACTCGCCTGCGCGGCATTCGCCCCCACGGTGCGCGCACAGGACGACGCCGTGCTCGGCGCGCATGCCGCCTTCCGCGCGGGCGATCCGGACAAGCTCGCGCGCCATGCCGCCGCATTGAAGGGGCACACGCTCGAGCCCTGGGCGCAATACTGGCTGCTGCGGCTGCGCATCGAGGACGCAAGAGCCGAGGACGTGCAGCGCTACCTCGCGCAGCACGCCGGCACCTATCTCGGCGACCTGCTGCGCAGCGACTGGCTGCGCGAGCTCGGCCGGCGCGGCGAGTGGCTCGCTTTCGAGCGCGCGCTGGGACCGCTCGCGCAGGACGACCTCGAGATCCGCTGCTATGCCTGGTCCGCGCGCCTGGCGCGCGCCGACGGCGAAGCGGCGCTGGAGGCGCGCGCGGCGTGGCTCGAGCCGCGCGAGCTGCCCGACGGCTGCGTGGCGCTCACCGAGAAGCTGCTGAAGACCGGCGCCTTTGGCGAGCAGGCGGTGTGGCAGCGCGTGCGGTTGCTGCTCGCCAACGGGCAGGTGAGCGCGGCGCGGCGCTCGCTAGGCTACCTGCCGGCGAAGGAGCAACCCGACGAGCGCCTGCTGACGCAGGCCGCGGTGGCGCCGCAAAAGCTCATCGCCCAGCCGCCGAAGAACCTCGAGCCGCGCGGCGCGCGCGAAGTGATGTTGTTTGCCGCGTCGCGGCTTGCGCGTAACGACGCGCGCGCCGCCGCCGCCGCGCTGGAGGGAGCGCTCGGCGAGAAGCTGCCGGCGGAGGACCGCGAGCTGCTTTGGGCGCGCATCGCCGCCTGGGCAGCGCAGGACCATCTGCCCGAAGCGCTCGACTGGTTCGCGCGCGCGGGCAAGACGCCGCTCACCGACGAGCAGCTCGCCTGGAAGGCGCGCGCGGCGCTGCGCGCCGGCCAGTGGCAGGCGGTGCGCGACGCCATCGAGCCGATGTCCATGCTCGCGCGCCAGGACCCCGCCTGGACCTACTGGTATGGCCGCGCGCTCGCTGCGCAGGGCGATGCGGAACACGCGCGCGCCTACTACCAGCGCATCGCGGGGCGGGCCTTCTACTACAGCATCCTCGCCACCGAGGAACTCGGCGCGCAGGCGAGCATTCCGCTGCCGTTCCACGCGGCGACCGAAGACGAGGTGGATGCCGCGCGCCGCAATCCGGAGCTCGCGCGCGCGCTGGAGATGTTCCGCCTCGGGCTGCGGCCGGAGGCCACGAAGGAATGGATGTTCGCGGTGCGCGGCATGCAGGACCGGGAGCTGCTCGCCGCGGCGGAGCTCGCGCGGCGCGCCGCCGTCTACGACCGCGCCATCGGCACGGCCATCCGCACCGAGCAGTTCCACGATTACCGCATGCGCTACCTTGCGCCGTTCCGCGAAGTGTTCTCCACCTATGCCGGCGCCTTCGACCTCGAGGAAGCCTGGGTGCTCGGCGTGGTGCGCCAGGAGAGCCGCTTCATCGTGGATGCGCGCTCCGGCTCGGGCGCGGCGGGGCTGATGCAGCTCCTGCCGCACACTGCGCGCTGGGTGGCGCAGAAGACCGGCTACCGCGGCTACAACGCCAAGCGAGTGGCCGACGTGGAGACCAACATCGCGCTCGGCTCGCGCTACCTCAAGCTGGTGCTCGACGGCACCGGCCACCCGGTGCTCGCGCTGGCGGCCTACAATGCCGGACCCACGCGCGCGCGGCGCTGGATCCCGCCGAAGCCGATGGAGGCCGCAGTGTTCATCGAGACCATCCCGTTCAACGAGACGCGCGATTACGTGAGAAGCGTCATGGCGAACTCCCTGTACTACGCGCTGATCCTCGAGGGCCGCAGCACCTCGCTCAAGCAGCGCATGGGGCAGGTGCCCGGCCGGCAGAACGGTGTCGACGCCACGCTCCTGGAACTGCCCTGATGCGCGCGCAAGACGTCCTGGTGGTGGGCGGCGCCGGTTTTGTAGGCCGGCACCTGGTATCGGCGCTCGCCGCGCGCGGTGCGCGCGTCACAGTGCCCACGCGCCGGCGCGAGCGCGCCAAGCACCTGCTGCCCCTGCCCACCGTCGAGGTGGTCGAGGCCGACGTCGCGCAGCCGGGCGTGCTCGCGCAGCTTGCCGCAGGTCGCGACGTGGTGGTGAACCTCGTCGGCGTGCTGCACAGCCGCCGCGGGCGGCGCGACGAGCGCGGCCCGAACGACTACGGCCCGGATTTCGCGCGTGCGCACGTCGAGCTCGCGCAGGCGGTGGTGAACGCCTGTCACGCCGGGGGCGTGAAGCGTCTGCTGCACATGAGCGCGCTTGGCGCGGACCCGCAGGGCCCCTCCGAGTACCTGCGCTCCAAGGGCATCGGCGAGGGCGTGGCGCTCGCCGCCGAGGACATCGCCGTGACCGTGTTCCGGCCCTCGGTGATCTTCGGGCCGGAAGATTCGTTCCTCAACCTGTTCGCGACGCTCGCGCGCCTGATGCCGGTCATCGTCCTCGCCTGTCCGGACGCGCGCTTTCAGCCGGTGTACGTGGGCGACGTGGCGCGCGCTTTCCTCGCGGCGCTCGATGACCGCGGCTCGCACGGCAAGCGCTACGATCTCGGCGGGCCCAGGCAGTACACCCTGCGCGAGCTGGTGCAGGCCGTGTGCGCGATCATCGGGCGCCGGCGCCTCGTCATCGGCCTCGGCCCGCGGCTTTCCATGCTTCAGGCGCGGATGCTGGAGCTCTCACCCGTCAAGCTGATGACGCGCGACAACGTGCGCTCGATGCAGGTGCCGAGCGTGTGCGCCGCGCCCTTTCCCTTCGGCATCGAGCCCGCGGCGCTCGAGGCGCTCGCCCCGGCGTGGCTCGCGCCGGTGCGGTCGCGCGAGCGATTCCCCGCGCTGCGCACGCACGCGAGGCGCTGAAAGAGCCCGGCCGGTGCTGCTGGTCGTCGGCAACAAGAACTACTCATCCTGGTCGCTGCGGCCGTGGCTGGCGATGAAGGTGCTCGGCATTCCTTTCCAGGAACAGCGCATTCCGCTCTACGGCGAGAAATCCAAGGCCGAGATCCTCAAGCACTCGCCCGCCGGCAAGGTGCCGGTGCTGGTGGACGGCGACCTGCACGTGTGGGATTCGCTCGCCATCCTCGAAACCCTTGCCGAGCGCGAGCCGCGCATCTGGCCCGCGGACGCGGCATTGCGCGCGCGTGCGCGCTCGATCTCGGCGGAGATGCACTCGGGCTTCCAGAACCTGCGCCAGCACATGAGCATGAACGTCCGGCGCCGGCACCCGGGCAAGGGCCGCACGCCCGAATCGCTCGCCGACGTGAAGCGCATCGTCGAGATCTGGAGCGAGTGCCGTGGCCCGTTCCTGTTCGGCGGGTTCTGCGGCGCGGACGCCATGTACGCGCCCGTGGTGCTGCGCTTTCGCACCTACGAGGTGGAGCTGCCGCCCGTGTGCCGCGCGTATGCGGACCGCATGCTCGCGCTGCCGGCGATGCAGGACTGGATACGCGACGCCGAGCGCGAGACGGAGTCGCTGCCGCAGTTCGATCAGTACGTCTAGCCTTCAGGCGTGAAGACCTACGTCGTCGGCGGCGCCGTGCGGGACAAGCTGCTCGGCCTGCCCGTCGCCGACCGTGACTTTGTGGTGGTGGGCGCGACGCCCGAGGACATGGCGCAACTGGGCTTTCGCCCGGTCGGCAAGGACTTCCCGGTGTTCCTGCACCCCGAGACGCACGAGGAATACGCGCTCGCCAGGACCGAGCGAAAGAGCGGGCGCGGCTACAAGGGCTTTACCGTATACGCCGCGCCCGACGTGACGCTCGAGGACGATCTCGCGCGTCGCGACCTCACCATCAACGCCATGGCGCTCGACGAGGCGGGGCGGCTTGTCGACCCCTTCGGCGGCGAGAAGGACCTGCGCGAGGGCGTGCTGCGCCACGTCAGCGCCGCGTTCGAGGAAGACCCGGTGCGCATCCTGCGCGTGGCCAGGTTCGTCGCGCGCTTCGGCTTTCGCATCGCGCCGGAAACCGAGGCGCTGATGCGCCGCATGGTGGAGCTGGGCGAGGCGGACCACCTCGTTGCCGAGCGCGTCTGGCAGGAATTTTCACGCGGCCTGATGGAGAAGCACCCGGCGCGCATGCTGGAGGTGCTCGAGCGCTGCGGGCTCACCGCGCGCGTCATGCCGGAGCTGAAGGGGAACAACCGCGGCGCGTTGGAGCGCGCGGCGGCGGCGAATGCATCCTCGCCCGTGCGCTTTGCGGTGCTCGCGTGGGGGCTCGAGGCGCCGGCGATCGAAGCGCTTGCGGCGCGCCTGCGCGCGCCCAACGAGGAGCGCGACCTCGCCGTGACTGCGGCGCGCTGCCGGCCGTTGCTCGTCGCGCGCGCGCCCGCCGAGCTGCTGGAGCTCCTCAAGCGCGGCGATGCGATCCGGCGCCGCGAGCGCTTCGTGCAGCTGCTCGAGGCGGCGCGCCTCGCGCAGCCGGCGCTCGACCTCTCCTGGATCGGCAAGGCGCTGGACGCGGCCGCGCAGGTGGACGCGGGTGCGATCGCGCAGCAGTTCCCGCAGGACATTGCCGCACGCGTGGATGCCGCGCGCCTCGCGGCAATTGCGGCCGCGCTCCGCTAGCGCCGCTGCCGCGCTGGAAGCGCGCGCCTATATCAGCCTGCCGATCAGCCAGGCGAGCGCGCAGAAGAGGAGCGTGCTCGCGATCGGCAGGAAATACACGCGGCCGCGCGCAGTGAACTTCAGGTCGCCGGGGAGGCGTCCCACGCCCATGCGCTCGAGCCAGGGCGTGGCGAGCGCCAGCACGGCGAGGGCGATCAGGATGGTGAGCAGCCACTTGATCATGCGCGCCGAGAGGATAAACTCGCGCGCTCTTCCCCGCCACCGAGAAGACCGCGCATGATCGACCTCTACACCTGGGGCACGCCCAACGGACGCAAGATCTCGATCATGCTGGAGGAGTGCGGGCTGCCGTACCGCGTGCACCCGGTGAACATCAACCAGGGCGAGCAGTTCACGCCCGAGTTCCTCGCCATCAATCCCAACAACCGCATCCCGGCGATCGTGGACCCCGACGGGCCGGGCGGTCCGCTCAAGCTCTTCGAGTCGGGTGCGATCCTCATCTACCTCGCGGAGAAGGTGGACCGCTTCCTGCCGCACGATCCCCGGGCGCGCATCATCACCCTGCAGTGGCTCATGTTCCAGATGGGCAACGTCGGCCCGATGTTCGGCCAGGCGCACCACTTCATCCGCAACGCCAGGGAGCAGGTGCCCTACGGCATCAAGCGCTACAGCGACGAAACCCGGCGGCTGTACGGCGTGATGCAGACACGGCTCTCGGAGGCTGCGTACCTCGCGGGCGCGGAGTACACGATCGCCGACATGGCGACCTACCCCTGGGTGGCGCGCCACGGCTGGCACAAGGTGGAGCTTGCGGACTTTCCCGCAGTGAAGCGCTGGTTCGACGCCATCACGGCGCGCCCTGCCGTCGCCCGCGGCATGGTCGTCCCCACCCCACCCCAGCCCTAGCTACTTTCTCGCGTACTTTGCGAGAAAGGCGTTGATCGCGTCGATCCTGAGCTGCGGCTCGCCGGGGACCGGCTGCGTGCCGACCACGCGGTTCATCCACTCCATGTTCTCCTGCATGCGCGCGACCACCGCCGGCCACTCTTTCGCGGTGTAGCGCTGCGGATCGGGCAGCGCGTGGCACTGGTTGCACGCGAGGCGAAACGGCTCGCCGGCGCGCGTGAAGGCCTCGGGGATCTTCTTCGGGTCGAGGGGTTTCTGCGCGTGCCGGCGCAGGTAGGCGATGATGTTCTTCACTTCCTCGGGGCTCGGCGCCCTGACGCCCGCCATCATGTCGAACATGAGGCTTCCCATGTTCCCCTTGCCTTGCATGCGCGGCACCATGCGCTCGACGATGCCGGGCCACTTGGCCGCGTCGTGCATCGCCGGGTTGGGCAGGTTATGGCACTGCACGCAGTACTGCCGCACGAGGCGCGCGCCGCTCGAGCCGGGCTCGGGCAGCTGCCGCGCCTCGAAGGTCGGCGGCAGGATGCGCTCGAGCATCGGCCCGTGCGGGCTTTCCGCCCAGCGCCTCCTGGCCTCCGCGATCTCATCCGCCGCCGCAAGCGCTGGCAGCAGGAGGAGGAGGAGGGCGATCAGGCGCATGGAGTTGGGGTCAGACCCCAATTTCGGCTCGCAAGGGAAATTGGGGTCTGACCCCAATTCTAGAGCGTGTGGCTGCGGTCGCCCTGCGCAAAGCCGCAGAGCGCCCGGGACACGCCCCGTCCCACCGCGAGCACCTTGAAGAACTCGCCCATCTCTGCCGGCGAGAGCAGCTTTTGCGCTTCGGAAGCTCGTGGGGCGTAGCGCGCCGCGTCCGCGACACCTCCGCGCTCCAGGATCTCGGTGATGCCGCAATTGACGAGAAACTGCGCCTGGTTGGCGTAGCCGAGCACTTCGAGTCCGCCCTCGCGCGCCGCCTGCGCGAGCGCGCTGAAGTCCACATGCGCGGTGATGTCCTGCAGCCCAGGGTAGAAGAACGGGTCGCCGTGCGCGCGGTGGCGGTAGTGGCACATGAGCGTGCCCATGGCGCGCTGCGGGTGGTAATACTCGCGCCGCGGAAAGCCGTAGTCGACGACGAGCAAGGCGCCGCGCGCCAGACGCGCGGCGACCAGCTTCAGCCACGCTCGCGCCACGAGCCCGATTTCGCTCTCGTAGGGCACCGGCACCGCGAGCGCGCGCGCTGTGGCAAGGAGCTCGCCGGCGGCGGGCCGCTCGGCCCAGCCAAGCCTGCCGTCGTGGTCGGCGACGCCGCGCTCCATCACGCCCTGCGCACGCCACGCCACCGCGTGCACCGGCATGGCGTCCGCCACTTCGTTGGCCAGCATCACGCCGCGGAAGTTCTCCGGCAGGCGCTCGAGCCAGCGCGCTCGCGCGCCAAGGCGCGCCTGCTGCCGCGCGCGCAGCTCGGCGCTCGTCTCGAGGATGAGGTAATGCTCGGGCGCGAGCTCGGCGATCAGCGCCTGGGCGAGCGCGCCGCTGCCGGCGCCAAATTCGAGGATCGCCTCGCCCGGCTCGAGCAGCTCCGCGACCTGCCGCGCAAGGGTGGCGGCGAAGAGCGCGCCGAGCTCGGGCGCGGTGGCGAAGTCCCCCGGCGCGCCCAGCTTCGCCGCGCCGCCCGCGTAGTACCCCAGGTCCGGCTCGTAAAGCGCCATCTCCATGTAGCGCGCGAAGCCGATCCAGTTGCCCCCCGCCGCGATTTCCGCGCGAATGCGCTCGGTGAGCCGCGCGCTCGCCGCGCACGCCTCGGGCTCGGGTTCGGGCAGCATGCGGGGAATTTAACCTAGAATCCCCGCGATGACGGACGGCTCGCTCGAAGGCAAGGTGGTGCTGGTGACCGGCGCGGCGCGGCGCATCGGCGCCGCGATCGCGCGCCGCCTGCACGGCGCCGGCGCGAAGGTCGTGCTGCATTACCGCGGCACCGAGCACGAGGCGGCGCAGCTCGAGAAGGAGCTGAACGCCGCGCGCGCCGGCAGCGCGCTGAAGCTGAAGGGCGACCTGCTCGCGCCGGTCGCGCCCAAGGCGCTGGTGGACGCGACGCTGCAGCGCTTTGCGCGCCTCGACATCCTGGTGAACAACGCCTCCGCGTTCTTTCCCACCGCGGTGGGTGAGATCGAGGCGCCCCACTGGGAGGAGTTGATCGGCTCGAACTTGCGCGCGCCGCTGTTCCTTGCGCAGGCGGCCGCGCCGCAACTCGCGCTCGCCGGCGGCGCGATCGTCAACATTGCCGACATCCACGCCGAGCGGCCGCTGAAGGGCTACGTGGTCTACAGCATCGCCAAGGCGGGGCTCGCGGCGCTCACCAGGTCGCTCGCGCTCGAGCTCGCCCCCGGCGTGCGCGTCAACGCGGTGGCCCCCGGCGCGATCGCCTGGCCCGAAGACGGGCAGTTCGATCCCGGCGAGCGCGCGCGCATCATCGCCAGCACGCCGCTGGCGCGCATCGGCACGCCGGAGGAGATCGCGCAGGCGGTACACTTCCTCGCCAGCGCGTCCTTCGTCACCGGCCAGGTGCTGGCGGTGGACGGCGGACGCTCGATCTTCCTGTGACCCCGCCAATCGCCACCGCGCCATGAACGTCGTCCGCCTGCACCGCGATCCGCGCAAGGAACAATACGAGGCGGGCAAGCTCGCCAAGCGCCTGCGCCGGCAGGTGGGCGAGGCGATCGCCGACTTCGGCATGATCGAAGAGGGCGACAAGGTGATGGTCTGCCTCTCGGGCGGCAAGGACAGCTACGGGTTGCTCGACGTGCTGATGAGCCTGCGCGAGAAGGCGCCGGTCGCCTTCGAGCTGGTCGCCGTCAACCTCGACCAGAAGCAGCCGGGCTTTCCCGCGCACGTGCTGCCAGACTATCTGGCAAGGCTCGGCGTGCCCTTCCGCATCGTCGAGCAGGACACCTATTCGGTGGTCAAGCGCGTGCTGCCCGAGGGCAAGACGATGTGCTCGCTTTGCTCGCGGCTGCGCCGCGGCGTGCTGTACCGCGTCGCGGGCGAGCTCGGCCCGACCAAGATCGCGCTTGGCCATCACCGCGACGACATCCTCGCCACCTTCTTCCTCAACCTGTTCTTCGGCGGCAAGCTCAAGGCCATGCCGCCCAAGCTGAAGTCGGACGACGCCCGCCACGTCGTCATCCGCCCGCTCGCCTACGTGAAGGAAGACGACCTCGCGGCCTACGCCGCCGAAAAGCGCTTCCCGATCATCCCGTGCAACCTGTGCGGCTCGCAGGAGCACTTGCAGCGGCGCCAGGTGCGCGAGCTCCTGCGCCAGTGGGAGAAGCAGCACCCGGGACGCGTAGAATCCATCCTGCGCGCGCTTTCCGACGTGCGCGCCTCGCACCTGCTCGATCGCAAGCTCTTCGATTTCGAGGGACTCAAGGCGTGAAACGTCTCATGGCAGTCCTGCTCGCGGCGCTCGCGCTGCCGGCAGCCGCGCAGGAATGGCCGCAACGGCCCGTGCGCATGCTCGTCGGCTTCGGCGCCGGCGGCGGCACCGACATCCTCGCGCGCATCGTCGCGCCGGCGATGGGCGCGGCGCTCGGCCAGCCGGTGGTGGTCGAGAACCGGCCCGGCGCCGGCGGCACGATCGCCGCCAGCCAGGCGGCGAAGGCGGAGCCCGACGGCTACACGTCGTTCATGCTCAACAACGGGCATGCGGTGTCGGCGGTGATGATCAGCCCGTTGCCCTACGACCCGGTCGCGGATTTCCAGGCCGTCTCCATGGTGGCGACGATGCCGCTGGTCATCCTCGCCGGGCCGCGCGCGGGCTTCGGCAGCCTTCAGGGCCTGATCGAGGTGGCGCGCCACAACCCGGGCAAGCTCAACCTTGCCTCGGTGGGCATCGGCAGCACACAGCATTTCGCGGCGGAATTGCTGTTCAGCACCGCCGGCATCAAGCTCGTGCACGTGCCCTACAAGGGAACGCCCAACGCGGTGGCGGCGACGGTAGCCAACGAGACGCAGCTGATCCTCGAGACGCTAGGCTCGGTGATCGGGCAGGTGCGTGGCGGCGCGCTGCAGGCGCTGGCGGTCACCTCCAGCACGCGCTTTCCAGGCCTGCCCAACGTGCCCACCGTGGCCGAGGCGGGTCTCGCGGGCTACGACGTGACGACCTGGTACGCGCTCGTATTCCCGGCGAAGACGCCGGCCGCCATCGTCGAGAAGGCGCGCGCGGCGCTTGCCACTGCGCTCGCGCGCGAGGACGTCCAGAAGCAGATGCAGAACGCCGCCTTCCTGCCGGCCATGAGCACGCCGGCGGAGCTCGCGGCGCACATGAAATCCGAAATCACCCGCTGGGGCGCGGTGCGCGACAAGGCGGGCATCAAGTAGGAGGCATGACATGAAACCCGTGGAGAACGCCGCGCGGCAGGCGAAGGACCTCGAAGGCATCGTCCCCACCGTCAACCTTGCGGCCGAGGAAGGGCGCCAGGATTTCTACGACCGCGCCAAGACGCAGAACCTTGCGCCGCTCTGGCGCGTGCTGCATGGCCTGGTGACCGCGACGCCGGCGACGCGCTGCGTGCCGGCGATCTGGCACTACAGGGACGTGCGACCCTACCTGATGGAGGCCTGCAAGCTGATCGGCGCGGCGGAAGCCGAGCGGCGCGTGATGGTGCTCGAGAATCCCGGCCTGCCGGGACAGTCGCGCGCCACGCAGAGCCTGTTCGCGGGGCTGCAGATCATCCTGCCGGGCGAGATCGCGCCCGCACACCGGCATACGGCCTCCGCCCTGCGCTTCATCATCGAAGGCAGCAACGCGTTCACCGCCGTGGCGGGTGAGAGGACGATGATGGAGCCGGGCGACTTCGTCATCACGCCGTCGTGGACCTGGCACGACCACGGCAACGAAGGCACCGGCCCGATGGTGTGGCTGGACGGCCTGGACATGCACGTCATCAACATGCTTGCGGCGAGCTTCCGCGAGGACATGGGCGGCAAGGCGCACAAGCTCGACCGGCCCGAGGGCGCGGCGCCCGCCGAGTTCGGCAACAACCTGCTGCCGGTGGACGTGACGCATCGCTCGCAGACCTCGCCGATCTTCAACTATCCCTACCGCAAGTCGCGCGAGTCGCTCGATGCGCTGGCGCGCATGCGCGCGCCGGATGCGTGGCAGGCGTACAAGATGAAGTTCATCAATCCGGTGAACGGCGGCTGGGCGATGCCCACCATTTCCACCTGGATGCAGCTCATCCCGAAGGGCTTCAGGACCGCACCCTACCGCTCCACCGACAGCGCGGTGTTCACGGTGGTCGAAGGCCACGGCAAGTCCACCATCGGCGGCGAGACCTTCGACTGGGGCCCGCACGACATCTTCGTCGCGCCGAGCTGGATGGCGCACACCCACCAGGCCGCCGAGGACGCGGTGCTGTTCATCTATTCGGACCGCGTGATCCAGGAGAAGCTCGACATCTGGCGCGAATCGAAGGAGAAGGCTTGAGCCGCAGGCGCGCCGTGGGATTCGCGTTCCTGGCGCTTGCGGTGGCGATCGCCGCAGCGGTCATGACGCGCGCCAACGCCGACTGGCGCACTGCGAGCCGCGCGCCGGTGGGCATCGCGCCCCAGCCGGCGGAGCATCCGGAAGCGCTCGTGCAGGTGTATGGCGCGCGCACGGTCGGCTGGCGAGGCACCTTCGGCGTGCATACCTGGGTGGCGGTGAAGCCCGCGCGCGCGGCCGACTACACGGTGTACGAAGTCATCGGCTGGAAGCTGCGCTGGGATGACACCGCAGTCTCGATTCGCAGCCGCGCGCCCGACGGGCGCTGGTTCGGCGCCGAGCCCGAGCTCTACGCCGAGGCGCGCGGCAAGGACGCCGAGGCGCTGATCCCGAGGATCGAAGCCGCGGCAAGGAGCTATCCCTTCGCGCAGCGCTACAGCGCCTGGCCGGGCCCCAACTCCAACACCTTCACGGCGTGGATCCTGCGCGAAGTGCCAGAGCTGCGCGCCGACCTGCCGCCCACCGCGATCGGCAAGGATTATCTCGGCTCGAGCATCTTCGCCTCCGCGCCGAGCGGCAGCGGCGTGCAATTCTCGGTCGCCGGCGTGCTCGGCTTGACGGCCAGCAGCGTCGAGGGCCTGGAGCTCAACCTGCTTGGCCTCACCTTCGGCGTGGACCCCTGGCCGCCGGCGCTCAAGCTGCCGCTCGTCGGGCGCGTGGGCGCCAGCGCTTCGTAGCCCTATCCTGCACCGGCCGCGCCGCTGCGCCGCGAGCGGCCGGCCCCGCGCCGCGACGCACCGGTTGGCACGGCGCCTGCCGCGTCAGATCTTCGCCATCACGTGGCGCACCACGCTGTAGTCCTCGAGCGCGTACATGGACATGTCCTTGCCGTAGCCGGACATCTTCATGCCGCCGTGCGGCATCTCGTTCACCAGCATGAAGTGCGTGTTGATCCAGGTGCAGCCGTACTGCAGGCGCTTGGCCACCCGCATCGCCTTGCGCACGTCGGTGCTCCACACCGATGAGGCGAGGCCGTAGTCCGAGTCGTTGGCGAACGCGATCGCCTCGGCCTCGTCGCTGAAGCGCGTCACCGACACCACCGGCCCGAACACCTCGCGGCGCACGATCTCGTCGTCCTGGCGCGCGCCGGCGACCACCGTGGGCTCGTAGAAGAAGCCCTTGCCGGCGCGCAGCTTGCCGCCGGTGAGTACCTCCATGTGCTTTGCGCCTGCGGCGCGCTCGACGAAGCCCGCCACGCGCTTTCGCTGCCGGTCGGAGATGAGCGCGCCGATCTCGACGCCTTCCTCCTCCTGCGTGCCGACCTTGATCTTCGATACTGCGCTTGCGAGGTCCGCGGCGAAGCGATCGTAGACCTTGGCGCCGGCATAGACGCGGCAGGCGGCCGTGCAATCCTGCCCGGCGTTGTAGTAGCCGAAGGTGCGGATGCCCTCGACCACCTCGGCCAGATCGGCGTCGTCGAAGACGATCACCGGCGCCTTGCCGCCGAGCTCGAGGTGCGTGCGCTTCAACGTGCGGGAGGCGGCCTGCAGCACTTTCTGCCCTGTGGCCACGTCGCCGGTGAGCGAGACCATGCGCACCTGCGGATGCTCGATGAGCGGCGCGCCGACCGAGTCGCCGCGCCCGGCGATGATGTTGAAGACGCCCTTGGGGAAGATCTCCGCGGCGAGCTGCGCGAGCCGCAGCGAGGTGAGCGGCGTCTGCTCCGAGGGCTTGAGCACCACGGCGTTGCCCGCGGCGAGCGCCGGCGCCGCCTTCCATGCGGCCATCATCAGGGGATAGTTCCAGGGGGCGACGGAGGCCACGACGCCGACCGGATCGCGCCGGATCATGCTGGTGTGGCCGGCGAGGTATTCGTTGGCGGCCGAGCCCGGCATGCAGCGCGCCGCGCCCGCGAAGTAGCGGAAGCAATCCACGATCGCCGGCATCTCATCCGCGATCACGCGCGCGTAGGGCTTGCCGCAGTTCTGCGACTCGATGCGCGCGAATTCCTCGGCGCGCGCCTCGATGGCGGCGGCGAGCTTGAGCAACAGCGCGCTCCTTTCGGCGGGCGTGGTCTCCGACCAGGTCTGGAACGCACGGCTCGCCGCCGTCACGGCACGATTCACCTGCTCCGCGGAGGCTTCGCGCACCGTCGCGAGCACCGCGCCGCTCGCCGGGTCGAGGATCTCTTCCGCGCGCCCCTCGCCGTCCACGAACTGGCCGTCGATCAGCAGCTGGGTCTGGTATTTCATCGTCGTGCTCCTGGTTGAAGTGTCAGCGCCCCGCCCCGGAGGGCTCGTCGGCGCGGGTGAGGTAGTAGGCGGCGAGGATCGGCACGAAGGTGAGCGCCACGATCACCACCGCCACTACGTTGGTCACCGGTCGCTGGCGCGGGCGCACCAGCTCCTGCAGCATCCAGATCGGCAGCGTGGTCTGCTGCCCGGCGGTGAAGGTGGTGACGATGACCTCGTCGAAGGAAAGCGCGAAGGCGAGCATGCCGCCGGCAAGGAGCGCCGTGCCCAGCTGCGGCAGCAGCACGTAGCGCAGCGTCTGCCAGCCATCGGCGCCGAGGTCCATGGAGGCCTCGATGAGCGACGGGCTGGTGCGCCGCAGGCGCGCGACCGCATTGTTGTAGACCACCACGACGCAGAACGTGGCGTGGCCGACGACGATCGTCCAGAAGCCGAAGGGGATGCCCCCCAGTCCGTAGGCCGAGCGCAGCGCGATGCCCGTGACGATGCCCGGCAGCGCGATTGGCAGCACGAGGAGCAGCGACACCGCCTCGCGGCCGAAGAAGCGCGTGCGCGCGAGCGCGAGCGCGGCGAGCGTCCCCAGCACGATGGCGAGCGCGGTGGAGGCCGCCGCGACCTGCAGCGAGAGCTCGATCGCCTGCCAGACGTCGGGCCGCTCCCAGGCGACGGCGAACCAGCGCGTGGTGAGTCCCGGCGGCGGGAACACGTAGGTCTGGTCCTCGGCCGAGAAGGCGTAGAGCACGATGAACAGCATCGGCACGTGCAGGAACGCCATACCCGCGAGCGCGGCGGCCTTGAGCAATCCGGAGGCGCCGGCGCGGCCGTCAGAGCGCATCGAAGGCCCCCATGCGCTTGGCGATGGCGAGATAGACGGCCATCACCGTAATCGGCACGAGCGTGAAGGCGGCGGCGAGCGGCACGTTGCCGGCGGTGTCCTGCTGCAGGTACACCACCTGGCCGATGTACATCGAGGAGTCGCCGATGATGCCGGGGATGATGTAGTCGCCGAGCGTGAGCGAGAAGGTGAAGATCGAGCCGGCGACGATGCCCGGCAGCGCGAGCGGGAAGATCACCTTGCGGAAGGTCGCCGCGTCGCGCGCGCCGAGATCGGCCGAGGCCTCGATCAGGCTCTGCGGCACGCGCTCGAGCGCCGCCTGGATGGGCAGGATCATGAACGGCAGCCAGATGTAGACGAAGACGATGAAGGTGCCGAGCGACGAGATGGACAGCGACGGCCCGCCGATCCCCGGCACGGCGAGCAGCGCTTCGAGGAGCCAGCTCATGCCGGTCTGCGCGAACGCCCAGTTGACCACGCCTTCCTTGGCGAGCAGCAGCTTCCAGGCGTAGACGCGCACGAGATAGCTCGACCACAGCGGCAGCATGACGCCGAGGTAGAACGCGGCGCGCAGCGCGCCGCGCGTGTAGCGCGCCATGGTGTACGCGATCGGGAACGCGATGACCGCGCAGCCCAGCGTCACCGCCGCCGCCATCGTCACGGTGCGCACCATCACGTCCAGGTTCGCCGGCGCGGCGAGCTCGACGAAGTTGCGCAGCGTGAACTCGCGCTTCACCATGCCCGAGAACTCGTCCATGCCGAAGAAACTGTTGGCGAGCAGCGCGAGGAGCGACCCGCAGTACACCACGCCGAGCCAAAGGAGCGGCGGCGCGAGCAGCAGCGCCAGGTACAGGCCGCGCCGGCCATAGAGGTAGCTCGAAATCCGGCGCAGCGGCGCGCCTGGCGCGGCGGCGGCGAGCGCGGCGCTCATCCGGCACCTGCGCCGATGCGGTGGCAGGCCGCATCCATCCAGGAAAGCGTCACCTCGGCGCCGCGCGGGAAATTGCGCTGCGCCGCCCCCTCGCCCTGGTTCGCCTGGTTGACGAGCATTTGCGTGCCGCCGGCCACCTCGACGATGTAGTGGATGAAGGCGCCCAGGTACTCGACCTCCTTCACCACGCCGTTGACGGCGCGGCGCCCGGGACCCGCCGCATCGCCGCGCGCGGCGATGCGGATGCGCTCGGCGCGCAGCATGACCGGGGCGTCGGAGCCGGCGAGCGCGCGCGCCTGCGCGCCCTCGAGCAGGTTGCCCGCGCCGACGAAGCCCGCGACGAAGCGCGTCGCAGGCCGGTCGTAGATCTCCTCGGGCGTGCCGATCTGCTCGATGCGGCCACGGTCGAACACGCACACGCGGTCGCTCATCGAGAGCGCCTCCTGCTGGTCGTGCGTGACGAAGACGAAGGTGATGCCGACCTGGCGCTGCAGGGCCTTCAGCTCCACCTGCATGCTCTCGCGCAGCTTGAGATCCAAGGCGCCGAGCGGCTCATCGAGCAGCAGCACGCGCGGGCGATTGACGAGCGCGCGCGCGAGGGCTACGCGCTGGCGCTGGCCGCCGGAGAGCTCGGACGGGCGGCGCGCACCCATGCCCGGCAGGTGCACGAGCTCGAGCATCTCGTCGGCTCTACGGTAGCGCCCGGCGCGGTCCACGCCGCGCACCATCAGGCCGTAGGCGACGTTGTCGCGCACGTTCATGTGCGGAAACAGCGCGTAGTCCTGGAACACGGTGTTCACGTCGCGCTCGTAGGGCGGCAGGCGCGTCGCGTCCGCGCCGTGGATCAGCACGCGGCCGCTCGTCGGGAACTGGAAGCCGCCGATCATGCGCAGGCAGGTGGTCTTGCCCGAGCCCGAGGGCCCGAGCAGCGTGAAGAACTCGCCTTCGCGGATCTCCAGGCTCACGCGGTCGACGGCGAGCACCGCGCCATAGGCGCAGCTCACCTGCTCGAACGCCACGGCGGCGGTCATGACGGCACGCCCGCGGGCTGGGCCCGCGGGCGCGGTTGCTGCGTAGGGCTCAGGCGCTCGCTAGCGGCCGCCGAGCACCGCGATGTAATCCGACACCCAGCGGTAGTAGGGCACGCACTTGCCGCCCTGCGTCTTGCAATTGGTGACCGGCGTGCGCCAGAAGTGGATCTTGTCGAAGCTGCCCAGGCCATGGCGCTCGCAGCCCTGGTCGGTGAGCAGCGGGTTGCCCTTGCACGCGTCCAGGCGCGCCGGCACCGAGCCGAACCAGGCCGCGAGGTCGCCCTGCAGCTTCGGGTTGATCGAGTGCTCGAGCCACTTGTAGGCGCAGTTCGGGTGCTTGGCGTTGGCGTGCATCATGGTGGTGTCCGCCCATCCCGTCACCCCTTCCTTCGGCACCGAGGTTGCCACCGGCCGGTTCTTCGACTTGAGGATGTTCGCCTGGAACTGCCACGCCGAGGAGGCGACGAAGCCTTCGTTGGTGAAGTCGTCGATCTGCACGAAGGCGTCGTGCCAGTACCGCGCCACGAGCTTTCGCTGCTGGCGCAGCAGCGCGAGCGCCGCCTTGTACTGGTCCTCGTTCAACTCGTACGGGTCCTTGATGCCGAGCGCCGGGTTCTTGGTCATCAGGTACAGCGCCGCGTCGGCGATGTAGATCGGCCCGTCGAAGGCCTGGATGCGGCCCTTGTTCGGCTTGCCATCGGGCAGGTTCATTTCTTCGAACACCACGTTCCAGGAGGTGGGCGCTTCCTTGAACACGGTGGTGTTGTACATGAGCACGTTGTAGCCCCACTGGTAGGGCACGCCGTAGTGCTTGCCGCCCACCGTGTGCCAGGGCGCGTTCTGCAGGCGCTTGTCCACCTTGCCGTAGCTCGGGATGAGCTTGAGATTGATCTCCTGCACGCGCCCGCCGGCGATCAGGCGCAGGCTCGCGTCACCCGAGGCGGTCACGAGGTCGAAGCCGCCCTCGTTCATCAGCGCCACCATCTCGTCGGAGGTGTTCGCCGTCTTCACCTGCACCTTGCAGCCGCTGGCCTTCTCGAAGCCCGTCACCCAGTCGAATTTCTTGTCGGTCGCGCCGCGCTCGATGTAGCCCGGCCAGGCGACGATGTCGACGCGTCCCTCGCTCTTGCCGATCGACTGGCGCGGACCGGCGGCCTGCGCGGCGCCGGCGGCAAGCGCGGCGGCTGCGAGCAGCGCCGTCGCGCCGCCAAGCATTCTGCTGGTGTTCTTCATGGCCTTCTCTCCTTGGCTCTCAGGTGGGTGCGGGAAACGCGGCACGCGCCGTGCGCGCCGCGGCGTTGCAGACTATCAATCGGCTCGCGCGATGGGAAGCGTCCGCGCGTCCGCGCGCGCTGCGCGCGGTGGCGCGCCCGGGCTGCGGCCGGCGGGCGGCGGCGACGGGTCCAGCCGCCTGCCGCCGCCTAACGCGTTGATCCGTTGCCGGAAACGCGTACGGTCGCCGCCCCGATTACCTTGCTGCCGCGATCACTTACTTGATGGCGATCGGGTTGATGATCGCTTGCACCGCGCCCGTGATGCGCGAAGGCCCGAGCGTGAACAGGAACTCCCAGGCCTGGTCCTTTACCATCTCCTCGGTATTCATGTTCTCCAGGATGTAGATGCCGTTCATCGGCAGCAGGATCTGGTGGACCTCGAACACGCCCTGGTTCGGCTCGAAGGGAATCACCTCGAGGCCCCAGGTGTCCGCACCGACGGCGGCCACGCCGCGCTCGGCGAGGTACTTCGCACCGCCGACGCCCAAGCCGGGCTCGACCGAGCCGTAGCGCTTGTTGTCCTTGCCGATCAACTTGGTCCAGCCGGTGTAGAACAACACCACGTCACCTTTGTCGATCGACTTCACGCCCTGGCGCTTCATCGCGCCTTCGATCTCCGCCCGGTTGAAGGGAGTGCCTTCCTTGACGATGTCGGTCTTGAAGTAGCCCGCCATGTCGAGCAGGATGCCGCGCGTGGCGAAGGCGGGGAACTTCTCGATGCCGAGCTTCGTCAGCCCGCCGGCCTGCGCGAATTCGGCTGCCTTGTTGCAGTTGTAGTAGACGTTGTCGATGCCGATGTGCCCGAGGCCGTCGAGCTGCGAGCCGATGCCCACCCAGCCCATGATGATGTCGTCGTTGTAGGTGGTCTTCGTGGGCCCGAGCGTGCCGCCGGCCTGCTGGCCCGGCTGCACGATGGCAAGCGAAAAGCTGCGCGGCGGGAAGGCCGGCGTGTCCTTGTTGGTCTCGATGCCGAGCCGGTAGCTCTTGCCCTTGGTGACGGTCTTCACCGCCTGCAGCGTCTTCTCCGGCGTGATGTGGTTGGCGTTGCCGATCTCGTCCTTCGGTCCGAACTTCGACGGGAAACAGGTCTGCTGCTGCGCCTGCGCCGCGCTGCACGCGAGCGCTGCGCCGAAAGCGAATGCGACGATCCTGGTCTTGCGCATGATGGGGCTCCCTCCTGGTTTGGGGCCGCGAGCCGGCCCGTGCCTATGCTAGCTCAGACGGCCGCGCGTGCGGCTGACGGCAGGCTTTCGCGGATGGGCAGGTGTACCGCGGCGGCCATCAGGCACAGTGCCACGTCCGCCCACCACATCCAGTCGTAGCTCGCGGTGGCTTCGAACGCCTTGCCGCCCAGGTACGCCCCGAGGAAGGCGCCGACCTGGTGCGAGAGCATCACCACGCCGAAAAGCGTCGCGACGTAGCGCGGGCCATAGAACTTGATCACCAGCCCGACCGTGGGCGGCACGGTCGACAGGTAGGTAAAGCCGATCGCCGCGGCGAAGACGAGGAAGGTGAGCGCGGTCTTCGGCGCGAAGAAGAAGGCCACGATGATGAGCGCGCGCGACAGGTACAGTGCCGAGAGCGCCATCTTCATGCGCCGGTGCGTGATCACGCGCCCGATCCACAGGCTGCCGAAGATGTTGAACAGTCCGATGACGGCGAGCGACCAGGCGCTCACCGCGGGCGGCAGCTCGCAGCTCGCGACCACGCCGGGCAGGTGGGTGGCGATGAAAGCGACGTGGAAGCCGCAGGTGAAGAATCCCGCATTCAGGAGCAGGTAGCTTGGATTGCGCGCGGCCTGCGCGAGTTGCTTCTGGAGCGCGCCCGGCGGCGCCTTGGCCACCGTGGCCGCATGCTCGGCGTGCCCCTGCGTGATCCAAAGGAGGATCGGGATGGTCGCGAGGCCGATCACGCCGAGGATCACGAGCGCCGGCTGCCAGCCCGCGAGCCCGATGAACAGCTGCGCGAGCGGGATGACGGTGAACTGGCCGAAGGAGCCGCCCGCGTTGACGATGCCGTTGACGAAGTTGCGCTTCGCCTCCGGGATCCAGCGCGCCGCCGCAGAGATGAGCAGCGCCGGGCCGATCGCCCCCGCGCCCGCGGCGCAGAGCACGCCGACCAGCAGCACCAGCGCCGCGGTGGTGCTGGCCAGTGGCGTGGCGGCTGTCGCCGCGGCGACGAGCAGGGCGCCCGCGAGCATCACCGGCCGCGGCCCCCAGCGGTCGGCGACCGCGCCGGCCACCGGCTGCGCGATGCCCCACATGAGCTGCCCCACGGCAAAGGCGAGGCTGATCGAGGCATAGCCGATGCCGGTCGCGGAATTGATCGGGCCGATGAACAGCGGCTGCGCCTGGCGGATGCCCAGCCCCAGCGCGAACACCGTGCCCGCCGCGATCGCGACGGCGAGGTAGCCCCGGGTCTGCGCCGTCACGTCAGCTCGTCTTCACGTAGCTCGCCTCGAGGCGCAGGTTGACGAGCGCCTGGCGCTTTTCTTCCTTCACGACCCTGAGCGCGCGCTCGAGCGCGGGCATCACGTCTTGCGCCTTGTCCACGCGCACGCCGTAGCCGCCGCTCGCCTCGATGGCCTTCTCGAAGCGCGGCGAGGGCTCGAGCGTGGCGAACGGCGGGGCCTGCATGCCGGCGGCGACGCCCTTGGGATACATGGCGAGCGTGGAGCGGTGCACCGCTGCCCAGCGCGCGTTGTTGAACACCACGAACAGCACCGGCAGCTTCATCGCCTCGGAAACGAAGTGCGAGGCAGTCGGGTTGCCGAACATGTAGGCGCCGTCGCCCACGCAGCAGACGACGGTCTTTTCCGGCGCGGCGAGCTTCGCGCCGAGCGCGGCGCCGAGCCCCCAGCCCAGGCCGCCGGCGGGCGCGCTCGCGTAGTAGCGGCAGCTCTCGCGCACCACCATCTCCTCGAGCACCAGCGGATACTCGTTGACGACGATGGTGTCCGCGTCGAGCAACCGGTTCACGCAGGCCGAGGCGTACTTCGCGCCCATCGCCGGCGGCGCGCCGCGCTGCTTCGCGCGCGCGGCGGCGAATTGCTGCGCGCCGGCCTCGAAGCGCGACTTGAGCTTTGTCGCCAAGGGGGCGTGCGCAAGCGCGCGCGCCGCGAGCTGCGCGAGGGTGGGCGCCGTGAGGCCGGCGAGCGCGATATCGGTGCGAAACCCGCGCAGCGGATAGCGCGCGTAGAGCGGATCCGGGCCGATGTGGATCACCTTGGCCTGCGCGCCCGGGCCGCCCTGCTGAGGGATCCAGGGCACGTCGCACTCGACGACGAGCACGAGGTCCGCCTCCCTCACGAGCGCGTGCGGCTCCCAGCCCGCGTGCATCGGGTGCTCGGTGGACAGCGCGAAATAGCGCGGCCGGTAATGCACCACCGGAATGCCGAACGTCTCGCAAAGGTGAGCGATCGCTTTCGCAGAATCTGCCGTCCTGCCGGCGTTTGCGGTAATGAGCAGCGGCCGCTCGGCGCGCGCGAGCAGGCGCGCCGCCTCCTCGAGCGCCTCCGGGTCGGCGCCGGGCGGACTCGCGGCCACCTGCGTTGCGGCGGCCGAGATGCTGGCCGCAAACGGCGAGGCGAGGATCTCGCGCGGCAGCGTCAGGTAGACGGGCCCCTGCGGCTCGCTGCGCGCGATGGCGAGCGCGCGATCCACCGCCGTCTCGACCTGCTCGGCGTGCCGCAGCTCGTAGTCCCATTTCATGAACTCGCGCAGCATCGCGCCCTGGTCGAAGTGCTCCTGCGCCCAGTGGATGTAGTTGTTGCGCGCGCCCGGCACGGCCCCCGATTCCGTGAGCGGCGTGCGCCCGGCGGTAAAGAGCATCGGGATGTTCATGCGCGCGGCGTTGATCAGGCCGTTGACGGCGTTCGCCGTTCCCATGCCCACGTGCACCATCATCGCCTGCGCACGGCCGCTCACCATGGTGAAGCCGTGCGCCATCGCGACGCCCATGTTCTCGTGCGGCACGATCACCGGCTCGGGCAGGTGCCAGCCGAGCGTCTTGCCCCTGGCATAGGCTTCGACGACGGGCGCGAAGTCGGTGCCGCCGTTGGCGAACAGGTACTCGACGCCGCGGGCGGCCAGCAGGCCCAGGTAGGCCTCGGCGGCGGTGGCGGGCTGGGACTGCACGGGATGCGAAGGCTGCATGGCACGAGATGCTACCCGCCTCGCCAGGGGTCGCTCTCATGACATACATATGATATATGTGCGGCGAGGAGGCCGCAGATGAAAGCCATGCAGAGCACCATGGTGTACCTCACGCCCGAGCAGAAGCAGGGTCTCGCCAGGCGCGCCCAGCAGAGGAAGACCAAGGTCGCCGCCGAGATCCGCTCGGCGGTGGACGCCTATCTCGCCGGCGTCACGTTGCAGGAGGTGGAGATGCTCGATGCCGCCACGCGGCGCGCCAAGCAGGAGATCGATGCGATGGTGAAGACGGCGGACGCGATCCTCGAGAGCCACGCCGCGTTCCTGCGCGAGATGCGCAGGCTGCGCAAGGAGGCCGCCAAGTGAGCCTGATCCAGGATCTCCTCGACCGGCTCTCCGGCATGGCGACGCTGCGCGAGCGCCTGAACGACATGCACGCGACGCTGCGCGACCACCAGGCGTTCATCCTCGAGCACGAGCGGCGCCTCGCGCGCCTGGAGGCGGGCCCGGACCGCACGCCCACCAGGCCGAAACTACGCTTGTCAAAGTAGATTTGACAGCTTAGACTCCGCGCAGCATGAACTGCGCGGAGCAACTGGTCGAACTCTTCGGCAGCCAGGCCGAGGTGGCTCGCGCCTTCCAGCTGGACCGCGCGGTCGTGCACAACTGGGTGAAGACCGGCTACGTGCCGGCGCGCTGGGCCGGCGAGGTCGAGCGCATCACCCAGGGGCGCATCAGCGCCACCGACGTCATCCACGAAGCAAGCGCGAAGAACCCGGTGCGCGTGAAGTCGCGCCCCGAGGACGCGCCCTTCGGCATCCGCCCGGAGAACCCCGCCATGACCCAGTACGCCCCCGCCAAGCGCATCACCTCCTTCCACCCGCCGCAGCGAACGCTGATGGGTCCGGGGCCCACGGAGATCCACCCGCGCGTGCTCACCACCATGAGCCAGCCGGCGATCGGCTACCTCGACCCGGTGTTCGTCGAGATGATGGAGGAGCTCAAATCGCTGTTGCGCTATGTCTACCAGACGAAGAACCCGCTCACCTTCCCGCTCAGCGGTCCCGGGTCGGTCGGCATGGAGTTCTGCTTCGTCAACATGGTGGCGCCCGGCGACAAGGTCATCGTGTGCCAGAACGGCGTTTTCGGCGGCCGCATGCTCGAGAACGTGATCCGCTGCGGCGGCACGCCGGTCGTGGTGGACGACAAGTGGGGCGAGCCCGTCGACCCGCAGAAGGTGGAAGACGCCCTGAAGAAGAACAAGGGCGCGAGGGTGGTCGCCTTCGTGCACGCCGAGACCTCCACCGGCGCGCAGTCCGACGCGAAGGAGCTCACGCGCATCGCGCACAAGCACGGCGCGCTCGTCATCGTCGACGCCGTGACCTCGCTCGCCGGCACGCCGGTCAAGGTGGACGAGTGGGACATCGACGCCATCTACTCGGCGAGCCAGAAGTGCCTGTCCTGCACGCCCGGGCTTTCGCCGGTGTCCTTCTCCGAGCGCGTGGTGGAGCACGTCAAGCGCCGCAAGGACAAGATCCACAGCTGGTTCATGGACATGAACCTGCTGCTCGGCTACTGGAACGCGGGCACGCGCACCTACCATCACACCGCGCCCACCAACTCGCTCTTCGCCCTGCACGAGGCGCTGCTGCTGATCCGCGAGGAAGGCCTGGAGAACTGCTGGGCGCGCCACCAGCGTCACCACCTGGCGCTCAAGGCGGGCCTCGAGGCGATGGGCCTCAAGTTCCTCGTCAAGGTGGAGTACCAGCTGCCGCAGATGAACGCGGTGCTCTGCCCCGAGGGCGTGGACGAGGCGCAGGTGCGCTCGCGCCTGCTTTCGGAGTTCGGACTGGAGATCGGCGCGGGCCTCGGGCCCCTGAAGGGCAAGATCTGGCGCTTCGGCCTGATGGGCTACTCCTGCCGGCCGGACAACGTGATGCTGTGCCTCTCGGCGCTCGGCTCGGTGCTCGACGACATGGGCTACCCGGTGCACGTCGGCGATGCCGAGTCCGCCGCGCACGGCGCCTACGCCCAGATGCACGCCAAGGACGCGCAGCGCAAAAAGAGGGCTGCGTAGAATCGGGGTCAGACCCCATTTTCGCTTGCGAGCCTAATTTGGGGTCTGACCCCATATGGACACGCTGACGCATGCGTTGTCTGGCGCGCTGCTCGCGCGCGCGACGGCGCCGAAGGACGCGCCTCCGCGCAGCATCCCGCGGCGCGTGGCTGCCGGCTTCTTCGCCGCCGCCGCGCCCGACCTCGATTTCGTGCTCGCGTTCGTGTCGCCGGTGCTCTACCTCGAGCAGCACCGCGGTCCCACGCATTCCTTCATCCTTCTGCCGTTCTGGGCGCTCGTGTTTTCCTGGGCGCTGGCGAAGATCCTGCGTGAACCGCGCGGATGGCGCGCGCTTTACGGCGTGGCGGCGCTCGGCCTCGCCGCGCACATCCTCGGCGACCTGATCACGAGCTTCG
>DASWBP010000030.1:0-27106 GCA_036390555.1 Burkholderiales bacterium | reverse complement strand
TGCTCGTGCAGCGGCATCAGCGCGTGCGGCATCGGCTTGAACGGGCTCGTGGGGATGATCTCAACCGCGTAGTTGTCGGCGATCAGCGCCGCGCAGCCGCAGTCGCTCACCCATTGCAGGAGCTCGTCGTCGCGGCCGTCGAGCCCCGTGCAGGTGTTGTGGATGAGCTTCGGATCCAGGTTCTTCCTCAGCTCGAGGATCACGTCGACGAAGCCGGTGTAGAAGCAGACGAAGTCGCCCTTGTCGACGGCGACCTTGTCCTTGTCCATCACGCGCATCAGCTCGTCGTAGCCGATCGCCTTGCGCTCGCGGCCGAAGTGCGCGTGCAGGTCCACCATCACGCCGCGTCCCTGCGCGCCGTGCTCGGCGAGGTTCTGGATGCCGAGCGCCTCGGCGCGCGAGCCCTCGAAGCGCGCCCAGGGCTCGGCGTCCTTCCTCTCCGGCGCGGTCTTCACGTCCTCGCCGGCGCGAAAGCCGTTGTAGAAGACCAGCTCCGGCTTGCCGTCGCCGTCGGCGTCGAACTTGCCGCCGACGTGCGCGAAGGAGTCCCACTGCGTCGAGTATTGGAGCGTGAGCAGCACCAGGTCGTCGCAGACGACGTCGGTGAGCAGCGGGTTCTCGTCGGCGAAGGGAAAGCAGAAGTTCGCCTTGCCGGCGCGGATGGTGGGCGCCATGCGCGGCGGGTTGCGCCGCGGGTTGAGCACGTTGCCCCCCGGGTAGTCGAGCGGCAGCGACAGGCAGAAGGTGCGCCCCTCCTTCACCTCGGCGACGCCCTGCAGCACCTTCTCGCGCGTCACGTAGTTCATGCGCCCGCGCTGGTCGTCGGGGCCGAACTCGCCCCAGTTGGAATTGGGGGGCCTCTGCTTCCAGCGTTGCGCCATCGTTCTATGCCTCCGGCATCATTTGTAGGGGGGCGGGGGGCGGCGGAACGCCCCCCCTGCTCCGATCGGTCTAGAAGTAGTGCCGGCTGATGGTCTCGGCGACCATCACCGGCCTGTCGCCGCCCTCGCGCTCCACCGTCACGTTCCAGGTGGTCTGCACGCCGCCGTCGAGCTTCTCGTACTTCGCCAGCGTGAAGCGCCCGCGGATCTGCGCGCCGGCGGGCACCGGCGCCGTGAAGCGCACCTTGTTCAGGCCGTAGTTGACACCCATCTTGCGGTCGGAGAACTCGAAGGTGGATTCGGTGAGCTTGGGCAGCATCGAGAGCGTGAGGAAGCCGTGCGCGATGGTGGTGCCAAAGGGCGATGCCTTCGCGCGCGCGGAGTCCACGTGGATCCACTGGTAATCCTCGGTCGCCTTGGCGAAGAGGTCGATCCTTTCCTGCGGGATCGCCACCCAGGGCGACACTGCGATCTCCTGCCCTACCCTCGACTCCAGGTCGCGGATCTTCAGCGCGGTCTTGCCCATCGGCTTACCTCCCCGCGGCGATTGTAAACGCCTCGATCTCGCGGATGACGAGGTCGGTTCGCTCGCGCGCGATCCAATGCGTCGCCTCCGGCACGCGCACCAGCCGCAGGTCCGGCACCACCGACTCGATGCCGTCGATGCAGCCGGGCAGCAGCGCGGTGTCGCGCTCGCCCCAGAGGACGAGCGTCGGCACGCGCACCACAAAGTCCTCGGGCTTGAGCTGGAGCTTCTTCGCACCGGGGTCCTGCGGCGTGGGCGGATACATCACGGAGGCGCGGTAGTAGTTGAGCCCGCCGGTCAACGCGCCGGGCTGCGACCACGCCTCCACCAGCGCCTTGCGGGAATCCTCGTCGAGGTCCGCAAAGGCGTCGAGCAACCGCCGGTAGCCGTCTTCCGCGAGCACGCGCTCGGCCTTGGGCAGGCGGAAGAAGTTCATGTACTCGCTCGCCTTCTGCTGCGCCGGGTTGTGGCAGAGCTCGCGCCAGAAGAGGTAGGGGTGGGGCGAATTGAGCATCACCAGCTTCGAGAGGCGCTGCGGATGGGCGATCGCCACGCCCCAGGCGACCGCGCCGCCCCAGTCGTGCGCCACCAGCACGAACTTGTCCTTCGTGTAATGCGCGGCAAGCGCGAGCACGTCGGCCATCAGGTGCTTGGGGCGATAGTCCTCGACCGCCGCGGGCTTGTCGCTGCGGTTGTAGCCGCGCAGGTCGGGCGCCACCGCGCACCAGCCGCGCGCGCCGAAATGCTCGAGCATCGGCCGCCACATCGCCCAGTATTCGGGAAAGCCGTGCAAGAACAGCATCAGCGGCCCGTCGCCCGCGCGCGCGCAGTGAAAGGAAAGGCCGTTCGCCTGCACGGTTTCGTGGCGGATCATGCGGCTGCCTCCGGACTGCGGGAGCGGATTGCGAGTCCCTAGAACTTCGAGAAGTCGGGTTTGCGCTTTTCCATGAAGGCGCGCAGCGCTTCCTTCGCCTCCGGCGACTTCAGGCGCTCGCCGAAGAGGTGCAGCTCTTCGGTCATCCTGTCCTGCACCGCCGGGGCGAGGGCGCGCTTCATGAGCTCCTTGGTCATGCGCACCGAGGCGGGCGGCAGCGCCGCGAGCGCGAGCGCCGCGGCGCCAGCGCGCTCGAGGAGCTCCGCTTCCGGCACGATCTCGGTGACGATGCCGGCGGCGAGCGCCTTCTCGGCGCCGAACGGTCCGCCCAGCAGCAGCATTTCCGCCGCGCGCCGGTAGCCCGCCATCACGGGCAGCAGCAGGCTCGAGGCGGCCTCGGGCAGGAGCCCGAGCGGCACGAACGGCATCTGCAGGCGCGCATTGGGCGCGGCGTACACCAGGTCGCAGTGCAGGAGCATGGTGGTGCCCACGCCCACCGCCGGCCCGCCCACCGCGGCCACCAGCGGCTTCTTCGCCGTGGAGATCGCGCGCAGGAATCCCGCCGCGGGCGACTCGCCGGGGCCGCGCGGCAGCTCGAGGAAGTCCTTCACGTCGTTGCCGGAGGTGAAGCAACTGCGCTGCCCGTGGATCAGCACCGCGCGCACCTGCGCGTCGGCGTCCGCGGCCGCGAGCGCCTGCGCGATGAGCGCATACATGTCGGGGGAGAGCGCGTTCTTCTTCTCCGGGCGATTGAGCTCGATGCGCATCACGCGCTCGCGCGTTTCGACGATGACGGGGGCGCTCAAGGTGCGGGCTCCGGGTTCAGACGCGGGTGATGATGCGGTCGCGGCCGAGGCGCTTGGCCTCGTAGAGCGCGTCGTCGGCACGGCTGAGCACCTGCTCCAGCGTCTCGCCGCGCCGGTACGCCGTGACGCCGATCGAGACGGTGACGCGCAGGCCGTCGGCGACAGCCGACCACTCGCGGCCGGCAAGCTCGGTGCGGATGCGCTCGAGCGGCGGCTGCACCGCGGTGAGCGGCGTCGCGCCCAGGATCAGCATGAACTCCTCGCCGCCGTAGCGGCCGAACACGTCGCTGTCGCGCAGGCCCGCCTGCGCGAGCGCCGCAAACGCGCGCAGCACCGCGTCGCCCGCGGCGTGGCCGTGCGTGTCGTTGACCGCCTTGAAGTGGTCCAGGTCGAGCAGCGCCACGCAGAACGCCTCGTGGAAGCGCTCGGCGCGGCTGCGCTGCTCCTCCAGGCGCGCGATCAGCGCGCGCCGGTTGAGCGTGCGCGTCAGCTCGTCGTGGCTGGCGAGCTGCTGCACCTGCGCGAGGGAATCGGCGAGCTTGCGGCGGCTGTCCTGCAGGCGCTGGCGCAGCTCGCCCGCCTGCACCGAAAGCATCAGGCAGCGGCCGAGAATCAGCGAGAAGTACGACCAGACCAGCCAGCGCTCGGGGGCGGTGGCCGAGGGGAACGCGAGCTTCTCGCCCGTCGCATAGAACAGCGCGCCGAGCGCGAGCACGCCGAGCGTCCACACCATCGCGGCCTGGCGCACCGGCGCCCAGGTCATGCCGAAGGCGAAGACGGTGAACAGGTTGGCGAGGAACGGGAACGCCAGCTGCGGCGCCGCGGCGACCACGCCGACCTGCAGCACCACGGCGGTGCCGATCTGCAGCATGGTCAGGCTCGGGTCGCGCAGCTTCAGGTTGCGCCCGCTCGCGGTCACGGCCCAGGTGGCGCCGCAGATCAGGGTTCCAACGATCGCATAGGCGATCGGCACGCCGAGCGCTACGGTGCCGGCGGCCCAGAACAGCACGAGGAACAGCGCATCGAGCGCGTAGCTCGCCGCCACCCAGCCGATCCAGCGCAGCCGCTGGCGCTGGTCGCGCTCGCGCGTGTGCGCGCTGCGCAGCGCCTTCTCCAGCCTCTCTTCGGAGAGTTGCAAAGCGCGCTTTCAGCCCGGCAGCTTGTAGTCCTGGAACTGCTGGCGCAGCGTGAGCTTGGAGAGCTTGCCGGTCGCGGTGTGCGGCAGCTCGGGGACGAACACCACGTCGTCCGGCGTCCACCACTTGGCGATCTTGCCCTCGTAGAACTTGAGGAGCTCCTCCCTGGTGACCTCCTGCCCGGCCTTCTTCACCGCCACGACGATCGGCCGCTCGTCCCATTTCGGGTGCCGGATGCCGATCACCGCCGCCTCCTGCACCGCCGGGTGCGCGACCGCGATGTTCTCGAGGTCGATGGAGCTGATCCACTCGCCGCCCGACTTGATCACGTCCTTGGAACGGTCGGTGATCTGCATGTAGCCCTCGGGGTCGATGGTCGCGACGTCGCCGGTCGGGAACCAGCCGTCCTTCAGCGGGTTGCCGCCCTCGCCCTTCATGTAGCCCGAGGCGATCCAGGGGCCCTTGACCAGCAGGTTGCCAAAGCGCTTGCCGTCCCAGGGCAGCTCCCTGCCCTCCTCGTCCACGATCTTCATTTCCACCCCGAAGATGCCGCGGCCCTGCTTGGCCTGCACTGCGCGCTGCTCTTCCTTGGAGAGCGTGGCCTGCTTCGCCTTGAGCGATCCGACGGTGCCGAGCGGGCTCATCTCGGTCATGCCCCAGGCGTGGAACACCGTGACGCCGTAGTCCTCCTGGAAGGCGCGGATCATCGCCGGCGGGCAGGCCGAGCCGCCGATCACCGTGCGCTTGAGAGTCGAGAACTTGACCTTGTTCGCGCTGAGGTGCTGCAGCAGCATCAGCCACACCGTTGGCACGCCGGCCGAGAGCGTCACCTTCTCCTGCTCGATCAGGTCGTAGACGCTCTTGCCGTCGAGGTGCGGCCCCGGGAACACCATCTTCGCGCCCACCATGGTGCAGGCGTAGGGCAAGCTCCAGGCGTTGGCGTGGAACATCGGCACCACCGGCAGCACCGCGTCCAGCGCCGAGAGGTCGAGGGCATCGGGCAGCGCCGCGCCGTAGGCATGCAGGATCGTGGAGCGGTGGCTATAGAGCACGCCCTTGGGATTGCCCGTGGTGCCCGAGGTGTAGCAAAGCGCGGCGGCGGTGCGCTCGTCGAACGAGGGCCAGTCGAAGCGGTCGTCCTGCTTCGCCATCAGCTCCTCGTAGCACTGCAGGTTGGGAATCGAGGTCTTCGCCGGCATGTGCGCGCGGTCGGTCATCAGCACGTAGTGCCTGATGGTCTTGAGCTGCGGCGCGAGCTTCTCCACCAGCGGGACGAAGGTCAGGTCGAAGAAGAGCGCCGCGTTCTCCGCGTGGTTGGAGATGTAGGCGATCTGCTCCGGAAACAGGCGCGGGTTGATGGTGTTGATCACCGCGCCGATGCCCGAGATGGCGTAATAGAGCTCGTAGTGGCGGTAGCCGTTCCAGGCGAGGGTGCCTACGCGGTCGGCGTCCTTCACGCCGAGCGCGCGCAGCACCTTGGCGAGGCGCCGCGCGCGGGCATGCGCCTCGCGGTAGGTGTAGCGGTGAATCTGCCCCTCCACGGTCTTCGACACGATTTCGGTGTCGCCGTGGTTGCGGTCCGCGAACCTGATCAGGTCGGTGATCAGGAGCGGCACATCCATCATCAGGCCCTGCATGGCTTCCCCCCGGAATGCGCTTTCACGATACGGATGCTGCGGATGGCCCGAGTTTACCCGCGCAGCGGGGTCAAATGGCAAGCGCCGGCCTTGACCGCCCCGGCTTGGCGCCGATACCATTTTTGCCTCTCTAGGAGGAGGTCCTATGGTTCAGCGCATCATTCGCGCAGCCGCGCTCGCGGCTGCCGTATCGCTCGTTTCCCTCGGCGCGCAGGCGCAAACGGTCAAGGTCGCCTACATCGACCCGCTGTCGGGGCCGTTCGCGCAGACCGGCGAGCAGGGCCTCGCCGAATTCCGCTTTGCCGTGGACCAGATCAACAAGAGCGGCAGGCTCGGCAAGGTGAAGCTCGAAGTGGTGCCCTTCGACAACAAGGTGAGCCCGCAGGAGTCGCTCAATCAGTTGAAGCGCGTGATCGACGAGGGGATCCGCTACATCACGCAGGGCAACAGCTCGGCGGTGGCCGGCGCGCTGCTCGAGGCGGTCAACCGCCACAACGAGAGGAACCCCGGCAAGGAGATCCTGTACCTCAACTACGCGGCGGTGGACCCCGCGTATACGAACGAGAAGTGTTCCTTCTGGCACTTCCGGTTCGACGCCAACAGCGACATGAAGATGGAGTCGCTCACCACCTACATGGCGGGCCAGAAGAACATCAAGAAGGTGTACCTGATCAACCAGGACTATTCCTTCGGCCACGCGGTGAAGAAGGCGGCGCGCGAGATGCTGGCGAGGAAGCGTCCCGACGTCCAGATCGTCGGCGACGACCTGCACCCGCTCGGCAAGGTGAGCGACTTCGCCCCCTACGTGGCGAAGATCAAGGCCTCCGGGGCCGACAGCGTGATCACGGGCAACTGGGGCATCGACATGTCGCTGCTGGTCAAGGCAGGCAAGGACGCGGGCCTCAACGTGGACTGGTACACCTACTACGCCGGCGGCCTCGGCACGCCGACGGCAATGGGCGAAGCCGCCGCGGGCAAGGTGAAGATCATCGCCGAATACCACTCCAACGTGGAGAACAACAAGGCGGCGAAGTGGGACGCGGACTACCGCAAGCAGGCGCCCAAGGGCAACCCGGACTTCTACTTCCTGCGCGGCAAGATCATGTGGGACATGTTCGCCAAGGCGATCCTCCAGGCGAAGTCGGTGGAGCCCAAGGCGGTCGCGCTGGCGCTGGAAGGCATGCGCCACGACGCCGAGCTGGGCGAGGTGGAGATGCGCAAGAGCGACCACCAGCTGATCCAGCCGCTCTACGTGCTGACGCTGGAGAAGTCCGCGGCCAAGGGCGGGCCGAAGAACGCGAAGATCGAAATGGAGAACAGCGGGCTCGCGCCGATCACCAACGCGCGGCTGGAGGGCTACACCTCGGCGACGCCGACCTCCTGCCAGATGAAGCGGCCCTGATCGCCAGCGGCGCAACCGACGGGGAGCCCATAAGCTCCCCGTTTTTGTTTCTGCCATGGAGTTCGTCCTCGTCCAGACCCTGAACGGCATCAGCTACGGGCTGCTGCTGTTCATGCTGTCCTCCGGCCTGACGCTCGTCTTCTCGCTGATGGGCGTGCTCAACTTCGCGCACGCCAGCTTCTACATGCTGGGCGCGTATTTCGCGTACCAGATCAGCGTCAAGATCGGCTTCTGGCCCGCGCTGGTGATCGCGCCGCTGCTGGTCGGCGCGATCGGCATGCTGGTCGAGCGCTACGGATTGCGCACGGTGCACAAGCACGGCCACGTCGCGGAGCTGCTCTTCACCTTCGGCCTCGCCTACCTGATCGACGAGGCAGTGCATCTGGTGTGGGGGCGCCAGGCCGTGCCCTATCGCGTGCCGGACGAGCTCGACGGGCCGCTGTTCCAGATCATGGGCTCGCAGTACCCGATCTACCGTGGCTTCATGATGCTCGTCTCGGTGGCAATGCTGGTGGCGATCTGGCTCGCCCTCACGCGCACGCGCATCGGCCTCGTCATCCAGGCCGCCCTCACCCACCCGCAGACCGTGGAAGCGCTCGGCCACAACGTGCCGCGCGTGTTCATGCTGGTGTTCGGCGGCGGCGCCGCGCTCGCCGGCCTCGCGGGGGTGATCGGCGGCAACGCCTTCGTCACCGACCCGGGCATGGCGGCGGCGGTCGGGCCGATCATCTTCGTCATCGTGGTGGTGGGCGGCATGGGCTCGCTTGCAGGCGCCTTCATCGCGTCGCTGCTCATCGGCTGCATGCAGACCTTCGCGGTGTCGCTCGACTGGTCGCTCGGCGGCATTTCGATCGCGCAGGCCGCGCCGGTGCTGCCCTACCTGCTGATGGTGCTGCTGCTCATTTTCCGGCCCAAGGGCCTGATGGGCACGCGCGAGGGATGAAGGCCGGCGCATGAGGTTCACGCCGCTCAACCTCGGCCGCTGGATCCTGTGGAGCGCCACCGCGCTGGTGTTCATCGCCGCGCCGCTCGTGTTCACCAGCGGCTTCTCGCTCACGATGATGACGCAGATGGGCACGCTCATCATCTTCGCGCTGAGCTACAACATGCTGCTCGGCCAGGGCGGGATGCTCTCTTTCGGTCACGCGGTCTACTCGGGCCTCGGCGCCTACGTGGTGGTGCACACGCTCAACCTCATGGGCAAGGGCAGCGTGGTGTTCCCCGTCGTGCTGCTGCCGCTGGTGGGCGGACTGGCGGGCCTCGTCTTCGGCGTGCTGTTCGGCTACGTCACCACGCGGCGCGCCGGCACCACCTTCGCGCTGATTTCGCTGGGCGTGGGCGAGATGGTGTTCGCCTGCGTGCTGATGTTCCCGGGCTTCTTCGGCGGCGAGGCCGGCGTCTCGACCAACCGCGTGGTCGGCAAGCCGTTCTTCGGCCTCACCTTCGGCCCGGCGCTGCAGGTCTATTACCTGGTCGCCGTCTGGTGCTTCCTCAGCATGGTCGCGATGTTCGCTCTGACGCAGACGCCGCTCGGGCGCATGGCGAACGCCGTGCGCGACAACCCCGAGCGCGCCGAGTTCGTCGGCTACAACACGCAGCGCGTGCGCTTCCTGCAGCTGGTGCTCTCCTCCTTCTTCGCCGGGGTCTCTGGGGCGCTGTCCTGCATCAACTTCGAGATCGTCTCGGCCGAGAACGTCTCGGCGATCCGCTCGGGCGGCGTGCTGCTCGCCACCTACATCGGCGGCGTGCCGTTCTTCTTCGGGCCGGTGGTCGGCTCCATCGTCTTCGTGTTCTTCATCGTCGCGCTCTCCGGCTTCACCAAGGCGTGGCTCCTGTACCTCGGCCTGTTCTTCGTGCTGATCGTGCTCTACGCGCCCGGCGGCCTCGCCTCGCTCGTGCTGATGCAGTTCCCGCTGATCCGTGCCGGCCGCTGGCGCGAGTTGCTGCTGCCCTATGCGCTTGCCGGGCTCGCCGGGCTGGTGGCGCTTGCCGGCGTGATCGGCCTGGTGGAAATGGTGTACCGGCTCTCCGAGCCCGGCGCGAGCACGGTGCTCTCGGTGCTCGGTGTCTCCTTCGACGCGAGGACCGCGCCGCCCTGGTTCGCTTTCGCCGCGGTGCTCGCCGCCGGGCTCATTGCCCTGCGCATCACGACGCGCCGCGTAGGCGAGCGCTGGGGCGCGATCCAGGCCGACCTCCTCGCGAAGGCTGCGGGATGAAACAACCTTCGATGACCGTGACCGGGGGGTGCGGGGGGGCCGGGAAGGCCCCGCGTGCATCTACCGGAAGGGGCCCGGCCCCCCTGCTCTCATGACCAACGCCATCGAGCTTCAAGATGTGCACAAGAGCTTCGGCACGACCAAGATCATCCACGGCGTGTCGCTCGGCATCCGCGCGGGTGAGCGCCACGCCATCATCGGGCCGAACGGCGCGGGCAAGTCCACGCTCTTCAACCTGATCTCCGGCCGCTACGAATTGTCGGCGGGCCGCATCCTGCTGCACGGGGGCGACATCACCAACCTGCGCCCCTACGAAATCAACCGCAAGGGCCTGTCGCGCAGCTTCCAGGTCACCAACATCTTCCACAACATGTCGGTGTTCGAGAACATCCGCTGCGGCGTGCTGTGGACGGCGGGCCACCGCTATTCGTTCTGGCACCGCGTGGGGGCCCTCAAGGACGTGCAGCGGCGCGCCGAGGAGGTGATGGAGCGCATCGGCCTTGCCAAGCGGCGCAACGTGCCGGCCGGCACGCTCACCTACGCGGAGCAGCGCGCGCTCGAGATCGGCATCACCATCGCGGGCGGGGCGAGCGTGATCCTGCTCGATGAGCCCACCGCCGGCATGAGCCGCACCGAGACCGGCCACGTCGTCGAGCTGGTGCGCACCATCACCGAGGGCAAGACGCTGGTGATGGTCGAGCACGACATGGGCGTGGTGTTCGACCTCGCCGACCGCATCAGCGTGCTGGTCTACGGCGAGGTGCTCGCCACGGGAACGCCCGAAGAGATCCGCGCCAACCCGGCGGTGCAGGAGGCCTACCTCGGGGCCCTGCACAAGGAAACCGCCCATGCTTGAGGTGCGCGACCTGCACGCCTACTACGGCAAGAGCCACATCCTGCACGGCGTGCACCTCACGATCGGCAAGGGCGAGATCGTGTCGCTCCTTGGCAGGAACGGCGTCGGGCGCTCGACCACCATCCGCTCGATCATGGGGCTGGTGGACTGCACGGGCTCGGTGAAATTCAACGGCGAGGAAATGGTCGGGCTGAAGGCCTACGAGGTCGCGCACAAGGGCCTGGGCTACGTGCCGGAGAACCGCGACATCTTCCCGACGCTCACCGTGCGCCAGAACCTGCTCCTCGGCCAGAAGAAGGCGAACGCCACGGGCCGCTGGCGCGCGGAGGACATGTACGAGCTGTTCCCGCGCCTCAAGGAGCGCGCCGACACGCAGGCGGGCTTCCTCTCGGGCGGCGAGCAGCAGATGCTGACGCTGTGCCGCACGCTGATGGGCGACCCGGAACTCGTCATGATCGACGAGCCCACCGAAGGGCTCGCGCCCAAGATCGTCGAGCAGGTGGCGCTGCTGTTCAAGGAGATCGAAAAGCGCGGCGTCTCGATCCTGCTCGTCGAGCAGAAGCTCGCCATCGCGCTGGACATCTCCGAGCGCCTGTACGTCATGGGCCACGGCAGCATCGTCTTCGAAGGCACCCCGCGCGACGTGCGCGAGAACGCGGCAATGCGCAAGGAATGGCTGGAGGTGTGAACAGCAGCCTGGCAGGTGCCGCCGGCACGCCCGGCAGCAGCGGGCTCGCCTGCGGCGGCGTGTTCATGTCACGCGCCGAGCTGGAGGGGCGCGCCGCGCGCAGTGCCGCGGCGCTCGAGGCGCAGGGCGTGGGCGACGGCGACGTGGTCGCCGTGATGCTCTACAACCGCCCTGAGTGGCTCGAGCTGATGCTCGCCTGCCGGCGGCTGGGCGCCTACTGGTGCCCGATCAACTGGCACTTCAAGACCGAGGAAGTGCGCCATATCCTCCAGGATAGCGGCGCGAAGCTCCTCGTCGCGGAGCCGGGACTGTACGCGGGCGAGCGCGTGGTCCACGACTGGCCGGCGCTGCGCGAGCGGCACGCGCCGTGGCGGGGACCCGAGCGATCGCCGCGCCTCGGCATGTTCTACACCTCGGGCACCACGGGAAGGCCAAAGGGCGTGCGCCGCGTGCCGCCTGCGCCAGCCGATGCGCCTCGCCTTGCCGAGCTCGCGCGCCAGGCCTGGCGCATCGCGCTCGGCTTCGAGCCGGGCGTGCGCGCCTATGTCTCCGCGCCGCTCTACCACAGCGCGCCGAACAGCTATGCCCTCCAGGCGATCCTGCACGACGCGACGCTCTGGCTCGAGCCCAAGTTCGATGCCGAGGCGACACTTGCCCTGATCGCGCGCGAGCGCATCACGCACGCCTACATGGTGCCGACGATGTTCGCGCGGCTGCTGAAGCTGCCCGAAGCCGTGCGCGCGCGCTACGACGTCTCCTCCATGCGCTTTGTCATCAGCATGGGTGCGCCCTGCGCGCCGGCGGTGAAGCGCGCCATGATCGAGTGGTGGGGGCCGGTGATCCACGAGAGCTACGCGGCGAGCGAGTTCGGCCTGGTCACCTTCATCACCGGCGCAGAAGCCCTCGAGCGGCCGGGGTCCGCTGGCCGCGCCCTGCCCTCCGCGAGCCTGAAGATCCTCGATCGCGCCGGCCGCGAGCTGCCGGCCGGGGAAGTGGGGCTCATCTACGCGAGGAACCACGCCTACCCCGACTTCACCTACGCCCACAACGACGCCGCGCGGCGCGCCATCGATCGCGACGGCCTGTGCACGCTCGGCGACATGGGCTACCTCGACGCCGACGGCTACCTATACGTCTGCGACCGGGATAGCGACATGGTGATCTCGGGCGGCGTCAACATCTACCCGGCCGAGATCGAGGCCGCGCTGGTGACCATGCCCGGCGTGGCCGACTGCGCGGTGTTCGGCATCCCGGACGCGGAGTTCGGCGAGTCGCTGGCCGCCGCGGTGCAGCCGCAGCCCGGGGCGCGCCTGGAGGCTGCGGCGGTGCAGGCCTGGCTGCGCGAGCGCCTGGCCGGCTACAAGGTGCCGCGCATCGTTGAATTCATGGACAGTCTGCCGCGCGAGGACAGCGGCAAGATCTTCAAGCGCCGCCTGAAACAACCCTGGTGGGAAGGTTCCGGCCGCAGGATCTGAGCTGCTCGTGCGCCCGCGCGCACCCGGATCAATCCGGGGGCTTGAAGCCCGATGGCTCGATCTGGTGCCGGTTGAGGAGCGTGTAGAAGTCGCTCCGGTTGCGCTTGGCAATGCGCGCCGCGCGGGTCACGTTGCCCGAAGTCAGCTTCAGCAGGCGCACCAGATATTCGCGCTCAAAATCGCGCCGGGCCTCGTCGAAGGAGCCCATGCTCTCGCCGGGGCGGTCGAGCGCGCGCTCCACCAGGGCGAGCGTCACGAGGGGGCCGGTGCAAAGCGCGACGCATTTCTCGACCGCATTGAACAGCTGTCGCACGTTTCCCGGCCAGGCGGCGGTCGCAAGCGCCGCCAGCGCTTCGCCGGCGAAGCCCGTGACGGGCTTGCCGTACTTGTCGGCCAGCGCGGCGAGGAAATGCCTGGCGAGCAGCGGCACATCCTCGCGCCGCTCGCGCAGCGGCGGCAACGTCAGGCTGATGACGTTGAGCCGGTAATAGAGGTCTTCGCGGAACCGCCCGGCGCGGATCTCCGCCTCGAGGTCGCGGTGCGTCGCCGAAATCACGCGCACGTTCAGCGGCACGCTGCGCGTGGCGCCCACCGGTCGCACCTCGCGTTCCTGCAGCACGCGAAGCAACTTGACCTGCAGCGCCAGCGGCATGTCGCCGATCTCGTCGAGGAACACCGTCCCGCCCTCGGCGGAGGGAATCAGGCCGCGATGATCGCGTGTCGCGCCGGTGAACGCGCCCCTGACGTGCCCGAACAGTTCGGACTCGAGCAGCGCCTCGGGAATCGCGCCGCAGTTCACGGCGACGAACGGCGCCCCGCTGCGCGGGCTCCAATCGTGGATCGTCTGCGCCAGCAGTTCCTTGCCGCTGCCGGTTTCTCCCCGGATCAGCACGCTGGCTTCGGTGCCCGCCACCGCACGCGCCTCGTCGAGCACCGCCTGCACGCGCGGCGTACGGGTGACGAACGCCTCGGCGTTGCCGACTGCCGTGGCCGCGGGCGAGAGCGCGAGCGCCCTGCGCGCCTCGGCGAGCAGGGCCGGCGCGTCGTAGGGCTTGCTGAGGAAGCCGAACACGCCGCGCCGGGTCGCTTCCACAGCCTCGGGAATAGTCCCGTGCGCCGTGAGGATGATTACGGGAAGCAGCGGAAAGGTGCGGTTCAGCGACTCGAAGAGGGCGAGTCCGTTCATGCCGCCCATGCGCAAGTCCGTGATGACGAGATCCGGCTTTTCCGCAGCTGCCAGCGCGAGCGCCTTCTCTCCGCTGTCGGCCGAGACTACGCGGTACCCCTCCTCCCGCAGGAGGATGCCGAGCAGGCGCAGCAGCATCGGATCGTCGTCGACGATCAGTATGGTTTCCGGGTGCTGGGTCAAGATTGCTGGCCGTGTCCTGCGGCGCCGGGGCGGCACCTCGAATTCTCGTTTACTAAGTACATCCGCGGCCAAAGGCGACTCGTCGTCCCGCTGAGTGAAACGTGGGTGCGTAGTGTTGGCGAACGCCAACGATGCGCTTTTCTTCAGAAAACAAAGAGTTATCCATCTCGCCCGACAAGCGCGTCTGCAACTGCCAACACCGGCGGCGCGACCATATTTTTTAAGACTTTGATTTCAATGATAAAAATGAATTGGCACGCACGTTGCTGAACCAAGGGCGCGAAGCAATACGAACTTTCTCGAATATAAACGAAACATCTTTAACCCTCTTCTCTAACCATAGTCGAAAGGAATCGCGCCATGCAAACCCGCCTACTTGTTGCCGCCGTGCTTGCCACCACGATGCAAGCGACGCTCGCCACCGACAACGCCTACTGGGAGAACGTCGAGGCGAGCTTCGCCCGCCAGATGCCGGTGCAGGACGCCGCCACGAGCGAACCTGCCTGGGCGAGCGCCGACGGCTCCTTCGAGCGGATGCTCGCGCATGAACCCTACGCCGGCCCGGTCGCCGCGACGGTTGTCCTCGGCTCGAAGGATCCGGTCGAGGAGCGTCTGCACGAGCTCGCGCGCGGCTTCTCGCCTCGACCCGAGCTGCTGGCCGAGAAGCGTGACTAGCGGGCGCCGCGCCGGCGCCGCGCTCGGCTAGCGCCGCGCGAGGCGCCGGGCAACGAGCTCGCTGAGCTTGGGACGGCCGAACGGCTTGGTGACGTACGCAGTAGCCTCCAGGCCAGCCGCGCCGTCCTACGCTTCCACGACTTTGCAGCGCTCGAGCCGCGGCGTGCGCCTGAGGTTGGCGCGGATCGGCGCCTCTTCCTCGATCACCGGGATGCGGGCTGCGCTCACGCGCCTCGCAACGGGATCGTCACGCGGAAGCAGGTGCCGCCGCCGGGCCGCCTCTGCGCCGCGACGGTCCCGCCGTGCAGCTCCGTCGCCCGCTTGACGATGGCCAGGCCCAGACCGGTGCCGGGGATGTTTCCCGTGTTGCTAGCGCGGAAGAAGGTCTCGAACAGGCGCGGAACATCTTCTTCCTCTAGGCCGATGCCCTCGTCGCTGACCTGGAAGTCCAGGTTGGTGCCGTCAGCGCGTACGGCGAGGCCGACCAGTCCGCCGGCGGGGGAATACTTGACCGCGTTCGACAGCAGATTGCCCAGGATCTGGCGCAGCAGCCTTTCGTCGATCACCGCCCGCTGCGGCACGCCGTCCATCTGCAGCTCGATGCGGTGGCGGTCTCCATGATCGGCCCGCGTCGCGGCGCGGGCCTCCTCGGTCACGCTCTGGCACACGGCCCGCACGTCGACGTCCGCGGGCTGGAACTCAAGCATGCCGGCGTCGGCCCGGCCGATCGTCAGGATATCGTCGAGCATCTGCGCCATGCGCTTGACCGATGCCTCGATGCCGGCGAGCAGCCCCTCGCGCTCGGGCGCCGGCAGGCGCCCGCCGTACAGCTTGAGCAGCTGCGCCGAGGACAGGATCGCGCTCAGCGGGGTGCGGAATTCATGCGAGGTCATCGAGACGAACCGTGACTTGAGCGTGTTCAGCTCGCGCTGCCTCTCGAGCGCCGCGCGGATGTCCTCCTCGGCCTTCTTGCGCTCGCTGATGTCGACGAACGTCCAGATGGTGCCGCGACCGGCGTCTGCCGGATCGACCATCCGTCCGAAGAAATGCGCCCAGAGCAGGCTGCCGTCCTTGCGCCGGATGCGCCACTCCGTGTCGAACGCATCGCCGCGCGCGAGCACGGGATACGCGAGCTCGCCGAAGCGCCGCCAGCTATCCTCGTCCGGGTGGATCAGGCGCGAGCTGGCGCCGAGCAGCTCGTCCCGCGAATAGCCGGTCATCTCGCAGAACTTCTGATTCACCCACAGGTGGCGGCGCTCATTCGTGTGCGTAATGCCGACCAGCGCGCTCTGCAGCAGCACCTCGCGCTCGGCGGAAGCGCGACGGACTTCTTCTTCCAGGCCCTTGCGGCGGCTGATGTCGATGATGGTCCACACCGTGCCCTGGGACAAGTCGCCTTCGTTCACCGCCCGACCGGCGAGCAACGCCCAGAACTGCGTGCCGTCCGTCCTGCGCATCAGCAGCTCGCGCTGGAATGGCTTGCCCTCGCTCACCGCCGCCAGGACCGCGGCGCCGGTCTCGAGATAGACCTCCCGCGACGGATAGAGCGACTCCAGCGACTTGCCGACCCAGTCCTCGCGGCTGTCGGCGCGGAAGATTCTCAGCATCGCGCTGTTGACCCAGCGCTGACGTCCCTTGGCATCGAGGAATGCGATGCCGACGAGCAGCTTGTCGAGGATGGTCTCGCGCTCGGCAAGGCTCGCCCGCAGCCGCTCCTCGAGGTGCTTGCGCTCCCGGATGTCCGAGAGGAACGACAGGGTCGCCGGCCGACCGTCCCACTGGATCACCACCGCCCCCAGCTCCACCCACACGGGATCGCCCTGGCGGTTGAGCACCTGGAACTCGTAGCGTGGCGCGACGTCCTGGCCGGCCAGGCGCCGCCGGTAGTTCTCCAGAACCAGCGCGCGGAAATCCGGGTGCACGAACGGCATGAAGTCCCTGCCGCGGACCTCGTCCCAGGTGTAGCCCAGCAGGGCGAGCAGGCTCCGGTTGGCGTAGGCGAAACGCGCGTCCTGGACCACCAGGATGCCATCGCCGATGTTCTCGGTGACGTTGCGATAGCGTTCCTCGGACTTGCCCAGCTCGCCGGTGCGCTCGGCGATGCGCGCTTCGAGCGCCTCGTTGAGGCTGCGGACCTCTTCCTCGGCGGCCTTGCGGGCACTAATGTCGGTAAAGGTCGCGACCACCACACGACCGCCGTCGGGACGCTGCACGGTGCGCCAGCTCGCAACCGCGGTGAGGAACGTGCCGTCGCGCCGGCGCATCGACCACTCGGTCGAGAAACGGGGCGACTCGCTCAGCAGCGCCTTGAGGTAGCGCTCGGGCGCCGCGTGCACCTCGGGCGGCGCGACCAGCAGCAAGCTCCGGCCGACCACTTCCTCGCGTGGATAGCCGAGCATGCTGCAGAACGCCGGATTGACGTCGACCATCCGGCCGGAGTCGTCGACGAAGACGATGCCGATCCTTGCCACCTCGAACACGGCGGCGAGCAGCTCGCCGCCAACCGGACGTGCTTCGGTCATGGCTATGCGGGCCCTAGTGTAGACCTCGCGCCGGGCCTGAGGGACGCCCTCGCGCCCACCCCCGCCGCCCGCGTTTCGCCATGTCTGCCACTGCTTTGGCGCCATCGTTTGACGCTAGAATTTTGGCATCCCCCCGGAGAACCCATTCATGAACGACGTGGCAGCCTATTCGGTCCGCGACGGCATCGCCGTCATCACGATGAAGAACCCCCCGGTCAACGGCCTGGGCAACGCGCTGCGCGCGGGCCTTGCCGAGGCGCTGAAGAAAGCGGCGGCCGACGCCGAGGTCAAGGCGGCGGTCATCATCGGTTCCGCCAAGGTCTTCTCCGGCGGCGCCGACATCCGCGAATTCAACCAGCCGCGCACGCCGCCCGACCTGCCGGAAGTGAACGACATGCAGGATGCGCTGCAAAAGCCGCTCGTCGCCGCGATCGGCGGCTTCGCACTCGGCGGCGGCCTCGAGCTTGCGCTCGGCTGCCACTACCGCATCGCGGCGCCGAAGTCGCTCCTGGGACTTCCCGAGGTGAAGCTCGGCATCCTTCCCGGCTCGGGCGGCACGCAGCGCCTGCCGCGCATCATCCCGGTGCACGAGGCGGCGCGCATGATGATCCTCGGCGACCCGATCCCCGCGGAGAAGGGCAAGGAATGGGGCCTGGTGGACGAGATGGCGACGGGCGACCTGCTGGAAGACGCGATCGCCTACGCGAAGAAGCTCGTCGCCGAGGGCAAGGGGCCGCGGCGCATCCGCGACATGCCGCCGCGCGTGGAAGGCGACCCGAAAGCGCTCCTCGAGGCGGTGCCGCAGCAGGCGGCGAAGACCGCGGGCGGCAATCCCGCGCCCGCCGAGATCGCCAAGTGCATCCAGGCGGCGGTGACCATGCCCTTCGACGAGGGCCGCAGGATCGAGCGCGAGCGCTTCCAGTACCTCGTCAACACCACCGAGTCGAAGGCGCTGCGCCACATGTTCTTCGCCGAGCGCCAGACCTCCAAGATCCCCGACGTCCCCGAGGACACGCCGACGCGCGAGATCAGGAAGGCGGCGATCATCGGCTCGGGCACCATGGGCGGCGGCATCGCCATGAGCTTCGCCAACGCCGGCATCCCGGTGATGCTCGCCGACGTCTCGCAGGAGGCGCTCGACAAGGGCCTCAAGCGCATCAAGGACAACTACGCGGTGACGGTGCAGCGCGGGCGCCTGAAGCAGGAGGACATGGATAAGCGCGTCGGCCTCATCCAGGGCATCACCGACCTCGGCATGGCGCGCGACGCCGACATCGTCATCGAGGCGGTGTTCGAGCGCATGGAAGTGAAGCAGGACATCTTCAGGAAGCTCGATGGCGTCATGAAGCCGGGCGCGATCCTCGCCACCAACACCTCGACGCTGGACGTCAACAAGATCGCCGACGTCACCAAGCGCCCGCAGGACGTGATCGGCACGCACTTCTTCTCGCCTGCCAACGTCATGCGCCTGCTGGAAGTGGTGCGCGGCGCGAAGACCGGCAAGGACGTGCTCGCCACGACGATGAAGCTCGGCAAGAAGCTGCGCAAGGTGCCGATCGTCTCGGGGGTGTGCGACGGCTTCATCGGCAACCGCATGCTCGAGCGCTACACGCAGCAGGCCGGGTTCCTGCTCGACGAAGGCGCGAGCCCGCTGCAGGTGGACGCGGCGCTGCAGAACTGGGGCATGGCGATGGGGCCGTTCACCATGTCGGACATGGCCGGCAACGACATCGGCTGGGACGTGAGGAAGCGCAGGTACTACGAGAAGCCCGACATGGTGTATTCGCGCTTCGCCGACAAGGTCTGCGAGCTCGGGCGCTACGGGCAGAAGACCGGCAAGGGCTTCTACCGCTACGAGCCGGGCAACCGCAAGCCCATCCCCGACCCGGAGGTGGACGCGCTGCTGGAGAAGTACCGCAAGGAGCAGGGCCTGGCGCCGCGGCAGATCTCCGACGAGGAGATCGTGCAGCGCTGCATCTTCGCGCTCGCCAACGAGGGCGCGAGGATCCTCGAGGAAGGCATCGCGTTGCGGGCGTCCGACGTGGACATGGTGTACCTCACCGGCTACGGCTTTCCCGCGCACCGCGGCGGGCCGATGTTCTACGCCGATACCGTGGGCCTGGACAAGGTGGTCGCGGCGATCGAAGGGTTCCAGAAGGGCTACAACGGCAACCAGTGGACCGTCGCGCCGCTGCTCGCCAAGCTCGCCAAGGAAGGCAAGAAATTCAACTAGCGGTAGGAGCGGACGCGACGCGCCGCCCGTACCTCCGCGCGATGGAACGCACGCAAAGCGGCGTTCATCGCGCGGCAACAGTAAAGGAGAACGTGCCATGACCGACGCTGTGATCGTCTCCACCGCCCGCACGCCGCTGTGCAAGAGCTGGCGCGGCGCCCTCAACATGACCCACGGCGCGAAGATGGGCGGCCACGTCGTGCACGCGGCGCTGGAGCGCGCCAGGCTCGAGCCGCAGGAGGTCGAGGACGTGATCATGGGCTGCGCCACGCCCGAGGGCGCGACCGGCGGCAACATCGCGCGCCAGATCGCCATCCGCGCGGGGCTGCCCGTGACCGTGTCCGGCATGACGGTCAACCGCTTCTGCTCTTCGGGATTGCAGACGGTGGCGCTCGCCGCGCAGCGCGTGCTGGCGGGCGAAGGCAGCATCTTCATCGCGGGCGGCGTGGAATCCATCTCGCTCGTGCAGAACGAGGCGAACAAGCACCACGGCCAGGACGAGTGGCTGCACCGCCACAAGCCGGAGATCTACTGGCCGATGCTGCAGACAGCCGAATACGTCTCGAGGAAGTACGGCATCGGCCGCGAGGCGCAGGACCGCTACGGCGCGCGCAGCCAGCAGCGCGCGGCCAAGGCGCGCGAGGAAGGCAAGTTCAAGGACGAGATCGTGGCGATCACCACCAAGATGAAGGTGATCGACAAGAACACCAACGTCGAGACGCTGAAGGAAGTGACGGTGGAGCACGACGAGGGCATCCGCCCCGACACCACCTACGAGGGCGTCTCGCAGATCAAGCCGGCGATCGAGGGTGGCGTGATCGCCGCGGGCAAC
Organism: Burkholderiales bacterium; assembly: GCA_036390555.1. Taxonomy (GTDB): domain Bacteria; phylum Pseudomonadota; class Gammaproteobacteria; order Burkholderiales; family SG8-39; genus JAABQT01. The sequence goes on along the minus strand of DASWBP010000030.1, from coordinate 6,978 downwards.
GCCAGCCAGTTCTCCGACGGCGCCTCGGCCCAGGTCGTGATGAGCGACAAGGAAGCGGCGAAGCGCGGCCTCAAGCCCCTCGGCATCTTCCGCGGCTTCGCGGTGGCGGGCTGCGAGCCCAACGAAATGGGCATCGGCCCGGTGTTCGCGGTGCCCAAGCTCCTGCAGCGCGCGGGCCTGAAAGTTTCCGACATCGACCTCTGGGAGCTGAACGAGGCCTTCGCCGTGCAGGTGCTCTACTGCCGCGACAAGCTCGGCATCCCCGACGACAAGCTGAATGTGAACGGCGGCGCGATTGCGGTGGGCCACCCCTATGGCGTCTCCGGCTCGCGCCTCGTCGGCCACGCGCTCATCGAAGGCAAGCGCCGCGGCGCGAAACGCGTGGTGGTGACGATGTGCATCGGCGGCGGGATGGGGGCGGCTGGATTGTTTGAGGTCGCATGACGCGAAATCGGGGTCTGACCCCAGGCGCGGAAGATCGGGGTCTGATCCCATCATGAAGATCGCCATCGTTGGTTGTGGCGCGATGGGCTCCGTCTACGCGGGCCTGTTCGCGTCGGCGGGGCACGAGGTGTGGGCAATTGACCGCTGGCGCGAGCATGTGGAGGCGATGAAGAAGAGCGGCCTGCGGCTCGAAGGCAAGTCGGGCGACCGCACGGTCAAGGTCCATGCGACGACGGACGCGAAGGAAGCCGGCACCTGCGACCTCGTGGTGCTCGCCACCAAGGCGATGCACGTCGCGCAGGCGGCCGAGGCGACCAAGCCTCTGCTCGGCAAGGACACGCCAGTGCTCTCGATCCAGAACGGCCTCGGCGGACCGGACACGGCGGCCGGCATCCTCGGGCGCGAGCGCGTCATGGTGGGTGTGGTCGGCGGCTTCGGCGCCTCGATCAAGGCGCCCGGGCACGCGCACCACAACGGCATGGAGCTCGTGAGGCTGGGCGAATTCGGCGGGCCGATCACGCCGCGCCTGAAGAAGGTCGAGGAGGCCTGGAGCGGCGCGGGCTTCCGCGTGAAGGTGTTCGACGACATCGACCAACTGGTGTGGGAAAAGCTCATCTGCAACTGCGCCTACTCGGGGCCCTGCGCGCTCAACGACTGCACCATCGGCGAGGTGATGGCCGATCCCGACCTCGCGCGCGTCTCGGCCGATTGCGCAGCCGAGGGCTATGCGGTGGCGAAGGCGAAGGGCGTGAAGCTCGGCTTCACCGACCCGGTCGCATACGTGCGCGACTTCGGCTCCAAGATCCCCAACGCGCGCCCCTCGGTGCTGCTTGACCTGATGGCGAAGCGCAAGTCCGAGATCGACGTCATCAACGGCTCGATCCCGCGCGTGGGCAAGCAGGTCAGCGTCCCCGCGCCGGTGAACGACACCGTCACCTCGCTCGTCAAGGCGAAAGAAACCAAGCTGGGCTGCCGCTAAATTGGGGTCAGACCCCAATTTCCGCTAAATTGGGGTCTGACCCCAATTTCAACCCCTATTTCAGCCGCAGCAGCCGGAAGGCGGGAATGGGCTGGGTGAAGCCGCGCAGCGAGAGCGGGCCGGCGGGCGCGGCCTCGGCCGCGTCGCTCACGTCGGCATAGGTCACGGCGTCGATCAGGATCTCGCCGGGGCGCGCCTGGCCGCAGAGGCGCGCTGCGAGGTTGGGGATGGCGCCGATCGCGGCGTATTCCCAGCGCTGCTCGAAGCCGATCACGCCGAGGGTGGCCTCGCCCTGCGCGATGCCGATGCCGAGCGACACCGCGTGGCCCTTCTGCTGCCAGGCCCGCGCGATCGGCACGAAGGCCTGCTGCAGCTCGAAGGCCATGCGCACGGCGCGCTTCGCCGGCTGGTCCACCGGCAGCGGGTCGTTGAAGAAGATCATCACGCCGTCGCCGGCGAAGTGCTCGAGCGTCCCGGCGTAGCGGTCGACGATGTGGCCGAGCGCCTCGTGGTAGTCGCCGAGCAGGTCCATCACCTCCTCGGGATTCGCCCGGTCGGTGAAGGCGGTGAAGCCGCGCAGGTCGAGGAACACCGCGGTGATCTCGCGCCGGTGCGGCTCGAGCACCTCCGCGCCGCCCGCGACGATCGCCTCGGCGACGGGTGGCGAGAAGAAGCGCTTCATCTGCGTCAGGCGCTCGATCGCCGCCACCTGCTCGCGCACGCGCTCCTCGAGCTGCTCGTTCCACTGCCGCAGCTCGTCGGTCTGGCGGCGCACCTCGTCCTGCAGGAGCTTGACGCGCAGCAGCGACCTCACGCGCGCGAACATCTCCGCGTAGCGCACCGGCTTGGTAAGGAAGTCGTCCGCCCCTGCGTCGATGCCCTTCACGCGCTCCTCGTGGCTCTCGCCGTCCTCGAGCGAAGTGACCAGCACCACCGGCAGCAGCGCCGTAGCCGGCGCCTCGCGCAGGCGCTGCGTGAGCTCGTAGCCGTCCATCCCCGGCATGCGGATGTCCGAGATCACCACGTCGGGGGCCTGAGCGGCGATGCGCTCGAGCGCCTCCTCGCCGCTGTGGGCGGCCAACACTTCGTAGCCGCGCGAGCGCAGGAGCTCCGCGAGCATCTCGACGTTCGCGCGCTGGTCGTCCACCACGAGGATGCGACCTCGGCGCGCCGCCACCGGTGGAGACATCAGAATACGATCACCCCGCGCGCGTTGCGGCCTGACTCGAGGTCGGCGAAGGCCTGCGGCGCTTCGTCGATCTTGTAGCGGTGCGTGATCAGTTCGTCGAGCTTCAGTCGCCCCGCCATGTAGAGATGCAGCATGCGCGGGAAATCGATGCGCGGCACCGAGGAGCCGAAGTAGCTCCCCTGCAGGCTCTTCTCCTCGAACACCATGGTCATCGGCTTGAAGGACGTCGCATCAGTGGGGCGCGCCACGCCGACGATCACTGCCTTGCCGCCGCGGCGGATCGCGCGGTAGGCAGTCTCGGCGAGCGCGCCAACGCCGACGCATTCGAAGGCGTAGTCGGGACCGCCGCCCGTCATCTTCTTCAGGGCCTTGGCAGTGTCCTCGCCAGGCTTGGCGAGGATCACGTCGGTGGCGCCGAACTTCTTCGCCATCTCGAGCTTTGACTCCAGGGTGTCGATGGCGATGATGCGCTCGGCACCCGCGATCGCTGCGCCCTGCACGACGTTGAGGCCGACGCCGCCGCAGCCGAACACCGCGACGCTCGAGCCCGGCTCTACGCGCGCCGTGTTGAATACGGCGCCGACGCCAGTAGTCACCGCGCAGCCCACCAGCGCCGCGCGGTCGAGCGGGATCTTGGAATCGATCTTCACCACGTTGTCCACCGAGAGCGTCGCGTATTCCGCCATCACCCCGCAGCCGGAAAAGATGCCAAGCGGCTTGCCCGCACGGTCCTTCACTCGCGGCGTGCCCTCCGGCGGCGTGGTGAGCGCCTTCCCCTGTTCCACGCACAATACCGGACGGCCGGCGGCGCAAAAGCGACATTTGCCACACATGTAGATAAAGGAGGAGACGACGTGGTCGCCCACGGCGAGCCCGCTCACGCCCTCGCCCACCTCGATCACCTCGCCCGCGGCCTCGTGGCCGAGCACCAGCGGCGGCGGCAGGGCGATCGTGCCATTGGTGGCCGAGAGGTCGGAATGGCACACGCCGCAGGCGGCGATTTTCACCATCACCTCGCCGCGCTTGGGGGAGTCGACGCTGATCTCCTCGACGACGACGGGCTTGTTCAATTCGCGGCAGATCGCCGCCTTGCCGGTGCGGGGCATGGCCTTCTCCTCGGGGTGATGAGGCGCGAGAGTATAGCGGCAGCGCACTGCCATCCGCGGCGCCGTCGGCCTGGCGGCATTGACGGTGCCGGCGCGATTCCACCTGGCGTGCGCGCATTGCCGCGGGTGGCGGGCGGGCGTTAAAGTAGCGCCCTTCTCTGCAAGGACAATCCCATGCTGAATCGCGAAAAGCTGTTCATCGGCGGCCAGTGGGTCGCCCCCGCATCCAAGGAAATGATCGAAGTGCACCACGCCGGCACCGGCGAAGTGATGGGCGAAGTGCCCGCCGGCACCGAGAAGGACATCGACGCGGCGGTCGCCGCGGCGCGCGCGGCCTTCGATGGCTGGAGCCGCACGCCGGTCGAGAAGCGCGCGGAGTTCCTGCAGAAGATCTCGGATGGCCTGAAGGCGCGCAGCGACGAGCTGGCGAAGACCATCGCGCAGGAGGTCGGCATGCCGATCAAGCTTGCCGGCCGCATCCAGGCGGGCCTGCCGATCGCCAATTTCGCCAACTACGCGAAGCTGGTGGGCGGCTTCCAGTTCGAGACGCGCGTCGGCAACTCGGTGGTGGTGCGCGAACCGGTGGGCGTGGTGGGCGCGATCACGCCCTGGAACTACCCGCTGCACCAGATCGCGCTCAAGGTCGCACCGGCCCTCGCCGCGGGCTGCACCGTGGTGCTCAAGCCTTCGGAGATCGCGCCGTTCAACGCCTTCGTCCTCGCCGAGGTGATCGAAGCCGCCGGACTGCCGAAGGGCGTCTTCAACCTCGTGACCGGCTACGGCCCCGTGGTGGGCGAGGCGCTCGTCAGGCATCCGCAGGTGGACATGATCTCCTTCACCGGCTCTACGCGCGCGGGCAAGCGCATCTCGGAAGTGGGCGCGCAGACGGTGAAGCGCATCGCGCTGGAGCTGGGCGGCAAGAGCCCCTCGGTGATCCTGGAAGACGCCGACCTCGCCGCGGCGGTGAAGGGCACGGTGAACGGCTGCTTCCTCAACTCCGGCCAGACCTGCACGGCGCTCACGCGCATGCTCGTACCGCAATCGAAGTACGAGGAAGCGGCGAAGCTCGCGGTGGAGGCCGCCAAGGGCTTCACGCTCGGCGATCCGCTGTCGGAAGCGACGCGGCTCGGTCCGCTTTCCTCGCACATGCAGCTCGAGCGCGTGCGCGGCTACATCCGGAAGGGCGTCGAGGAAGGCGCCGAGCTGCTCACCGGCGGCGCGGACCCGGTCGAGGGCTTGCCCGGGGGCTACTTCGTCAAGCCCACCGTGTTCGGCAAGGTGAAGAACTCGATGACCATCGCGCAGGAGGAGATCTTCGGGCCGGTGCTGTCGATCATTCCCTACAAGGACGAGGAAGAGGCGGTGCGGATCGCCAACGACACGCCCTACGGCCTCGCCGGCGCCGTGTGGTCGAAGGACGACGCGCGCGCGCAAGCCGTGGCGCGCCGCATCCGCGCGGGGCAGGTGGACGTGAACGGCGGCGCCTTCAACATGAACGCGCCCTTTGGCGGCTTCAAGCAATCGGGCCACGGCCGCGAAGCCGGGGTCTACGGGCTCGAGGAGTTCCTCGAGTTCAAGAGCCTGCAGCTGAAGGGCTAGCGCCGTGGCCTGGTTGCTGCTCTTCCTCGCCGGGCTGCTCGAAGTCGCCTGGGCGGTCGGCCTCAAGTACACCGACGGCTTCACGCGCCCCTGGCCGACGGCGGGGACGCTCGTGGCGATGATCGGCAGCGTGGTGCTGCTCGCCCTCGCGGTGAGGACGCTGCCGCTTGGCACCGCCTACGCGGTGTGGACGGGCATCGGCACCGCGGGCGCGGTGCTGCTTGGCATCGTGCTGTTCCAGGAGCCCGCTACCTTCCTGCGGCTCTTCTTCGTAGGCCTGATCGTCGCCGGCATCGTCGGGCTCAAGCTGGTTACTGCGTAGTCCGCGCGGGCACGGCGCGGTGGGGGTGAAGGCGCACGGCGCCCGTGAGCGCGCGCCTTCGCGGCGTGCTCAGCCCTTGCGCCGCTTCGTGATCAGGGCGTCCACGGCTACCGCGCGCTGCGGCCCGCAGCGCAAGGGATTGACGTCCAGCTCCGAGATCTCGCCCGCCAGGTCGGCGGCCAGCTCCGAGACACGCGCGATCGCGTCGGCGACGGCGTCGAGGTTTGCCGCCGCGCCGCCGCGAAAACCCGTGAGCAGCTTGTAGCCCCTGAGCTGCGCCAGCATCGCGCGCGCCTGCGCCACCGTCACCGGGGCGAGCGCCGCGACGGTGTCGTGGATCAGCTCGACGAGCACGCCGCCCGAGCCCACGACCACCACCGCGCCTACCGCCGGGTCCACGCGCGCGCCCGCGATCACCTCGACGCCGGGAATCATCGGCTGCACCAGCACTCCGTGCAGCTCGTGCCCGCGCGCGGCGGCGACGATCTCCGCATACGCGGGCCGCAGCTCGTCCTCGTTGGCGATGCCGAGGCGCACCACGTCGAGCTCTGTCTTGTGCAGGATGTCCGGCGCCTCCGCCTTGAGTACCACCGGGTAGCCGAAGGTCCGCGCGGCCGCGGCCGCCTCGTCTGCGCTCTTCGCAAGGCGCTCCTCGACCACGGGTACGCCGTAGGCTGCGAGCACGCGCTTGCCCTCGCGTTCGGAGAGGCTCTCGCCCGCCGCCGCCAGCAGCGCGCGCGCGGCCTGCGCGGCGCCGGGCGGCGAGCGCCGCGGCGCGGGGGCGTCCTTCCGATCTGCCAGCGCCTGCCACGCCGCGATCGCGCCGAAGCACCGGTGCATCGAGCGAAACAGCGGCAGCTTCTCGTCCGCCTCGTAGTCGCCCGAGCCCGGGCCCTGCAGCCACTCCGAAAGCCAGACGAGCGCGATGGGCTTCGCCTGTTCGCGCGCAAGCGCCGACATCTTCGGCACGCGGTCCTTGGCGGTTTCCAGGACCGCCACCGTGCCCGGCACCACGAGCGCGCCGTATTGCGGATCGGCAAGCAGCGCGCGGCAGCAGGCGCCGAACGATTCGGGGTTGTTGAGCACCTGCCCGGTCGGGTCGCAGGGATTGCGCGCCGCGCCGAACTCCGGCACCAGCGCGCGCAGCGCGGTGCCGGTGGCCTCCAGCGGCCGCGGCATCGGCACGCCGTGGCGCGCCGCCATGTCCGCGGCCATCACCCCCGCGCCGCCCGAGCCGGAGATCACCGCCACGCCGCGCGCAAGGGGCTTGCCCGCCGCCGCAAAGAAGCGCGCGTATTCGATGAGCGACTCGTAGTCGTCCACCGGCACGAAGCCCGCG
>DASWBP010000029.1:0-8317 GCA_036390555.1 Burkholderiales bacterium | reverse complement strand
TCGCCCAGTGCGAGCAGGCGCGCGGCGAACAGCGCGGCGTTGGCCGCGCCGGCGGGGCCGATGGCGAAGGTCGCGACCGGTACGCCGCGCGGCATCTGCACGATCGACAGCAGCGCGTCCTGGCCGGCAAGCGGTGTGGCGGGAATCGGCACGCCAAGCACCGGGACGTCGGTCTTGGCGGCCAGCATACCGGGCAGATGCGCCGCACCGCCCGCGCCGGCGATGATGGCGGCGAGGCCGCGCGCCCGCGCCGATGCGGCGTACGCGAACATCTCGTCGGGCATGCGATGCGCGGAGAGCACGCGCGCCTCGTGGGCGATGCCGAGCTCCGCGAGCGTTTCGCAGGCCGCGCGCATGCACTCCCAGTCGCTGCGCGAGCCCATCACCACCGCGACCTTCATGCGCTACCCGACCCGGCGAGCCGCAGGACTCCCCGCGTGCGCTCGGCCGGCAGGTGCATCTCGCTATGCAGCGCCTCCGGCGTCAGGCCCCAGCACCGCAGGGCGCGGCCGACGAGCGCGCTCTCGCGCGGCTGCACATCGTGATCGATCTCGCTCAGGTACACCAGCAGCGCCGCGACCAGCAGCTGCACGTCGCGCTCGCGCACCGCGGCGAGCTCCGCTTCCAGCTGCTCGGCGCCGCCGCGCGCGGCCTGCTCGCCCAGGCAGCGGCCCACGAGTTCCATGAAGCGCTCCCGTGCGACGCCGAGCGCGCCGAATGCCCCGCTGCGCTCGAGGAACTCAAGCTCGCGCCAGTCGATGCGCCCGTCGCGCACGATCAGGCGCGCCACCACGCGCGCGGCCGTCTCGCGCCGCGCCTGCCAGTTCCTTGCCACCATCGCTCGTCTCCTTGCGCTGCGCGGGCTCCGTGCCCCGCGACGCGCAGTCTGGACACGCGTACTCATTCAGTAAAATTGGAAATGATCGAAGCTTTCATAAGGATGGTCTTATGTTCGACCGCCGCCGCACTGGTCACGTGACGCTGCGCCAGCTTGAGATCTTCGAGGCGGTAGCGCGCGCCGAGAGCGTGTCGCGCGCCGCCGAGACGCTGCACCTGACGCAGCCCGCGGTCTCGCTGCAGCTCAAGACGCTCGCCGAGGCCGTCGGCCACCGCCTCACCGAGCCGGTCGGGCGGCGCATCCGCCTGACGCAGGCCGGGCGCGACCTCGCCGAGGCGTGCCGCGAGCTCGCCGCCGTGTGGTCGCGCTTCGAAGCGCGGCTGGACGACGTGGCGGCGCTGCGCCGCGGGCGACTGCGCGTCTCGGTGGTGACCACGGCCAAGTACTTCCTGCCGCGCGCGCTCGGGCGCTTCGTGCAGCGCCATCCCGGCATCGAGGTCGAGCTGGAGATCCAGAACCGCGAGGGCGTGCTGGCGCGGCTGCGCGAGCGCCTGGACGACCTGTGCGTGATGAGCGCGCCGCCGGAGGATCCGGCAATTTCGGCCGAGCCGTTCCTCGCCAATCCGCTGGTGGTGATCGCCCCGCGCGCCTTCAGGCCGCCGCGTGCGCGCCCGGAGCTGGCCGAGCTCGCGGGCGAGCGCTTCCTGCTGCGCGAGCCGGGCTCAGGCACGCGCCTCGCAGTTGACGAGCATCTGACGCGCGCGCGCGTGGCGCTAGCCAACCGCATGACGGTGGGCTCGAACGAGGCCATCAAGCAGGCGGTGGCGGGCGGCCTCGGCCTGGCGATCCTGTCGCGCCACGCGCTCTCGGACGCGGACCTGCCCGAGATCCAGGTGCTCGACGTGCACGGCTTTCCGATCGAGCGAGAGTGGCACCTGCTGCACTGGCGCGACCAGCGGCTCTCGGCGGCCGCCGAAGCGTTCCGCGCCTACCTGCTGGAGTTCGCCGCCGAGCTGCGCGGCGCTACGGAAATTTCGCCGGCCGCGCGACCACGACGTCGCTCACCCAGAGGGTGAGCGCGAAATCCGCCGAGTAGCGCGCGAGCAGCGCCTCGACAAGGCGCCCGGCGGTATCGGCGTCGCACAGCACCTGGATCTCGGTCGAGCGGCTGCCTTCCCAGTCGCCGGCGCGCTCGCCGCGGCTGCCGCGGCCGCGGGCTTCGGTCGCCGTGTAGCCGCCGGCGCCGGCCATGCGCAGCGTGTCGAGCACCGCCCGCTCGAGCGCCGCCTCGCACACCACGGTGACGAGCTTCCTCGGGTGCAGGGCCGTCATGCGATCGCCGCCGCCATGCGCTCGTACAACGGGATGCCGACGAGCACGTTGAAGGGAAAGGTGACGCCGAGCACCACGGAGATCGACAGCGCGGGGTTCGCCTCGGGCACCGCCATGCGCATCGCGGCCGGCGCGGCGATGTACGAGGCGCTCGCCGCGAGCGTGGCCATCAGCGCGATGCCGCCGTGCGACAGGCCCATCAGCCAGCCGGTGCCCGCGCCGAGCGCGCCGAACAGCGGCGGCACCGCGAGCGCGAAGCCGGCGAGGAACGCCCCGGCGCGGCGCAGCGCCGGCAGCTGCCCGCCCACCACCAGGCCGAGCTCCAGCATGAAGAGGCACAGTGCGCCCTTGAACAGGTCGCCGAACAGCGGCTGCAGCGGGGCCGTGCCCTCCTTGCCGAGCAGCGCGCCGATCGCCAGCCCGCCGGCGAGCAGCACGATGCTCTTGCCGGCCGCGGCCTCGCGCACGGTGCGCAGCAGCTGCGCCTCGCGGCCGGTGCCCAGGCGCGCGAGCAGCACGCCGACCAGCAGCGCCGGCACTTCCAGCACCGCGACCAGGAACGGCATCGTCGGCTCCGAGGCGATGGCGCGGGCGTTCAGGTAGGCGAGGCCGGCGGCGAAGGTGACCACGCTCACCGATCCATAGTGCGCGGCGATCGCCGCCGAGTTGCTGCGGTCGATGCCGCCCGCGTAGCGCAGGATGGCGAAGGCGATGAGCGGCAGCACGCAGCCGAGCGCGACCGCGAGCAGCGCCTGCCCGGCGAGCGCCGGCGCCGCGCTCTCCGCGAGCGCCGCGCCGCCCTTCAGGCCGAGCGCGAGCAGCAGGTAGATCGACAGCGCCTCGTACAGCGGCTCGGGCATACGCAGGTCCGAACGCGCGAGGCGCGCGGCCAGGCCGAGGGCGAAGAACAGGACGACGGGATCGGGCATCGGGAGGCCGCGCAGTCTGCCGCACCCGACCTATGAAGAAAACTTTGAAATGACGGAACGACGGATAAATGCTAGCTAATGCGTTGCTGCGGCGGCCCGAGCCTTGCGCGCACGGCCCGCAAGCCGATCGTGCCGATCAGTCCGCCCGCCGCCAGCGCGACCATGCCAAGCGCCCAGACGCTCACCACGGCGGGGCCGAGCCATGCACCGAGGTCCGGCATGCCGAGAAGGGACTCGCGCAGGCTCGGTCCCCACTGCGCCAGCAGGCTCTTCAGCGACTCCGTCGCCTGCGGTGGCACGAAAGCCTGCGCCCAGGCGGGCATCTGCACCTCGCCAAGGCGCTCGCTCCAGGCCGTGAGGTCGGGCGCGCGCCAGCCCGGCCAAGTCACGATGGCGTACGCGGCCCAGGCAAGAAGGGACCAGGCAGCGCCGAGGAGAAGTACAACGATCCATATCAGCGCAACGAGTCCGCTCATGTTCATGCCTCTCGATTCCTTGGCTTGCGACCTTGTTTCAACGCGCCACCACGATGGGGCAGCGGCGCCGATCGAGCGCTCCGGCGGCGACAGTGCCGAGCAGTACCCGGCGCGCCGCCAAAGCCGATGAGGATCCTCATGCGCCCCTCAGTCGAAGTCGAACAACTCGCGCAGGCCGCCGCGGCACTGCGGACAGTAGTCGATCTCGATCCCATGCCGGTCCGCCATGGCGAGCCGGACGGCGGGGCAATGCGGGCAGTTCATGATGCTTCTCCTTTGGAGCCGCGAATCGAAGACCAGCGCATAGCGCGTCTGAGCGCGGCGAGACGCCAGAGCGCCTCGACCGTCAGCCAGGCCGTCGCTGCGAGGGCGAGCGCAAGGAGCGCCGCTCCCACGAGAAGCGGCCTGCCGACCGCGGCAAGGTCCATCGCCGGCAGCTCGAGGGGCAGGCCGAGCACCGCCGCGCCTGCTGCGTACGCAGCCGCGTAGAGCGGCGCGATGGTGAGCGGGTTGGATACGAACGTGCCGAGCGCGGCGGCGGGCAGATTGGCGCGCAGGGCGAAGGCGACCGCCGTGGCGACCAGTATCTGCGCGACCGGAACCATGACGCCGAAGAACGCGCCCACGGACAGGCCTAGGGCTACGCGGCGGCGGTCGAGGCGCCATAGCTCGCGCTTTGCCGCGAGGGGCTTGAGCCACCGCAGGCCGCGGACGGAGGCCAGGCGGTCCGCGGAAGGCAGCAGGGCACGCAGTTGGCGCATCAGGACGCCTCACGCTGCATCGCGCTCACCACCACCGCGATGAAGAGATTCAGCATGGTGAACGTGGAAACGAGCATGAAGAGGACGAAGAACGTCCAGGCAAACGGGTACACCTCCATCACCGAGCGCACGATCGCCGCCCAGTCCTCGAGCGTCATGATCTGGAACATCGTGAATGCGCTCTCGCCAAGCGTGCCGAACCAATGCGGGAACTCTTCGCCGAAGAGCTTGGCGGCGATGACGGAAGCCACGTAATGGATCACGGCGATGATGCCGATGACGGCCCCGAGGCCGGGAATCGCGGCAAGCAGCCCGCCGGCGACGCGGCGCATGCTCGGCACGAGACTGATGAGCCGCATCACGCGAAGCACGCGCAGCGCCCTCAGCGCGGAGAACGCGCCGCTCGCGGGCAGGAGCGCCACTGCGATGACCACAAAGTCGAAGACGCTCCAGGGATCGCGGAAGAAGGCCAGCCGGTGGACCCACAGGCGCGCCGCGATCTCGACGACGAACACGCCGAGGATGGCACGGTCGGCGGCGACCAGCGCGGGCCCCCAGGCGGCCATGGCGGCGGGGAACGTCTCGAGGCCGAGAATCAGCGCGTTGGCGAGGATCAGGGCGACCAGCGCGCCCTGGACCCGCGGCGCCTCGATCAGCCTGGCGAGGGCGCGCGTCACGAGGCCGCCTTGGCCCGGGCGGGCCACGCGAGGCTCGCCGCCACGGAGAGCAGCAGCGCGGCGAGGACCACGCCGAGCATCGCCGGGATCGGGATCTTGTACCAGTCCATGATGAGCATCTTCACGCCGACGAACGCGACGATGAAGGCGAGCCCGTAGTTGAGAAGATGGAAACGCTCGGCCATGTCGGCGAGCAGGAAGTACATCGCGCGCAGGCCGAGGATCGCGAAGATGTTGGAGGTGAAGACGATGAAGGGATCGCTCGTCACCGCGAAGATGGCCGGGATGCTGTCCACCGCGAAGATGAGGTCGCTCACCTCGACCAGCACCAGCACGAGCAGCAGCGGCGTGGCGTAGCGCAGCCCCTTTCGCAGCACGACGAATCTGTCACCTTCGTAGCCTTCGGTGAGGCGCAGGTGCCGCCGCATCCACAGGATGAGCGGGTTCTTCGCGAGGTCGGGCTTCTGGTTGGCGAAGACCAGCATCTTCGCGCCGGTGAAGACGAGGAACGCCCCGAAGACGTAGAAGATCCAGTCGAACTTCTGGATCAGCACCACGCCGAGATAGATCAGCACCGCGCGCATGAGGATCGCGCCGATGACGCCGTAGAGCAGCACCCGCTTCTGGAACTCCGGCGGGGTGGCGAAGAACGTGAAGATCGTCACCCAGACGAACACGTTCTCCATCGCGAGCGCCTTCTCGATCAGGTACCCGGTGACGTACTCGACGGCTTTGTCGTTCGCCACCGCGGAGCCGTGGACTTCGCGGACGTGCCACCACAGCCAGCCGGCGAACGCCATGGCGATCGCGAACCAGACCACCGACCAGGCGGCGGCCTCGCGCACCGGCACCTTGTGGTTGCCCTGGGCGCGCAGCAGCACGAAGTCGGCGGCGAGGAGCAGCACGACCGCCGCCGAGAAGGCGGCGTACAACACGGGGCTTCCGATCTGCACATCCACGGCAAGAACTCCCAGTTCTGCCGGGTCTGGCTCGCGAACTCGCGTTCGCCCGCGCGACCGGGGTCTTCTCCCGTGATGTCGGTCGCGCGGCGGAGAGCTACTCCCCCTGCGTCAAGATGGCGCGCAGTGTGACGGAGCAGCGGCCACGGAGCAATTTGACCTGCCGGGACGAACGATAAGCTGCGGCTTATCGGTTTGCGCCGCGCCAGGCCGCGCGCTGTGCGGCGCGCGCTCAGTCGGCGATGCGGCGGACCAGTACGACGGCTACGGCTTCTTCGGCGTCTTGTACTCGACTTCCTTCTGCATCGGCTTCCAGATGGTTTCGTAGCCGACAAACCCTTTTGCGGTCGGCGCCAGCTGACGCGTCGTATAGAAAGGCGTGTGGCCGTCAGGAACCTTGGCGGCGGGCTTCTTCTCCTCGCTCATGCGTCACCTCCGGTGGCTGTCAATTCAGGAAACAGGTCTCATGAGCGACGGGTCATATCCGCGCCCGCAACGATCGCCCCGCCCGCTCTGGTCTCTTCCTCCGTTGCGTCGCGCACGGCCAGTATCTCGAGCGTAAAGACCACCGCCCTGCCGCAAAGCGGATTGTTGCCATCGACGGTGAGTGTCTCGTCATCCAGCCGCGTCACGAGGAAGCTGCGGGTCTGGCCCTTGTCGTTCTCCATGAGGATGGAGGTGCCGACCTGCCGATACTCCTCTGGCACGTTCTCGATGCGATCGCTGAAGACCAGCGACTCGTCCCTCGGGCCGAAGATCTGATTGCCGTCGATCGGCACCTCGATGACGTCGCCCGCGCACTTGCCCTCCAGCTCCCTGTGGACCGAAGGAGCCAGAATTTCATTGTGTCCGTGCACATAGCCGAGCGGAAACTCGACGCTGGTGAGGACGTGTCCAGTCTTCCTGTCGGTCACCTTGTAGGTGAGCTCGACGAACTTGCCGTCGCGGATGGTTTCGCTCATGCCGGTTCCGAACGCATGGCTCAGAAGATGGTCGCCCCGAAGATCCTGACCTGTCCATCTTCATAGCCGAGGACAAGTCGGCCAAGCCATTCGCCCGGCTTCTTGGTGCTGCGCTGCCGGTAAAGGACCGTCACGTGCTCGCCGCGGCGGATGATGCCGAGGAAGTCGGCGTCTTCGGCCAGGCTTCGCGCCAGCTCGCTGTTGGCGAACTGGTGGCCGGCCACCACCTGGTTCATGGCGAGCGCCAGGGAACTGGAGAAGTTCCTGACGAATTCCCCGTACTTGCCTTCATTCGAATACTTCACGAGGTCGCGCCACAGGGGCGCGGCGATGGCGCGAATCTCCTCGTCGGTCTTCTCGATGATGTTCACGCGCGGCTCTCCGCGAGCGGGCGGGATCGGCTTCATGGGAATCACGACACTCGACATGCTGGCCTCTTTCACGCCGGGCAGACCGTCAATGCGCCGATCTGCCTGGAGCGATGGCTACTCGTTTTCCCCGACGAGGTGGTAGCAGGGCGCCTTCTCCATGGTGTATTCGCCGGTCTTCGGGTCGCGGCGCGAAACCGTCAGCACGTGCCAGTTCGCGTCGTCCACCTTCATGGCGTCGCCCCGGTAGTAGTAGCCCGGCCAGCGCGTCTCCTTGCGGAACAGCGTGTGCTGCGTGACGCACTCCGCGGCGCGATGGCGGTGCTTCAGTTCCCATGCGCGCAGCAGCTCGTGGATATCCTCGGCGGCGAGGTTCTCGAGGTCTTCCTCCATGATCTTGAGCTTCTTCAGGCCGATGTTCAGCAGCTTCTCGTTGGTCATGTAGTTGACGGTCACGCCGCCGCAATACTCGTCCATCAGCTTCTGCAGGCGGTCCAGGCCCTGCTTGGGATTGATGTAGTGCGGGTTGACGCTGCCCGCCACGATCGCGTTGCGGTAGATCTTGTAATGCTCCAGCGGCTTGTAGATCTCCTTCTTGCGGCGCTCGATCTGCTCATCGGATACGACGATGCCTTCGGCCTTGCCGTCGTCGATGTACTTGCAGGCGGCCTTCGCGGCGAGACGGCCTTCGGTGAACGAGCCCGAGGAGAAGGCGTGCGGCGTGCCGCCGACCGCGTCGCCGGCGCCGAACAGGCCTTCGATCGTCGTCATGCGGTTGTAGCCCCAGAAATACTCGGGCGGGGAGATGTCCTCCGGACCCGAGCACCAGGCGCCCGAGCCGGTCGCGTGCGAGCCCATGACGTAGGGCTCGGACGTGGTCAGCTCGGGATTCTCGTTCTTGGGGTCGACGTCGGTGGCGGCCCAAAGGACCGCCTGGCCGATGGTCATGCCGAGGAAGTTCTCCCAGCCGACTTCCTCCAGGTGAGGATCCTGGAAGGCCTTCATGGTCACCATG
>DASWBP010000028.1:0-3646 GCA_036390555.1 Burkholderiales bacterium | reverse complement strand
CCGCGCGAGGCGCTCGAGCTCCTCTACAGGCTCAAGAAGCTCTAGCGTCGGCCGCCGCGGCGCGCCCGTCCGCGTGCGCGCGACGTCGCTATACTCCGCCGCCATGCAGTTGACGGACATTGGCGCGAACCTCACGCACTTGTCGTTTCGCGAGGATCTCGACGCGGTGCTCGCCCGCGCGCGCGCCGCAGGCGTGGACACGATCGTCGTCACAGGCACCTCGGTCGAGGAGAGCCGCCATGGCGCCGCGCTGGCCGAGGCGCACGGGCTCTACTCGACGGCCGGCGTGCACCCCCACCATGCACGCGAGTGCGATGCCGGGACGATCCCCGCGCTGCGCACCGTCGCCGCGCAGCCGCGGGTGGTGGCGCTCGGCGAATGCGGCCTGGACTTCAACCGCAACTACTCGCCGCACCCCGACCAGGAGAAGTGGTTCGTGGCGCAGCTCGAGCTCGCCGCGGAGATCGGCAAGCCCCTCTTCCTGCATTCGCGCGACGCGCATCCGCGCTTCGCCGAGATCCTGCGCCATCACCGCGTCGGCAAGGCGGTCGCGCACTGCTTCACCGGCGAGGCGGCGGAGCTGCGCGCCTACCTGGAGCTGGGCCTGTACATCGGCATCACCGGCTGGATCTGCGACGAGCGGCGCGGCCGCCACCTTGTAGCGCTGGCAAAGGAGATCCCGGTCGACCGGCTGCTGCTGGAGACAGATGCGCCCTACCTCACGCCGCGCGACCTGCACCCGCAGCCCAAGGCGCGGCGCAATGAACCGGCTTTCCTGCCGCACATCGCGCGGGCTGTCGCTCGCGCGCGTGGCGAAACCGTCGAGGCGCTCGCCCAAGCGACCACGCGCAACGCCAAGGCATTCTTCGGCCTGCCATGAACCTCGCGCAGCTCCTCGCCTCCACGGCGCGCCGCCTGCCGCAGGCGCCGGCGATTGCGCTCGGCGCACGCACCGTGGCGAGCTATGCGCAGCTCGCCGCGCGGGTGGCGGGCCTCGCCTCGGGCATGCGCGGCCGTCTCGGGCTGGCGCCGGGCGACCGTGTCGCGATCGTGATGAAGAATTGCCCACAGTACTACGAGGCGATGTTCGCCTGCTGGCACGCGGGGCTCGCCGCGGTGCCGGTCAACGCCAAGCTGCACCCGAAGGAAGTCGCCTACATCATCGACAACTCCGGCGCGAAGCTGTGCTTCGCCACACCGGAGCTCGCTGGCGGCGTCGCCGGTTGCGAAGTGATGGACGTGGCGTCGCCTGCCTACGCCCAGCTCGACGCCGCGCCGGCTGCGCCCGCCGATGTGCGGCCGGACGACCTGGCCTGGCTCTTCTACACCAGCGGCACCACGGGCGTGCCCAAGGGCGCGATGCTCACGCACCGCAACCTGCTGTTCGCGAGCCAGGCCTACTACGCCGACATCGATCGCCTCGGGCCGGGGGACTCGATCCTGCACGCGGCGCCGATGTCGCACGGCTCTGGCCTGTATGGCGTACCGCACGTTGCCGCGGGCGCGCTGAACGTCATCCCCGAGAGCGGCGGCTTCGAGCCCGAGGAGATCTTCGCCCTGATCGCGGCGCACCGCGGCGTGTCGTTCTTTGCCGCACCGACGATGATCGTGCGGCTGCTCGCGAGCTCCGCAGCGGGAACCGCAAGCTTGGCGAACCTGAAGACCATCACCTATGGCGGCGCGCCAATGTACGTGGCCGACGCCCTGCGCGCGATCGACCTTTTCGGCCCGCGCCTGTACCAGCTCTTCGGCCAGGGCGAGAGCCCGATGACCATCACCGGCCTGCCGCAGTCCGAGCATGCCGCGCGGCGCAATCTCGAGACCTGCGGCTACGCGCGCACCGGTGTGGAGGTGCGCGTCGCGGACGACGAGGACCGCGACCTGCCTCCGGGCGAAGTCGGGGAGATCCTCACGCGCTCGGACTGCGTGATGGCCGGCTACTGGGAGAACCCGCAGGCCACCGCGCAGACGCTGCGCGGCGGCTGGCTGCACACCGGCGACCTCGGCAGCCTCGACCAAGCCGGCTACCTGACGATCCGCGACCGCTCCAAGGACATGATCATCTCGGGCGGCTCCAACATCTACCCGCGCGAGATCGAGGAAGTGCTGCTGCGGCACCCGGCGGTAGCCGAGTGCTCGGTCATCGGCCGCCCGCACCCGGAGTGGGGCGAGGAGGTCGTCGCCTTCGTCGTGCGCCGCGGCGCCGCGACGGCGCAGGAGCTCGACGCGCTCTGCCTCGAGCACATCGCGCGCTTCAAGCGTCCGCGCGACTACCGCTTCGTCGACGCGCTGCCGAAGAACAACTACGGCAAGGTGCTGAAGACCGAGCTGCGCAAGCTGCTAGGGCCCGGCCCTTAGGGCGCCCTAGCGGCGCCCTAGTCCTTTGTGCCGGGCGGCCCGCTCGGCGGATCGGACTCGAAGTCGTGCATCTCGATGATTTCCTGCACGACGCCGTCGCGCGAGAACTGCACCCAGAGAATGCGGCGATCCTCGATGATGCGCCAGGGATATTCCCAGACGTCGCGGTCGATCAGTTTCATGTAGACGCTGCGGTATGGCGGCCCGAGCCGCTCGCGGACCTCGGCGGCCTGCATGCCCTCCTTGATGCTGGCGATGTTCTTGCGCGTGAGGGTGCGTTCGATCCCGCGCAGCACGCCGTCGCCGCCGATCGTGGCCACGTAGATCTCGCGCCCGAAGGGCAGCCGCGAAAAATACAGCCGCGTGTCGCCGTTGGGCTTGGCCAGGACTTCAGCCGGCCGGCCCATGGTGGCCTCGACCTCCGCGCGCGTCGACTTGCCCGGCGTGAGGCTGCGCCCGTCGAACGAAGCGCAGCCAGCCGCGACGACCACCGCCAGCGAGGCTAGCGCGCCTCGCAGCCTATTGGTCCGCGACATGGCCGTGCTCCCGTCAGTTCAGCTGCTTGGACTTGTCGGCTTCGAAGTCGAAGCCGTCCACCTTCTCGCGCAGCGCGCCGCCGGAGAACTGCAGCCACAACAGGCGCATCTGCTCGCCGTCGCTCCACGGATATTCCCAAACGTCGCGCTCCACCGACTCGAAGCCGACGGAGACCTTCTTAAGTCCCGACTTGTAGGGAGGTCCGAGCAGCTCGCGCACGTCCTTCGCCTGCGCGCCCTGCTTGATGCCGGCGATGTTCCTGCGCGTCAAGGTCTGCTCGGCCTCGCTCTTCAGCTTGCCGTCGGCGCCGATCGTCGCCTTGTAAATGGACCGGCCGCCCGGCAGGCGCGAGAAGTACAGCAGCGTATCCCCGCTCGCGCCCACGATCGTCTCGGTGGGCTTGCCCATCGCCTTCTCGACCTCGGCGCGGCTCATGCCCGGGTCGAGCTTTGCCGCGCCGAAGGAAGTGCAGCCAGCGGCGAGCGCGAGCGCGGCGACAATGCCGAGGAACCTGCAGGTGTTCATGAATGCCTCCTGAGTACGGTGATCGATTTGCGGGCCGGGTCCACGCGCACCCAGTCGCCGTTCGCCACTTCCTGGTGCGGGTGCGGAGACCAGCCTTCCGTGATGGTGATGCCGGCGAATATTGCGCCCTGCACCATCACCGGGTTGGTCACCCCGAAGATGAACGCTTTGGGCGCGATTTTCTTCCATTTGATGTCGTGAAACGCCCAGCCCGCGGCGATACCCC
>DASWBP010000027.1:0-4886 GCA_036390555.1 Burkholderiales bacterium | reverse complement strand
TGCGCGGCAGCCCCTGGGTGAACGACTTCTACGAGTTCATGGGCGAGCACGTGTTCGACGCCGATCTCTCGGTGTCGGTGCCGATGCTCGATTCGCTCATGGAACCCAAGGGCGTGATCGCCGAGGCGCAGCACATGGCAGCCAAGGCCTTCGGCGCGCGGCGCACCTTCTTCGCCACCAACGGCACCTCGACCGCCAACAAGGTGATCTTCCAGACGCTGCTCGCCCCCGGCGAAAAGCTGCTGCTGGACCGCAACTGCCACAAGAGCGTGCACCACGGCGTGGTGCTCTCGGGCGCGCACCCGGTCTACCTGGATTCGGCGCTCAACCGCAAGTACGGCCTCTACGGCCCGGTGCCGAAGAAGACGCTGCTCGATGCGATCCGCAGGCACCCGGACGCGCAGGCGCTGATCCTCACCTCCTGCACCTACGACGGCCTGCGCTACGACCTCGCGCCGATCGTCGAGGCGGCGCACGCCAAGGGCATCAAGGTGATCGTGGACGAGGCCTGGTACGGCTTCGCGCGCTTTCATCCGGCGTTCCGGCCCACCGCGCTCGAGGCGGGCGCCGACTACGCCACGCAGTCCACGCACAAGGTGCTGTCGGCCTTCTCGCAGGCCTCGATGATCCACGTCAACGACCCTACGTTCAACGAGCACCTGTTCCGCGAGAACTTCAACATGCACACCTCGACCAGCCCGCAGTACGGGCTGATCGCCAGCCTCGACGTGGCGCGCAAGCAGGCGGTGATGGAGGGCTACAAGCTGCTGTCGCGCACGCTTGCGCTCGCCAAGGAGCTGCGCGAGCAGGTCAACTCGACGAAGGTGTTCCGCGTGCTCGAGCTCGAGGACCTGCTGCCCGAGGAGGTGAGGCACGACGGCATCCAGCTCGATCCCACCAAGGTGACCATCGACATCTCCGGCTGCGGCACCACGGTGGACGACCTGCAGAAGGAGTTGTTCGAGCGCTACAACATCCAGACCGAGAAGAGCACCTTCAACACGCTGACGCTGCTGCTCACCATCGGCACCACGCGCTCCAAGGTGAGCCGCCTGTACGACGCGCTGATGCGCATTGCGCGCGAGCATCGCGCGCCGCGGCGCCTGGTGCGCACGCCCGAAGTGCCCGCGTTCACCCGCCTGCGCTACCTGCCGCGCGACGCCTACTATTGCGGCGGCGAGCTGGCGCCCGTGTTCGACGACAAGGAGCGCGTCAACCGCGCGCTGCACGGCCGCGTATGCGCCGACCAGATCGTGCCCTACCCGCCCGGCATCCCGGTACTGGTGCCGGGGCAGGTGATCACGCGCGAGATCGCCGAGTATCTTGCCGACCTGCTGCGCTCGCAAAAGCGCATGGAGACCCACGGCATCGTGCACGAGGGCTACCAGCCCTGCGTGCGCGTGCTCAAGCCCGCGGAAGAGCGCGGGCTGCGGCGCATCGGCTAGCACGCCGCGCAAGAGTCCGAAGCCCGCGGGTGCAAGCCTGCACCTCGCCTTGCCATGGCCAAATCCTCCCGCTCCTACGTCTCCGACCTTCGCGGCCTTGCGCGCCTGGCCACGCACGCGATTGGCGGACTGGTGGATCTCGTGGAGGCGATGCACCACACGATCTCCAATCCTTTCAGCACCGGCGGCGCGCGCACGCGGCCCCGCACGCGCGGCCTTACGGGACTGGTCTACAGGAGCGTGCGCGGCGTGAACCGTCTGGTCGGTCGGCAGCTGGATGCCGTCCTCGAGCAGCTCACGCCGGAGCTTGCGGGAGGGAGCTCGTCGCCCGAACGCGAGGCCGTGCTGGCCGCGTTGAACGGCGTATTGGGCGACTACCTCGCCGCGACCGGCAACCCGCTGGCGATACCGATGAGCCTGCGGCGCCATGGCCGCGCCGTGGAGCCCGAGACGCGAGCGCTGGCTGCGGCGTTCCCGCAGGCGGGCGGCAAGCTGGCCGTGCTGGCGCATGGCCTGTGCCTGAATGACCTGCAGTGGAACCGCGAGGGCCACGATCATGGGGCAGTGCTTGCCCGGGACCTCGGCTATACCCCGCTCTATCTGCACTACAACACCGGCCTGCATACGTCCATCAACGGGCGTGCGCTCGCCGGCCTGCTCGAGGCTGTTCTCGCGCAATGGCCGCAGCCGGTCGAGGAACTGGTGATCGTCGCGCATAGCATGGGCGGGCTGGTAGCGCGCAGCGCCTGCCATTGCGCTCAGGCCGAGGGGCACGCCTGGCCGCGTGTGCTTCGCAGGCTCGCTTTCCTCGGCACGCCTCACCATGGCGCGCCGCTGGAGCGCGGCGGCAACTGGCTGGAAGCGATTCTGGGGGCGACTCCCTATTCCAGGCCATTTGCCCGACTGGGACGGATCCGCAGCGCCGGCATCACCGACCTGCGCTACGGCAACGTGCTGGATGAGGATTGGAGTGGCCGTGACCGGTTCGCGCGCGGGCGCGACACCCGGCGACCAGTGCCCCTGCCGGACGGCGTGCAGTGCTACGCGATGGCGGCAACCAGAGGCAGGAAGCCTGGCGACCTGCGTGACCGCCTCCTGGGCGACGGACTGGTGCCCGTGAGCAGCGCGCTGGGCATTCACGAGGATCCGCGGCGCTCGCTGATGATTCCGAAATTGCGGCAGTGGATCGGTTACGGCATGAGTCACCTCGACCTGCTCAGCGAGTCCAGGGTGTCCGATCGACTTGTGCGATGGTTTTCCTCCGCGGTCCGCACGCCCGGCGGTCATCGGGATGCGGGCCGCTAGCCCTGCGCCCCGAGACGCGCTAAGATTTCCTCCCGACGGCGGCATGGGCCGCCGTTTTGCTTTTGAAGGAGAACTCGCCATGAGCCACGTGATGCACACCTACGCCCGGCAGCCGGTGGCGTTCGTGCGAGGCCAGGGCGTGTGGCTCTACGACGCGGCGGGCAAGCGGTACCTCGACGCGCTCGCCGGCATCGCCGTGAATACCCTCGGGCACAACCACCCGCGCCTGGTGCGCGCGCTCACCGAGCAGATCGCGCGCATCATCCACACCTCGAACCTGTTCGAGAACCCGCTGCAGGAGCAGGCGGCCGACCGCATCGCCGCGATCACCGGCCTGGACGAGGTGTTCTTCTGCAACTCCGGGCTCGAGGCGAACGAGGCCGCCATCAAGGTGGCGCGCAAGTACGGCCACGACCGCGGCGTGAACGAGCCCGCGATCATCGTCATGGAGAAGGCCTTCCACGGCCGCTCGCTCGCCACGCTCTCCGCGGGCGGCAGCCGCAAAGTGCAAGCCGGCTTCGAGCCGCTGGTGCAGGGTTTCGTGCGCGTGCCGCTCAACGACCTCGACGCGGTGCGCCAGGTCGCGGCGAACGACAAGAACGTGGTCGCCGTGTTCATCGAGCCGATCCAGGGCGAGGGCGGCATCAACGTCTCGCGGCTGGAATACCTGCGCGGGCTGAAGGAGATCTGCGACCAGAACCAGTGGCTGTTCATGTCCGACGAGGTGCAGTGCGGCCTCGGGCGCACGGGCAAGTGGTTCGTCTACCAGCACGCCGGGTTTCTCCCCGACGTGGTGCCGCTCGCCAAGGGGCTCGCCGGCGGCGTCCCGGTGGGCGCCTGCGTGGTGGGCGGGCGCGCGAAGGGAGTGTTCAAGCCCGGCAACCACGGCTCGACTTTCGGCGGCAACCCGCTCGCCATGTGCGGCGTGGTGACCACGCTCGACACGATGAACGACGAGGGGCTGCTCGACAACGCCGTGAAGGTTGGCGATGCGATCCGCGGCGGCCTCACGGCCGCCCTTGCGGGCGTGGCCGGCGTTGTCGAGATCCGCGGCATGGGCATGATGCTCGGCGTCGAGCTCGACCGGCCCTGCGGCGAGCTGGTGAAGATGGGGCTGGACGCGGGGCTGGTGTTCAACGTCACCGCCGACAACGTGATCCGGCTCCTGCCGCCGCTGGTGATGAACGAGGTCGAGGGCCGCCAGGTGGTCGAGCGCCTCGTGCCGCTGGTCAAGGAGTTCCTGGCGCGCAGCGCCGCGCAAGCCCCCCGCGTCGCCGCGGCGCGCTGAAAGGGCCGGGAGTCGCCCGCATGGCGAAGCTGCGCCATTTCCTGCAATTCAACGACTTCTCGCGCACCGAGCTGGAGTACCTGTTCGCGCGCACGCGCTGGATCAAGGACCAGTTCAAGCGCTACCGGCGCTACTGGCCGCTGGAAGACCGCACGCTGGCGATGATCTTCGAGAAGCAGTCGACGAGGACGCGACTGTCGTTCGAGGCCGGCATGCACCAGCTGGGCGGCGCGGCGATCTTCCTGTCCACGCGCGACTCGCAACTCGGGCGCGGCGAGCCGGTGGAGGACGCCGCGCAGGTGATCTCGCGCATGTGCGACGTGGTGATGATCCGCACCTTCGAGCAGTCGACCATCGAGCGTTTCGCCGCGCACTCGCGCGTGCCGGTGATCAACGGCCTCACCAACGAGTACCACCCCTGCCAGGTGCTCGCCGACATCTACACCTTCGTCGAGAAGCGCGGCTCCATCAAGGGCAAGACGGTGGCCTGGATCGGCGACTCGAACAACGTCTGCAACACCTGGCTGCAGGCCGCCGAGGTGTTCGACTTCAACGTGCACGTCTCCACGCCGCCGGGCTACGAGGTCGAGCCGGAGCGCGCGGGGCTCTACGGCACCGGGCACTACGAGCAGTTCCGCGACCCGATGCAGGCGGCCAAGGGCGCGCACCTGGTGACCACCGACGTCTGGACCAGCATGGGCTTCGAAGCCGAGAACGAAGCGCGCAAGCGCGACTTCGAGGACTGGCAGGTGGACGCCGAGATGATGCGCGTGGCGAAGAAGGACGCGCTCTTCATGCATTGCCTGCCCGCGCACCGCGGCGAGGAAGTGGCGGCCGACGTGATCGAC
>DASWBP010000026.1:0-2868 GCA_036390555.1 Burkholderiales bacterium | reverse complement strand
TATCGAGACCTCATCTTCGCCGCGCGGCGCATCGAGACGGTAGAGGACGGCCAGGCGCCGGCGCTCGCCACCAGGACGCCGCGAGGCGGCACGCGCATCCTCGCCGACCAGGCGGCGTGCCCCTTCCGCGCCTTTGCGCGCCACCGCCTCGCCGCCGAAGCGCTCGAGGAGCCCGTGGAAGGCCTCGACGCGCGCGCGCGCGGCCTCTTGCTCCACACCCTGATGAAGGAGCTGTGGACCGAGTTAAAGGGTAGCGCGGGCCTCGCCGGCGACGTGGCCCCGGCGATCGAGAAGGCGGCCAAGCGCGCCGTCGCCGAGGCGAAGCTCGAAGAGCCCTTCGCCAAGCTCGAGCGCCAGCGCCTCGCGAAACTCGCCTGGGAATGGCTGGAGGTCGAGCGCGGGCGTGCGCCGTTCACCGTCGCCGCGATGGAGGACAAGCGCAAGCTCAAGGTGGCGGGCCTCGAGCTCAACGGCCGCATCGACCGCATGGACAAGCTCGACTCAGGCGGCCACGTGCTCATCGACTACAAGACCGGCAAGCCCACGCCGAACGAGTGGCTCGGCGAACGCCCCGACGACCCGCAGCTGCCGCTCTACGCCTTGAACGCCAAGGAAGACATCTCCGCCGTCGCCTTCGCGAAGCTGCGCACCGGCGAGATGCGCTACATGGGCTTCTCGGACCGCGAGGACCTCGTGCCCGGCGTGAAAGCGGCGAAGGACTGGAAGGCGCTGCTGGAAGGCTGGAAGAAGGAGCTCGAGGCACTCGGCCAGGGCTTCGCGGCGGGCGACGCGCGCGTAGACCCGAAGGAGCTGCTCAACACCTGCCGCTATTGCGACCTGCAGCCGCTCTGCCGCGTGTACGAGCGCGTCAATGCTCTCGACAACGAGGGAGAGGAATCGGAATGACGCTAGGCCGCGACTTCCACGTACTCCACGCGGCTGCTGGGCTCGGGAATCGGCAGGCCGTCGGCTCGCAGGCCTTCGATGTGAAACTCGATCGCCTCTTGGATCTGCCGCTCGACCTCCTCGATGGTGTCGCCCGTGGCAACACAGCCCGGCAAGTCGGGGACGTACGCCCCGTAGTTGCCTTCGGCCTTCTCGATCACAACTGCGTAGCGCATCGGGATGCCTATCTCTTCAGTCCAGACTGCTTAAGGATACTGTTTAACAGGCCGGGAGGTAAGTCATCGCCCGGCTTGCCGGGCACGGTAACACGCCCGGGCTTAGCAGCGTGCTTGAACTGGCGATGGCTCCCGCGCGTTGCAACGAGATACCAACCGTCGCGCCGCAGTATCTCCAGGATCTCCCGCACTTTCATTGCCCGGACTTCCCCCTCGCGGAAGAAACGAGCGACCCGAGAAGTGGTTGACATCGATGACTGAGATCCGCATCGCCGACGAGCACGAGCGCCACGCGGCGCTGGACGTCACGCGCTCGTTCATCGTGCAGGCGCCCGCGGGGTCGGGCAAGACCGCGCTGCTGGTCGAGCGCTACCTGCGGCTGCTGAAGACCGTGCAGAAGCCCGAGGAGATCGTCGCCATCACCTTCACCAAGAAGGCGGCGGCCGAGATGCGCCGGCGCGTCATCGAGCAGATCTCGCCCGAGCTCGCGCCGCGGCTGCGCATCCAGACCATCGACGCGCTGTGCGCCTCGCTCACCGCGCAGATGCCGGTGCTCTCCAGGTTCGGCGCGCAGCCGCAGGTGGTGGAGGACGCCTCCGGCCTCTACCAGGAGGCCGCCGCGCGCACGCTCGCCGAGATGACGCCCGCGGTGGCGAGCCTGCTCGCGCACCTCGACAACGACGTGGCGCGCGCGACCGGCATGCTCGCGGAGATCCTCGGGCGCCGCGACCAGTGGCTGCGCCAGACGGGCGCCGCGCCCACGAGGGCGGAGCTGGAAGCCACGCTTGCCGCCGAGCGCAAGCGCCTCATCGAGCGCGCGCAGGCGCTCTGCCCGCAGGCCTCGCCCGAGCTCGCCGAGGAGGTGCTCACGCAGAAGGGCGAATGGCGCAAGCGCCCCAAGCCCGCGCCCGAGGAGCTGCAGGCGATCCCGGGCCTGCGCGAAGCGCTCGCGGCGCTGCTGCTGCTGCCGCCCGAGAAGTACACCGACAAGCAGTGGGGCGCGCTGCACGCGATCCTCGCGCTCCTCAAGCCCGCGGTGGCGCAGCTCCTCACGCTCTTCGGCGAGCGCGGCGAGGTGGACTTCACGCAGATCGCGCACGGCGCGCTGCTCGCGCTCGGCACGCCCGACGAGCCCACGGACCTGCTGCTCTCCATGGACGTGCGCGTGCACCACCTGCTGGTGGACGAGTTCCAGGACACCTCCAACTCGCAGTGGGAGCTGCTCGAGCGCCTCACCGCCGGCTGGGAGACGGACGACGGGCGCACGGTGTTCGTTGTAGGGGACCCGATGCAGTCCATCTACCGCTTCCGCGACGCGCAGGTGGGCCTCTTCCTGCACGCGCGCGACCGCGGCCTGCCGGGCGTGCGCCTCGAGCGCATCGACCTCGCCACCAACTTCCGCTCGCAGGCGGCGATCGTGGACTGGGTGAACCAGGTGTTCCCGGGCGTGCTGCCCGCGTTCGAGGACGAGGCCTCGGGCGCGGTGGCCTACTCGGCCTCAGTGCCGTTCCATCCGCCGGCCACCGAAGGCGAGCCGATGCTTCACACCTTCTCCGACCGCGAGGGCGAGGCGAAGCGCGTGGCGCAGCTCGCGGCCGAGGCGCGCGGCCGGACCGCGATCCTCGTCCGGAACCGCAGCCACCTCGACGCCATCGTCCCGGCGCTGAAAGCCGCGGGCATCCGCTTCCGCGCGGTGGAGATCGAGCAGCTGGGCGAGAAGCAGGTGGTGCAGGACCTGTATGCCCTG
>DASWBP010000025.1:0-21877 GCA_036390555.1 Burkholderiales bacterium | reverse complement strand
AGCGCGAGGACGAAGAAGACGACGCCGACAACAGCGCCGGCGATGCGCTGCAGGAGATTCAAGCCGGCGCGCGCTCCCGGCCGCTAATAGGTGCGGGTCGCGGCCTGCGCGCCGGCGACGACATCCGCTGGCGCCGCTTCCGATTTATCGAAGTCGATTTCCACCTTCGCGCCATTCGGGTCGAAGAAGAACAGCTGCCAGGTGCCGTACTCGGGCAGGCGCCGCAAGTCGTAGGCCACGCCCTTCGCCTTGAGCTTCGACACCGTGCCGGCAAGGTCGCTGCCGTAGAAGGCCATGTGGTCGATGACGCCCCTCACCAGCTGCGATTTCGGGCGCCCCGCCACCACGTGCAGGATCGGCTCCTTGCCCTTGCCGCCATCCGCGTACAGCCAGGCCCCCGGGAAGCTGAACGGCGGGCGCGCGCCGGGCTTGAGGTTCAGGTGCTCCTCGTAGAACGCCAGCGTCGCCGGCAGGTCGTCGGTGAGGATGTTGAAGTGATCCATGCGCTTCACGGACATGTCAGGCTCCCTTGGCTGCGGCCTGGGTCTGCCGCGTCTTGTCGAGCACGGTCATCGCCGTGGTGATGAGCGAGGCCACGTCGGCCGCGTTGGCGGGCACGATGACGGTGTTGGACTGCTTGGCGAGCTCGGAGAACGCCGCCACGTACTCCTGCGCCACCTTGAGGTTGGCGGCGTCCATGCCGCCCTTGTCCGAGATCGCCTCGCCCACTGCGCGCACGGCGGCCGCATTGGCCTCGGCGATCAGGCGCAGCGCGGTGGCCTCGCCCTGCGCACGGTTGACCGCCGCCTGCTTCTCGCCCTCGGAGCGCAGCACCGCGGCCTGCTTCTCGCCGTCGGCGACGTTGATCTCCTGCTGGCGCTCGCCCTCGGACTTGGCGATCAGCGCGCGCTTCTCGCGCTCGGCGGTGATCTGCTGCTGCATCGAGCGCAGGATCGCCTCGGGCGGCGTCAGGCTCTTGATCTCGTAGCGCAGCACCTTGATGCCCCAGCTGCGCCCGGCCTCGTCGAGTACGCTGACGATCTGCCGGTTGATTTCGTCGCGCGACTCGAAGGTCTTGTCCAGCTCCATCTTGCCGATCTCGCTCCGGAGCGTGGTCTGCGCGAGCTGCGAGATCGCGGTGATGTAGTTGGACGAGCCGTAGGAGGCAAGGCGCGGGTCGGTGACCTGGAAGTAGAGGATGCCGTCCACGCCGAGCTGCGTGTTGTCCTTGGTGATGCACACCTGCTCGGGCACGTCGAGCGGCACCTCCTTGAGCGAATGCTTGTAGGCGACCCGGTCGAACACCGGCACGATGAAATTGAGGCCGGGCTCGAGCGTGGCGTGGAAGCGCCCGAAGCGCTCCACCACGAAGGCGCTCTGCTGCGGCACCACGCGCACGCCCTCCAGCACGAAGGCCACCGCCGCCGCGAGCAGGAACACATACACCGCGTAGGCAGGCGTGCGCGTGAGCGCGAAGGTGATCGCGGCGAGCACGAAAGAAACCACCAGCTTGACGAGCATCGATATCCTCCCGGTTGCGGGCCCGCTTCAGCCCGGACGCTTGGCGCTGACCCTGAGCGTATTGCCCTCGGTCGCAAGCACGTAGAGCAACGCGCCCGGCTGGGGCGCCTCGCCCGGCGCGAGCCGCGCGTCCCAGCTCGCGCCGCGATAGCGCACGCGCGCCAGGCCCGCGGCCTGGTCCACCCAGCTCTCGAAATTCGCCGGCTGCCCGGCGTCGATCGGCGCCATTTGCTGCGCCGCGTTGCGCGCGCGGTAGGCGTGCACCCCGTAGGCGCCGGCGAGCGCCACCACCGCGGCGCAGATGGACTGCGCGGCAAATCCGCCGCCGAACCAGGCGAGCGCACCCGCAGCAAACGCGGCGACGCCGAGGACCAGCAGATAGAAAGTCCCCGTCAGCAACTCGACAATCACCAGCGCAAGGCCGATCAGCAGCCAGACCAGGTACGCGTCCATGAAGCTATTGTGCACGCGAATCGGCACGGCGCAACCGCGCGCCGAGGGTAGAATTTTCGCCATGCCCGAGCCCACCCTGCGCGCCGTCTCCGAGGAGCTGATCGAGCTCGCCGCGAGCGGCCATGCCGCACCGCCCTTCAGCGCGCGCTACCCGAAGCTCGATGCCGAGATGGGCTACCGCGCCATGCGGCGCCTGCACGAGCACCGGCTGGTGATCGGCTGGAAGCCCGTGGGGCGCAAGATCGGCTTTACCAACCGCAGCATCTGGCCGCGGTATGGCGTCAACGAGCCGATCTGGGGCTTCGTCTACGACCACACGCTGATCCGCGCCCCCGAGGGCCGCGCCGAAGTGGTGCTCGAGGGCCTCGCCCAGCCCAGAATCGAGCCGGAGATCTGCTTCGGCCTGAGGGCGCCGCCGCCGCGCTCGCACGACCCGCACGCCATCCTTGCCGCGATCGAGTGGGTGGCGCACTCGGTCGAGATCGTGCAGAGCTTCTACCCGGGCTGGAAGTTCGCGCTGCCGGACTGCACCGCCGCCAACGGCCTGCACGGGCGCCTGGTGCTCGGGCCGCAGGTGCCCGTGTCGAAGCTCGAAGGCCTGGAAACGAAGCTCGCGAGCGTCGAGGTCGCGCTGAAGAAGGGCAGGAAGGTGGTGGAACGCGGCGTCGGCGCCAACGTGCTCGACTCGCCGCTCTTCTCGCTCGCGCACCTGGTCGAGGTGCTCGCCGTGCGGCCGGAGTTCGCGCAGCTGCATGCGGGCGAGATCGTCTCCACCGGCACGCTCACCGACGCGCACCCGGTCGCCCCCGGCGAGACCTGGAGCACCGCGATCGAAGGCCTGCCGCTTCGCGGCCTGGAGATCCACTTCAAGTGATGCGGCCGCTGGAGGGCGTCACGGTCGTGGCGCTCGAGCAGGTGATCGCCGGCCCGTTCTGCACGCGGCAGCTTGCCGAGCTCGGCGCGCGCGTGATCAAGATCGAGCGCCCTGACGGCGGCGACGCGGCGCGCGGCTACGACCGCACGGTGCAGGGCCTCTCCTCGCACTTCGTCTGGACCAACCGCTCCAAGGAAAGCGTCGCGCTCGACGTGAAGCACCCCGAGGCAAAGGAGATCCTCGCGCGGCTCCTCGCAAAAGCCGACGTGTTCGTGCAGAACCTCGCCCCCGGCGCGGTCGAGCGCCTCGGCCTCGGCGCCGCCGAGCTGCGCGCGCGCCATCCCCGCCTCATCTGGTGCGGCATCTCGGGCTACGGGCCCGCCGGCCCCTACGCCGAGAAGAAGGCCTACGACCTGCTCGTGCAGTGCGAAGCGGGCCTGCTCTCCGTGACGGGCACGCCGGATGCCCCGTCGAAGGCCGGCATCCCCGTGGCCGACATCGCCGCGGGCATGTACGCCCTGTCCTCGATCCTCGCCGCGCTGCTGCGCCGCGGCCGCACGGGCGAAGGCGCAACGCTCGACATCACCATGTTCGAGTCGCTGGGCGAGTGGATGGGTTTTCCCGCCTATTTCGCCGCGTACGGCGGCACGCCGCCGCCGCGGTCGGGCGCGTATCACGCCACCATCGTGCCCTACGGCCCGTTCCGCGCGGGCGACGGCAGGACGGTATTCCTTTCTATCCAGAACGAGCGCGAGTTCGCGCGTTTTTGCGACAAGGTTCTGGGCGATGCCGCGCTCGCGAAGGACCCGCGTTTCGCGAGCGGTCCCGCGCGCATGCAGAATCGCGAGGCGATGCACGCCGCGGTCGAGAAGGTCTTCGCCACGCTCACCGCGGCGCAGGTCGTCGAGCGGCTGGAAGCGGCCGGGATCGCCAACGCGCGCCTGAACACCATGCAGGAATACTGGGACCACCCGCAGCTCGCCGCGCGCGGGCGCTGGCGCGAGGTCGTCACGTCCGCCGGCCCGATCCGCGCGACGAAGCCCCCCTTCAACCTCTCCGATTTCGAGCCGCGCATGGAGGCCGTGCCCGCGCTCGGCGCGCACAGCCGTCCGGTGCTCGCTGAACTGGGTTACGGCGCTGAGGAAATCGACAGGCTGCAGCGAGACGGCGCGGTGCGGCTCTAGGGCGGGCCCTGCCGCCCGGCCCGCCGGCTACGACTTCTTCTGCTCGATGCCTGCGGCGCGCGCCAGGTCCTTCTGGATGCGCGCCACGCGCTCGACTTCGCCCTTGGCGGCGAAGCGCTCGTAGAAGCCTTCCTCGCGGAACTCGCGCACCATGTCCGCCCAGGGGGCGATGCGCTTTTCCCAGCGCTGCTGCCGCCCCTCGGCGGGCTCCGCGTCCTCGCGCGCCATCGCCGTGGCGACGCGGATCAGCGCCTTCAGGGTCACCGGCTTGGTGACCATGTAGTTGTCCTTGCCCCAGACGTCGTCGAACACGGTCTTCGCAGCCTTGAGGAAGTCGCGCATCGCGGCGTAGTACTTGTCCACGTTCTTCGCGCTGCCGCCGGTCACCTGGATCTTGCGCCAGTCGGCGCGCACCCAGCGGTGCAGCTCGTTGAACAGCTCCGCCTGCAGGATCCACTTGTCGCGCTGGCTGCGGCCGCCAAGACGGTTGACGCGGTAGCGCAGCGGGCTGTCGCCCTCGCGGTACAGCTTGTCCACCAGGCGCGCGGCGAACTTGCGGTCGGGCGCGGCCCAGGACACCTTCTCGTAGAGGTCCACGAGGTGGCTCTTGTTGATGCGCGTCGGCGTCGAATTGATGATGACGAACATCTCGGTGGAGAAGTCCTCGGTGCGGCCGTCGAAGATCATGCACGGCACGCGGATGGTGGCCGCGTCGGCCGGGCGGTCCTGCAGGTAGAAGTGCAGCGCCGCGAGGCGGTGCTGGCCGTCGATGATGAGGAACTTCGAGCTCGGCTCCGACAGGTGCCCCATGCCGTCCGCCGCCGACTGGTAGCGCAGGGTTTCCGAGGTAAACAGCAGCACCGTGCCGGGGATCGGCGGCTGCGTGACCGCGGTCTCGTAGAAGTTGCGCAGCTGGCGCACCTTGGCTTGCGACAGGCCGCGCTGGAAGGCGTGGTCGGTGCGCTCGATGCGCGCGATGAACTGTGCGACGTCGTCGTCCTGGGAGATGCGCGAGGGGGCGATCTGCTCGCCGTCCCCGTAGAAGCGGCTGATAAAGCGCACCCGTTGCAGCAGCTCCTTGGCGGGGTAGCTGACGAAGTAGAAGATCCCGTCCTTCTGGCGGATCTGCGTCGCGAGCACTTTTCATGCCTCCGGGCGGGTGGCCCACTATCGAGACCGGGCGAATGATACCGAAGGCTGCCGCCCTACGCTGAATGGCTTTCGTGCCCCCTGGGGACGTTGCGAGCGCTTCCTAACCCGGGCAGGCCGGCAGCATCAGGGCCTGAAGCACCTCGGCTGTGCGGCGATTCTGGACGAAGGCTGCCACGCCGGAGTTCGCGGGAACCGCCTTAGGGAGGAGAGGCAGGGCCCGGCGCTCCGCCGCCCTGCCGCCGTGGAAGGGGATGGGACCGAGCCACTCGAAGACTACATAGTCGTGGGACAGCGTCCGCCCCCGGTTCTCGCCGGCGGAGACGCTGGAGACCAGCCGGTTCTCGTAGCTGGCGAGGTAAAGCGCGGCGTCCGCCTCCTCGTCCGGCCGCAGGAGGTCCGCCCTCGCCTCGACCTCCATCGTATCCCCCCGTCCACCTGCCAGTGCCAGCGAAATGGCCGCCTTGGGAGGCCGCGCGTTGATCCGCGCCACTGCCTCATCGAAGGCGCGGCCGCCCCAGGCGCGGAAGTCCTGTCCCTGCAGGAGGACCTGGGGCGTGTAGACGATCCGCGCCTTCATCACCTGCGCGAGCTTGCGTTGGCGGTCGGCGAACCGCTGCTGCGCGTAGGGGTCCTTCCAGCCGATGTAGTCCCAGTAATTCACGTGCAGCGACAGCGGCACCACCCGGTCCGGGGCAAGGCCCCGCCCGGCGAGCCCCTGCAGCCAGCGGTCCGCCGGCGGGCAGCTGTCGCAGCCCTCGGAGGTGTAGAGCTCTACAAGGGCGGTGGTATGAGGCCCCGAGCTCGCCCGGCATTGGGCGGCTAGCGCGGGGGTCGCGGCGGCGGACAGGACGGCGAGCATGGTGGCGGCTACGGCCTGCAGAGAGCGCATGGCGGTCAGTCGCTGCCGCACCCCGCTCGCTTACGTGCGAGCAGCGCGAAACGATGCGCCAGGCGCCATGCTGCGCCGCCGGATAATCCCGCTATGACCCTCAAGCTCTCCATCCTCGACCAGTCCCCGATCATCTCCGGCCGCTCGCCCGCCGAGGCCGTCCAGGCCACGCTTGCTCTCGCGCGCCGCGCCGACGCGCTCGGCTACGAGCGCTACTGGCTCGCCGAGCACCACGCCATCGCCGCCCTTGCCGATCCCTGCCCCGAGGTGCTGCTCGCGCGCTTGGGCGCGGAAACCAGGCGCCTGCGCGTGGGCACGGGTGGGGTGCTCCTGCCCTACTACAGCCCATTCAAGGTCGCCGAGGTCTTTCGCATGCTGGAGGCGCTCTACCCGGGGCGCGTGGACCTCGGCATCGGCCGCGCGCCCGGCGGCGACCAGCGCACCGCGCACGCGGTGGCGGGAGGGCACTTTCCCACCGCGGACGACTTCCCGCAGCGCGTCTGGGAGCTGGTCGGGCACCTTGACGGCACGCTTCCCGAGGACCATCCCCACCGGCGCGTGCGCGTGCAGCCCGGCGGCGACACGGCGCCGCAGGTGTGGCTCCTCGGCTCCTCGGATTTCAGCGGCGCGCTTGCCGCGCAGCTCGGCCTGCGCTTCGCCTTTGCGCACTTCATCAACGCCAAGGGCGGGGACATGGTGTCGCGCGCCTACCGCGCCCAGTTCCAGCCGTCCGCCCGCGAGCCATTGCCCGCAGCTATCGTGTGCGTGTTCGCGATATGCGCCGAGACCGACGCCCAGGCCGAGCGCCTCGCGGCCTCGATCGACCTGCGGCGCCTGCACATGGCGCTCAACGTGGATTCGGCCGTACCCACGCTGGAGGAGGCCGAGCGGCACGCCTACACGCCGGAGGAGCGGCGCTACGTGCTCTCGCAGCGCGACCGCGCGGTGATCGGCGGGCCGGAGAAGTGCCGGCGCGAGCTCACCGCGCTTGCGGAGCGCTACGGTGCGGACGAGGTGATGCTGCTCACCATCACCGGCGACTACGCCACGCGCGAGCGCTCCTACGAATTGCTGGCCAAGGAGTTTGCGCTAGGTCAACACAGCGGAAAGGCAATTCGGTAAGAGTTCGACATCGATTCCGGCGTCTGCGAGGAGCATGGCATGCGAGCGATTGCACGTAGCCTTCTTGCCACCACGGTAGTCACCACTTTGGGCATGTCGCAAGGCGCGTTGGCGCAGGGCACGTCCACCAGGGGCTATGCGGTCGACAACGCCAGCACCGTATGGCGCAACGGATTTGGCGAATGCTGGCGCACGATCGAATGGTCCGGCCGTGATACCCCGGAATGCGGTGGTCCGGCGCCCGCACCCGTCGCCGCGCCTGCGCCAGCGCCCAAGCCGGTCGTCGCGACGCCCGCGCCCGTGCCTGCCCCTGCCCCTGCCGCTGCCGCTGCGCCCGCAATAGTGGCCGCGCCGGTGGTTGCAGCAGCCCCGCGCGACAGCGACGGTGACGGCGTCATCGACGACCGCGACCGTTGCCCCAACACCATCGCCGGCGCCAAGGTGGACGTCAACGGCTGCGAAGTCATCGAGCTGAAAGGCGTCCATTTCGCCAATAACTCGGCAACATTGACCGCGGAATCGACAGCGGTGCTTGACGAGGCGGCCGCGCGCCTCATGCGGCGCGGCGACATGAAGGTGGAGGTCGCGGGCCATACGGACAATCGCGGCACCGCGGCGTTCAATCGCGACCTGTCGCAGCGGCGCGCGGAGGCCGTCAGGGGCTACCTTGTTTCCAAGGGCGCCAACGGTGCCAACCTCAGCGCGCGCGGCTACGGCCCGGACAGCCCGGTCGCCGACAACAAGACTTCGCAGGGCCGCGCGGAGAACCGCCGGGTCGAGCTGCGCCAGATGCAGTAGCCGCGCCGCGCCCTAACGCCGGCTAGAACAGCCGCTCGATTTCCTCGTAGCCGCGCTGGCGCGCGAGATCGCGCGCGCTCTTGCCCTCGAGATTCTTCGCGGCCGGGTCGCGTGTGCGCTTCAGGAGCAGCGCCACGACTTCGGCGTGGCCCGAATCCGCCGCGCCATGCAGCGGCAGGTTGCCTTGCACGTCGGGCACGTCCGGATCGGCGCCGCGCTCGATGAGCAAGCGCACGGTCGCGGTATTGCCTGAGAGCGCGGCCCAGTGCAGCGGCGACTCGCCGCCGTCGTTCCTCGCGCGCGGGTCCGCGCCCGCATCCAGCAACAGCCGCGCGCAGGCTGGGTCCTCGGGCAGGCCCGCCAGGTGCAGCGCGGTTTCGCCCGTCTCGGTGCGCGCGCGCAGGCTCGCCCCCGCGTCGATCAGCAGGCGCACGAGCGCCTGCATGCCGTTCTCCGCCGCGGCGTGCAGCGGCGTCTCGCGCGCCGCGTTGCGCGCATGCACGTCCACCTTGCCGCCGAGCACCAAGATCGCCGCCACCGGCTCCTTGCCCTCGCTGATGAGCTGGAACAGGCGCTCGGCCTCGGTCTGCGCGGCGGGCTTCGCCGGTGGCTGAGCTGGGGCCTGGGCCGGCGCAGGCGGCTTCGCGGGTGCCTTCGGCTGGGCGGGCGGCTTGGCCGGCGTCTGCGCCTGCACTGCGAGAGCGCCTGCCAGCGCAAGCGTTGCGATGGCAGCTCTCATGCGCGCGCCAGCACCTCGGCGAGATGCAGGGTCTCGCGTCCCGAGAGCCCCTCTATCTGCTCGCGGCAGGAAAAGCCGTCGGCGACGATGAACGTGTCGGCCTGCGCCGCGCGCACCTTGGGCAGCACCGAAATCTCGGCGATGCGCCGCGAGGCCGCTTCGGTCTCGCGCCGGAAGCCGAAGCTGCCTGCCATGCCGCAGCAGCCGCTGTCGGGGGCTTCGACCTCCACGCCGGCGGCACGCAGCAGCTTGACGTCCGACGCGGTGCCGCCGAGCGCCTTCTGGTGGCAATGCCCCTGCAGGAGCGCGCGCCCGAGGACACGGCGCGGCGCGTAGCCGCGCCGGTCGAGGAACTCGGCAAGGGACTGCGCGCGGCGCGCGAGGTCCTTCGCGCGCGCGTCGTCCGGAAAGAACTGCTTCAGCTCGTCGCGGAACACCGAGAGGCAGGCGGGCTCGAGCACGACCACGGGCGCGCCCGGCTCGAGCACGCGCATCGCCTTTTCGAGCGCGGCTTTCGCCTGGTCGAGCATCCCCGCGTCGTAGTAGGGCCGGCCGCAGCAGACGTGCTCGCCCGGCAGCTCGACGCGGCAGCCCGCATGCGCGAGCACCTTGGCCGCCGCCTGCGCGGTGGCAGGCCGGTAGTGGTTGTTGAAGGTGTCGTCGAACAGGATCACGCGCTCGCCCTTGCCCGTCGGGCTGAACCCCGATCGGAACGTCCGGGACGCGAACTGCGGGAGGCGCCGCCCGGCGGAGAGCCCCGCCATCGAGCGCCCGAGCGACCCGAGTGCGTTGGCAAGCGCGGGCACGCGCGCGGCAAGCGGCGCCCATTCGCCGATCCTCGCCATCGCCTTCACCGCGAGCGGGCGCGGCTTCGCCTCGTAGTAGTGCGAGAGGAACTCCGCCTTGTAGGCGGCCATGTCGGTGTGCGTGGGGCAGTCGCTCTTGCAGCCCTTGCAGGCGAGGCACCAGTCGAGCGCCTCCTTCACCTCGTCGCTCGCCCAGCCGTCCTTGATCACCTCGCCCTGCACCATCTCCCAGAGGAGCCGCGCGCGCCCGCGCGTCGAGTAGCGCTCTTCCAGCGTGGCGCGGTAGCTCGGGCACATGGTGCCGCCCGACTTCGCGCGGCACTTGCCCATGCCGATGCAATGCTCGGATGCGCGCGTGAAGCCGTCGCCGACGTCGCTCCTGAAGGCGAAGCGCGTGCCGAGGCTCACCGGCTTGTACTGCGGCCCGAGGCGCAGGTTCTCGTCCACGCGCATCACCGGGCCCTCGGCGTTGATGAGCTTGCCCGGGTTCATGCGGTTGCCCGGATCCCAGATGCGCTTGAACTCGCGGAAGGCGCGCATCAGCTCCGGGCCGTACATCGCCGGCAGGAACTCTGCGCGCCCCTGCCCGTCGCCGTGCTCGCCCGAAATCGAGCCGCCGTACTTCACCACCAGCGCAGTCGCCTCCGTGAGGAAAGCGCGCCAGCGCGCGAGGCCCTCGGGCGTTCTAAGCTCGAAGGTGATGCGCGCATGGATGCAGCCGTCGCCGAAGTGGCCGTAGAGCGAGGTGCGGTAGCCGTGGCGGTCCACGAGGCGCTGGAACTCGCGCAGGTAGTCGCCCAGGCGCAGCGGGTCCACCGCCGCGTCCTCCCAGCCGACGATCGGGTCGGGGCCCGGCGTACCCTTGAGGTTGAGCGAGGTGGCCGAGGCGCCGGTCTCGCGGATCGCCCAGAGGCGCGCCATTTCGCCGCGGTCGGCGACTACGCGCCCGCGCAGGGCCTTCGCCTTCGCGACCGCTTCCTCGAGCGTGTCGCCGCCGTACTCGATCATCAGCCAGGCCTTGCCTTCGGGCAGGAGCTTCAAGTCCTCGAGCTTCAAGCCGCGCTCGCGCAGGCCGCCGACGATCGGCTCGTCCAGCCCCTCGCAGGCGATCGGTCCCGTGGGCAGGATCTCGGGCACCGCGTCGCCCGCCTGGTAGACGTCCGGGTAGCCCTGGACGAGGAGCACGCGGTGCGGGGGACTCCTCACCAGTTTCGCCTTTGCCTGCAGCGTGAGCGCGCAAGTGCCCTCCGAGCCCACCAGCGCGCGCGCCACGTTGAAGCCGTTTTCGGGCAACAGCTGGTCGAGGTTGTAGCCGGAGACGCGGCGCTTGATCTTCGGAAAGCCCGCGCGGATCAGCTCGCCGTAGCTGTCGGCGAGCAGCTTCAGGCTGCGGTAGATCTCCGCCTGGCGGTCGTTCTTGGCGAGGATGCGGCGGTATTCCTCGTCGCTCGTGGGGCCGCACCAGAAGCGCGCGCCGTCGTAGGTGACGACCTCCAGCGCCTCGATGTTCTCCACGGTCTTGCCGGCCATCACCGAGTGCGCGCCGCAGGAGTTGTTGCCGATCATGCCGCCGAGCGTGCAGCGCGAGTGCGTCGCCGGGTCCGGCCCGAAGGTGAGGCCGTGCGCTTCGGCCGCATTGCGCAGCTCGTCGCAGACCACGCCGGGCTCGACCAGCGCGCTGCGCGCCCCGGCGTCGATGCCGAGCACGCGGTTCATGTACTTCGAGCAGTCCAGCACCACTGCGACATTCACCGTCTGGCCGCAGAGCGAGGTGCCGCCGCCGCGCGCGAGCACCGGCGCGCCGTGCGCGCGGCAAGCGGCGAGCGCGGCAAGCACGTCCTCGGCCGAGCGCGGCAGCACGACGCCGATCGGCACCTGCCGGTAATTGGACGCGTCCGACGCGTAGGCAGCGCGCGCACCCGCGTCGAAGCGCACCTCGCCCGAGAGCGCCCGGGCGAGCGCCGCCTGCAGTTCCTTCATGCCGCCAGTGTAGCGGGGTCGAGCGCGCCGATCACGGGCGGCAGCGGGCAGTCGAGCGTGGCGGCCACCACGCGCACCAGCTCGACTTCCGCCAGGCGGAACTTGCCGTCGGCCGCCGCAGCCTCGAGACAACCCTTGAGCAAGCGCGGCTTCTCGAAGGGCGCGAGCTGCCGCAGGCGCTCGAGCGCTTCGCCCACGCGCGCCGTGGAAAGCTCGGCCACCGGCAGCGGCGCGCCGAGCGCGATGCCGAAGATCGCCGCCCCCTTGGCGTGCGCAGCAGCGGTGTCGCTCTGCGAAACGTGCGCGATCAGCGAGAGCGCGACGTTCGCATCGCTCGCCACCTCGGCGAGCTTGCCGTACTTCGTGCGGATCGGCTTGCCGGCGCCTTCGCGCAGGTGCTGGCGCAGCAGCATCGCCTGCACGAACTCGCCGAGCGTCATCTTGCGGTCGGCCTCGACGAGCTGCTGCACATCCGCGAGGAAGGCGTCGCGCCGCTTGTGCGGCAATTGCTTCAGCGCAGGCAGCGCCAGCTCCACGAGCAGCAGCGCCTGGCCGCGACCGAGCGAACCGGCCTCAAACTGCGCTGCCGC
Organism: Burkholderiales bacterium; assembly: GCA_036390555.1. Lineage (GTDB taxonomy): Bacteria > Pseudomonadota > Gammaproteobacteria > Burkholderiales > SG8-39 > JAABQT01. The sequence goes on along the minus strand of DASWBP010000025.1, from coordinate 9,769 downwards.
CGCCTGCGCGCCGCGCGCACCCAGGATCGCGAGCTGCGCTTCGCGCACCGGCCCGTCGCGCGCGAGCAGCATGCCGAGCATCGCCTGCTCCGCGCCCTCGGGCCTGGCGAGGCGCGCGCGCAGCGCCTGCGGCAGGCGCTCCAGCTGCCTGCGCGCATGATCCACGTGCTCTGGGCGCGGCGCCTCGACCAGGGCCGCCACGCCGGTGAGCCCGCCCACCACCTTGACGACGTTGCCGGCGCCATCCAGCACCGCGCGCGCACTGTCGCGGTACTGCGTGGCATGGCGCGTGCGCCGATAGTCTTCGCGGGAGAAGCGCGGGTGCGCGTTGCGGATGCGCTGCTCGATGGGCGGGTGCGTGGGAAATGCCCACCAGCGCGCGATGGCCGGCAGGAAGAACATGTGCGAGAGCTCGGTCGCGTACGCCGAGCGCAGCGTAGTCCCCGTCTTGAGCACCTGGATGGAATCCAGCGCGCCGGCGATGCCCTCCGGATTGCGCGTGAACTGCACGCTCGCCGCATCCGCCAGCAGCTCGCGCTGCCGCGAGATCGCCGCCTTGATCGCCTCGGCGGCAAAGGCGCCGGGAAACCCCGTGAAGGCGATCGCCATGCCGAACAGTGCCTGCAGCACCTTGCCGCCCCGGTCTTCGCGGCTGCTGGCGCGCTGCTCGCGCGCCGAGCCGAGCACCAGCGCCTCGCCCCATTCGCCGAAGCAGGCGATGCCCGCGAGCAGCGCCACCAGGCGCACGTTGAGCGCCATGTCGCCGTTCAGGATGTGGCTGAATTCGTGCCCCATCACGCCCTGCAGCTCGTCGCGCGAGAGCTTCTCGACCGCGCCGCGCGTCGCGATGATCACCGCCTCGTTCGGCGTATGCCCGGCGACGAGCGCGTTCACCGCCTGCTCGTGGGCGAGCAGGTACACGGGCGGCACGGCGATGCCGGAGGCGATCGCCATCTCCTCGACCACGTTGAGCAGCTTCGCCTCGGCGGGCGTGACGCGGCTGCGGTCCAGGTAGTGCGCGCCCAGCATTTGCGCCACCGCCGGCCCGCCCTCCGAGAGCTGCCAGAGCCGGTGCGCGGTCACGGCGAGGATGGTGCCTGCCACCAGGGCCGAGACCACGGTGTGCACCTTGGGCGGCACGTGCAGGACGGCATGCCAGTAGGTCGTCCACAGGCCGCGCCAGACCAGAGGCTCGCCGCCCGCGAGCGGCAAGGCGCCATACACCGCGAACAGCGCGTAGAGCAGGGCTGCGAGCAGGTTGAAGCAGAGGACGACGAAGCAGATCGCGAGCAGGTACCAGGCGATCAGCCAGCGCGAGGCGCGGCGCGCTCGCTCCTGCTGATCAAAAAAATCCACGGAACTAGAACTTGACCTTCGGGGCCTTTCTTTCCTCGGCGGACTCGGTGGACTCGAGCAGCGTCGCCTCCTTGAAGCTGAACAGGCCCGCGACGACGCTGTCGGGGAAGGTCTCGCGCTGCGTGTTGTAGCTCATCACCGAGTCGTTGTAGCCCTGGCGCGCGAAGGCAACCTTGTTCTCGGTGCTCGTGAGCTCCTCCTGCACCTGCAGGACGTTCTGGTTGGCCTTCAAGTCCGGGTAGTTTTCGAACACCGCGAGCAGGCGCCCGAGCGCGCCGCCGAGCACGCCCTCTGCCTGCGCGAGGCCGGTCATCGCCGCCGGTTCGCCTGGCGCCTGCGCGGCGCGCTGCGCCGCGGTCACTGCCGCGCCGCGCGCGGCGATCACCGCCTCGAGCGTCTGGCGCTCGTGCGCGAGGTAGCCCTTGGCCGCTTCGACCAGGTTGGGAATCAGGTCATAACGGCGCTTCAACTGGACGTCGATCTGCGCAAAGGCATTCTTGTAGCGGTTGCGCAAAGCCACCAGCCGGTTGTAAATGACGATCGCGAAGTACGCGAGCGCGACCACCAGCGCGAGAATGATCCAGCCGCCCATGTCGATGCGCCTCCCTGTGGCGTGAACGAAACGGAGCCTCGGCTACTATAGCGCAATGCCCTCCTTCCTGTGCCGCGCGCTGCGCGCCGAGCGGCACGAGCTGCCCGCGCTGGCGTGGTCGTTCGCGTATTTCTTCACGCTGCTCGCCGGCTACTACGTGCTGCGCCCGGTGCGCGACGAGATGGGCGTGCAGGCGGGCACCGCGCAGCTGCCGTGGCTGTTCACGGCGACCTTCGTGACGATGCTCGCGCTGGTGCCGCTCTACGGCTGGCTGTGCGCGCGCCTGCCGCGCGCACGGCTGTTGCCGGCGGTGTACGGCTTCTTCGCCGCGAACCTGGTGGCGTTCTGGGCGGCCCTCGAGTCGGGCGTGCCGGCGAAGACGCTTGCGCCCGCGTTCTTCGTCTGGGTGAGCGTGTTCAACCTGTTCGTCGTGTCGGTGTTCTGGAGCTTCATGGCGGACCTGTTCGACGCCGCGCAGGCGGCGCGCCTCTACGGCGCGATCGCCGCGGGCGGCAGCTGCGGCGCGATCGCCGGCCCTACCATCACCGCGCTCGCCGCCGCGCCACTGGGCACGGCGAACCTGCTTCTCGTCTCGGCGGCGTTCCTGGCCGCCGCCATCGGTTGCATCGCCATGCTCGCGCGCTGGGCGCGCCGCTACCCGCGCGTGGGCGAGCCGCGCGCCGGGGAGCCGATCGGCGGCTCGGTGCTCGCCGGCGCCCGCGCAGCGCTCTCCTCGCCTTTCCTGCTCGGCATCTGCGGCTACCTTCTCTGCTACACGGTGCTCTCCACGACGCTCTACTTCCAGCAGGTGGAAATCGTCGGCGCGGAGATCCCCGACTCGCGCGAGCGCACGCGCCTCTTCGCCACGCTCGACCTCACGGTGAACTCCCTCACCCTCGTCCTGCAGGTGCTGGTGTTCGCGCGCCTCGGCGCCCTGATCGGCGTCGCCTGGATGCTGGCGCTCATGCCGCTCGTCGCGGTCGCCGGCTTCACCTGGCTCGGCCTCGCGCCGGGCCTGGGCGCGCTCATCGTCTTCGGCGTCACGCGGCGCGTGGGCGAGTTCGCCATCTCCAAGCCGGTGCGCGAGGCGCTCTACACGGTGGTGCCGCGCGAGGAGCGCTACAAGGCGAAGGGCTTCATCGATACGGTGGTCTACCGCGGCGGCGACGCCTTCTCGGGCTGGGCCTTTGGCGCGCTGAAGGGCGTCGGCCTGGGCCTCGCCGCGATCTCCTTCGCCGTGATCCCGGTGGCGCTCGCCTGGCTCGCGCTCGCGTTCTACCTTGGCAATAGAATGAAGCGATGGACCCAGGCAGACGCCGCGCGCTCGGCGCCCTCGCCGGCCTAGCCGTGGCGCGCAAGGCCCGCGCTCGCGAGCCAATGCACGCACGCGCCATCCCGGCAAGCGGCGAGCAGCTGCCCGTGATCGGCCTTGGCACCTGGCAGACCTTCGACGTCGGCGGCGATGCCGCGGCGCGCGCATCGCTCAAGGAAGTGCTGCGCAGCTTCTTCGCGGGCGGCGGCCGCGTGGTGGACTCCTCGCCCATGTACGGCTCCAGCGAATCCGTGGTGGGCGACCTGTGCGGCGAGCTCGGCATCTGCGAGCCGCTCTTCATGGCCTCGAAGATCTACACGCAGGGCCGCGAGGAAGGCGTGCGCGGCCTGCAGCGCTCGATCGAGCGCATGCGCGCCGGCAGCATGGACCTGATGCAGGTGCACAACCTGCTGGACGTGGCGGTGCACACGCCGACGCTTCTCGAGGCGAAGGCGGCAAAGCGCGTGCGCTACGTCGGCATCACCCACTACACCGCCTTCGCCTACCCTGAAGTGGAGCGGCTGCTGAAGACCAGGCAGTACGACTTCCTGCAGATCAACTATTCGCTTGGCGAGCGCGAAGCGGAAAAGCGCGTGCTGCCGCTCGCGCGGGAACTGGGCATCGCGGTGATCGCCAACCGGCCATTCCAGGAAGGCGCGATGTTCCGCCACGTGCGCGGCAAGCCCCTGCCGGCGCTGGCGGCCGAGCTCGGCGTCGCGAGCTGGGCGCAGTACTTCCTCAAGTGGATCGTGTCGCACCCGGCCGTCACTTGCGCGATCCCGGGCACCGGCCGCCCCGAGCACATGGCCGACAACCTGAAGGCCGGCTTCGGACCGCTGCCCGACGCGGCGCAGCGCCGCGCGATGTCGCAGTACTACGACGCGCTGTAGCGCCCCGCAGGCTCTGCTCGCGGGGGCGGCAGGGAGGCAGCGGCGCCCGCCACCTTATTCGAACCCGGGCGGCGGCGTGAAGGCGAAGTACTCGCGCTCGATGAGGCGCGCCACCGCGATCGAGCGGTAGTCGCCGTATTGCGGCGCGACGATCTGCACGCCCACCGGGAGCTTGCCGCCGGCCAGCTCGATCGGCGCCACCGTCGAGGGCAGGAAGCACATGCCCGAGTAGCCCGCCCAGAACATCTGCATGGTCGAGGGCTGCGGCTTGCCGTTCACCTCGATCATGCGCTCCCAGCGCTCGCCGCGCTGGTTCTGCGGAAAGGCCGGCGTCGCCGCCGTCGGGCAGAGCAGCACGTCCCACTCCTTGAAGAACTCGGCCCACAGGAGCCGCATCTGGTGGCGGCGGTTGGACCATCCCAGCCATTCCTTGTGGAGCATGACGTTGGCGCGCGCGGCCTGCGCCTCGTAGCTCATGTCGTCCTTCGCGCGCGTCTGCGACAGCTCCTCCCACAGCGCGACGTGATGCGGCGATTGGCGCGCCGAGGTCGCCGAGCGCAGCAGCGCGAGGTACACGCGGTGCGCCTCCTCCGGATCGAAACCGGGCCGTGCCTTGTCGGAGACCTTGGCGCCCTTCTTCGCCAGCGCGCGCGCCAGGCGCTCGATCGCGCCCGAGACGCTCGAATCCACCTCCGCAGTCGGGTGCGAAGGCATCACCGCCACGCGCAGCTTGCGGAACGACGCGATCTTCGGCTTGTCGAGCGCGAGCTGCCAGCCGGCGCCGTCGACCTCGTCGGGGCCGGCGACGATGTCCATCGCGAGCTTCAGATCGTCCGCGCTGCGCGCCAGCGGCCCGATCACCGAGATGTCGGCCGGATGCATCGCGCCCGGCAAGGCGTGGCCTTTCGGCGAGCACACGCCCCAGGTGGACTTGTGGCCGTAGACGCCGCAGTAGTGCGCGGGGCCGCGGATCGAGGCGCCGATGTCGCTGCCGAGCTCCAGGGCGGTAAGTCCGGCGGCGAGCGCCGCCGCCGAGCCGCCGGAGGATCCTCCCGGCGTGCGCAGCAGGTCCCAGGGATTGTTGGTGGTGCCGTAGATCGGATTGAAGGTCTGCCAGTCGGCGAGCAGCACCGGGACGTTCGTCTTGCCGAAGACGATCGCACCCGCGCGCTTCAGGCGCTCGACCGCGAGCGCGTCCCTCTTCGCGATGTTGTCCTTGAACTCCGTGAGTCCGCGGGTGGTGGGCCAGCCCGCGACGTCGAAGGACTCCTTCACCGTCATCGGCAAGCCGTGCAGCGGCCCGCGCTTGCCTTTGTAGCGGTCGGCAGCACGCGCGGCCTTGCGGTCCTCATCGAGATTCATGACGCAGATGGCGTTGAGCGCCCGGTTGTGCTGGCGCACGCGCGCGGCGTAGAGATCGAAGAGCTCGAGCGCGCTGATCTTCTTCGCGCGCAGCGCGGCGGCGAGCTTGGTGGCGGACCAGAAGGCGGTGTTCATGGCTGTTGTCCTGCGAGATGGCGGCCGGCGATCCAGCCGAAGGTCATGGCGGGCCCGAGCGTGATGCCGGGCCCCGGATAGTTGCCCCCCATGATGGAGAGCGCGTCGTTGCCCGCGGCGTAGAGGCCGGGGATTGGACGCTTGGACTCATCGAGCACCTGCGCATTGCCGTTGGTGGCGATGCCCGCGTAGGTGCCCAGGTCGCCGATCTCCACGCGCACGGCATAGTAAGGCGGCTGCGCGAGTGGGGCGACGCAGGGGTTGGGCTTGATGTCCGGGTCGCCGTAGAAGCGGTTGTAGGCGTTCTCGCCCTTGCGGAAGTCCGGATCCGAGCCCGCCCGCGCGCTTTCGTTGAAGCGCCGCACGCTCTCGATCAGCGACCGGTCGATCCCCGCCATGTCCGCGAGCTCGCCAATCGTGCCGCCAGCGATCAGGTAGCCGGACTTCAGGTGCGGCGCGAGCGGCAGCGGCCGCGGCTTCACGAACCCCAGCCCGTAGGCGCGTATCGCGCGGTGGTCGGTGATCAGCCAGGCGTGCGTCTCGCCTGTCTTGAGGAGCGCCTGCACGAAATCGTGGTACGAGTTGCCCTCGTTCACGAAGCGCGCGCCCTTGCGCGTCACCGCGATGACGCCGGGCTTGGCGCGGTCGATGAAGTGCGGAAACAGGCCGAAGGAGCCGTCGGGCCGCGGCACGCGCGACACCGGCACCCAGGCGGCCGCGTTGGGCAGCGACTCGTCCAGGCGCCCGCCCGCGGACTGCGCGAGGCGCAGTCCGTCGCCGGTGTTTCCCGGCGGCGCGGGCGAATAGTGCGCCTGGTGGCGGAAGAGCCGGCGCCGGCGCTCCGCGTCCTGGGGAAAGCCACCGCAGGCGAGAACCACGCCCTTTCGTGCCGTGACGCGAAGCTCCTCGCCGCCCGTGCGTAGGACAGCGCCCGTCACGCGCCCTTTGTCGCGCACGAGCTCCTTCACCTCGGTCGACGCGCGCAACTGCACGCCCGCGTCGAGCGCCGACTTGAGGAGCCTTCCGGCGAGCGCGTTGCCGTTGGTGAGCCGCACCCCGCGCCCGTGGAAGAGCGTCGCTGCTGCGTGCCCTGCGAGCCGCCTGGCCACGAACGCGGCGGAGGCGAGCGACTTCGACCAGCGCATGAAGTGCACGAGCTCCGCGCCCGAACCGATCATGATGCCGAACACGGTGAGCTCGGGGAGCGGCGGGCGCAGCTTCCCCAGCGCCTTGCCAAGCTCGCGCCCGTCGAAGGCGCGCGCGACGATCGAGCGCCCTCCCGGGCGGCCGCCGGGCGCGTCGGGGTGGTAGTCGGAAAACGTCGCCGACGCGTCGAACTTCACCGACGTTTCGCGCGTGAAGAACTCGACCATGCGCGGGCCGGCGGTGAGAAAGGCGTTGACGCGCTCGGGGTCGAACTTCTCGCCCGCTTCGTGCAGCAGATAGGTGCTCGCGTCCTCGATCGAGTCCGCGACGCCGATCTCCTTCTGCATCGGGTGGTTCGGGATCCACAGCCAGCCGCCGGAAAGCGCCGTGGTGCCGCCGAAGAACGCCTCCTTTTCCGCGACGAGCACGTCCAGCCCGGCCTTGCGCGCGGTGACCGCCGCGGCCATGCCGCCCGCGCCGGAGCCCGCGACCAGCACGTCGCATGCGAAACCCATGCCCCATCTTACAAGGGGGCCGGCGTTAGAATCCCCCACGTTTCGCGCCGAGGAGGACGCCCCATGCTGCAGGAACGCATTCCAGACCTTGCCAAGTGCGTAGAGCCCGACCGGGTGCGCAAGGAGGTCTACACCGACCCGCAGATCTTCGATCTCGAAATGCAACGCATTCACGAGAAGGTGTGGATCTACTGCGGCCACGAAACGCAGGTGCCGAAGCCAGGCGACTACTACACGGTGCAGATCGGCCGCCAGCCGATGATCCTGGTGCGCGGCAAGGACCGCAAGGTGCACGTGCTCTACAACCGCTGCCCGCACCGCGGCAACATGATCTGCGGCGACCGGAGCGGCAACACGGGCGAGTTCTTCCGCTGCTCCTACCACGCCTGGACCTTCCATCCCGACGGCAGGCTGCGCAGCATCCCGATGATGGAGTCGGGCTACCAGGGCACGCGCCTCTCGAAGGACAGCCCCGAGCTGTGCGTGAAGCGAGCGGCGCGCGTCGAGAGCTACCGCGGCTTCGTCTTCGCGAGCCTCGCCGCCGACGGCCCGACGCTCAAGGAATTCCTCGGACCCGCCATCGTCGCCTTCGACGACATGTGCGACCGCGCCCCCGAGGGCGAGGTCGAGGTCGTGCCGAACTGCTTCCGCGTCATCCAGCACTCCAACTGGAAGATCTTCCTGGAGAACCAGCTCGACGCGCTGCACCCCTCGGTCACGCACCAGTCGACCGGCCGCGCCGCGCACGAGGTGGAGAAGCAACTGGCGAAGAAGGCGAAGCGCGGCGAGGCGCCGCTCTCGTACCACATGCTGTCGGCGTTCGCGACGGTGACCATCGACAAGTGGGACAACTTCCAGACCATCAACTACCCCTACGGCCACTGCATCCTCACCGGCTACATGGGCCTGCGGCCCCAGGACCCGGACACGCTCGCCTACGACAAGATCATGATCAAGGCGTACGGCAAGAAGCGCTTCGAGGAGATCATCGGCGTCAACATCCACCACGTGCTGCTCTACCCGGGCCTCTCGGTGCAGTCGCCGCTGCAGCAGCTGCGCGCGGTGCGCCCGCTCGGCGTGGACAAGACGCTCACCGAGATCTGGCACTTCCGCCTCAAAGGCGCGCCCGAGCCCATCTACCGCCGGTCGCTCGCCTACTACAACCTCGTCAACTCGCCCTCCACGATGATCAACGCGGACGACCTGGAAAACTTCTGGAAGTGCCACCAGGGCCTGTCCTCCGATGGCGGCGACTGGGTGAGCTTCGCGCGCCACCATGGGCACGACATTGAGAAGAACGGCGTGGTCGAGTCGGCGCCCAACCAGGGCACCTCGGAGGCACCGATGCGCAACCAGATGAAGGCCTGGGCGCAGTTCATGGGGGGAGCGCGGTGAGCAGGCTCCAGCTGCAGCACGACGTCGAGCAGTTCCTCTACCGCCAGGCGGAGCTGCTCGACGCGAAGCGCTGGCAGGACTGGATCGACCTCTTCACGCCCGACGGCGTCTACTGGATGCCCGCCGACCCGGCGCACACGCATTGGGACGGCATGCCCGCGATCTTCGCCGAGGACAAGAACCTGATGCACGTGCGCATGGGGCGCGTGCAGCATCCCGACGCCTGGTCGCAGCGGCCGCTATGGGGCACCAACCACCTCGTCGCCAACGTGGTGATCGACAAGGTGGCAAAGAACGGCGACGTCACCGCGCGCTCGCGCTTTCACATGCTGGAGCTGCGCCGCGACGACGTGCGCCACTTCGCCGGGCAGTACACGCACCACCTCAGGAAGTCGAAGGGCGGCTACCGCATCAAGCTGCAGCGCGTGGACATGGTCAACGCCCAGGCCGCCTACGACTACGTGCTGCAAGTCTGGGTCTGAGAAAATGGGGTCAGGGCCGAATTTTCTTTGGCAAGGAAAATTCGGCCCTGACCCCATTTTCTAGGCGTCGAGGATTGCGCGGGCGAGTGCGACTGCCGCCTTTGCGCGCTGCCTTGCTTCCGGCGCTGCTGGATCAGGGACGTCCGCCAGGCAGAACCCGAGCATCGACATGACACGCAGCCACGCGAGATCCCAGGTCCGCTCGAACGCCTCGCGGTCGATCGGTCGTCCCAGCGCCGACTCCAGCTCGGCCAGGTAGAAATCGCGCAGCGGCGCACGGGCTTCTGGCGAGCGGCCGTCGCCAGGCGGGTAGGCCCAGAAGTGCAGGAACCAATGCCATTGCAGATCGCAGGCGGCAGGCGCGCGCGACGCGAACTCCCAGTCGATCAGCGTGACCCTCGCGCCCGCGATCGCGATGTTCGCGCGCCGGAGATCACCGTGGTTGAGCGTCGGCGTGGCCACGTCGAGTCCTCGGTGCCATGAACGGTCCGAAGCAAGCTGGATGAGGAAGTCGGCATCGATAGGTTCAAGCATCTCGAGGAACGTAGGCAGCAGCGTCCTGAGCGGCGTGAAATCCTCTACGC
>DASWBP010000024.1:0-3873 GCA_036390555.1 Burkholderiales bacterium | reverse complement strand
TACCTGGTGGACCGGGAATTGCCGGTGAACCTCGGCAATTTCGAGAGCCGCGAGCGGCTCTACGAGTGGTTCCGCGCGCGCGTGCCCGACCTGGACCAGCAGGAGCTCGCAGAGGAAGCCCGCGAGATCCGCGAAGACCAGTCGCTCGGCCTCACCGCGGGCGAAAAGGCGGCGCGCCTTGCCGAGCTGCGGCGCGTCGTGCGGCCGATCAACTGGAGCGTGTACGTCGCCGCCGCGGCCGGCACGGCGAACGCGGTCTTCGGCGGCCCCTACGCGGTGCGGGTCGCCGCGGCCTGCGTGCTGATCGTCGGGCCCTTCGCGCTGCTCATGCTGGCCATCGCCCATCCCGGCCACGTTCGCCTGGGCTCCAGGGAAGGCAGCGCCTACGCCGACGGCTATGGCGGCATCTTCTGGGGCGGCCTGATGCTCGGGCTGATGTCGCTCATGGATCCGCACACGTTGCTGGGCGAGGAGTTCCATTACTGGACGGCGGCCGTCGCCGCGGGCTTTGGCGGCCTGTGGCTGTACACCGAATGGGTGCGCCTCGCGGAGCACCTGCGCAGCTACGTGATCGTCCTCGCCGTCCTGGGCGTGGGGTTCTTCTCCGCGCTTTGGGCGGGCGGCACGATCTACCAGCTCAACACGGCGGCGGACTTCTCGGCGGCGGCCTGGGGCGAATCGCGAGTGAGCGAGCTGCGCAGGCGGCACACCCGCGGGGGCGATACCTACCTCGTCACGGTCGAGCCCTGGAGCGCCTCGCGCGTGCCTGTGGAGCTCGAAGTCTCACGCGCAACCTACCGCACGCTGCGCGTGGGCATGCGCGTGGAGATCGGCGTGCGGCCTGGGCTGCTCGGGATCCCGTGGGTGGATGAGGTGAGGCCGAAGCTATCGCCGACGCCCAGCGCGCCGCCCACGCCCCCCGGCAAGCGCTGAAGCCGGCCGCCGTCGCGGCGACCGGCAGCCGACGCGGAGGCTAGCCGCCTACGCCCAGGTAGGTGGCGGTGACCTGGTGGTCGGCGCGCAGCTGTGCCGGCGTGCCGGTGAACACCACGGTGCCGTGGTCCACCACGTAGACGCGATCGGCGAGCTGCAGCGCCATCTCGGCGTTCTGCTCCACGAGCAGCATGCTCACGTGCTGCTTCTTGAGCTCGCGGATCGTGTCCATCACGGCGTTCACCACGAGGGGCGCAAGGCCCTGCGAGGGCTCGTCCAGCAGCAGCAGGTCGGGCCCGGTCATCAGCGCGCGCGCGATGGCGAGCATTTCCTGCTCGCCGCCCGAAAGCAGGTGCCCCTTGCTGGAGAGCCGTTCGCGCAATGCCGGGAAGCGCCCGAGCACGTCGTCCATCTGCCAGCGAGAGCCCTTGCGCTGCGCGATCGTCAGGTTCTCGCGCGTGGTGAGGTAGGAGAAGATGCCGCGCGTCTCGGGCACCAGCGCGATGCCCATCTGGCTGATGCGGTGCGCATCGAGCCCCGCGATGTTCTCGCCCTTGTAGAGGATCTCGCCTTTCTTCGGCGGCGTGAGGCCGGTGACGCTGCGCATGGTGGTGGTCTTGCCCGCGCCGTTGCGGCCCAGGAGCGCGACCACCTCGCCCTCGGCGACGCCCAGGGACAGCCCGTGCAGGATGTGGCCGAGGCCATAGAAGGTGTCGATGCCCTTGATGTCGAGGATCACGCCGCCACCCCGCCCAGGTAGGCGCGCCGCACCTCGGGGTTCTTCTGGATCTCCTGCGGCGTGCCCTCGGCGATCAGGCTGCCGAAGTGCATCACCGAGATGCGGTCCGAGACGCTCATGATGATGTCGATCTTGTGCTCGATGAGCACGATCGTGTAGCGGCCTTTGAGCGTCCTCACGAGCGCGACCATCTTGCGCGTCTCGTCGGGGGAGAGGCCCGCTGCGGGCTCATCGAGCAGCAGCACGCGCGGCGCGGCGGCGAGCGCGATGGCGAGCTCGAGCTGGCGCTGCTCGCCGTGCGAGATCTCGCGCGCCGGCACGTGCGCCTTGGCGAGCAGCCCCACGTCGGCAAGCGCCTGGCGCGCGCGCTCGGCGACCTCGGGATAGCGCTCGGCCTTGCGCCAAAGGAGGCCCTGCCAGGACTTGCCGGTGGCGAAGGCCGCCACCCAGACGTTGTCGAGCAGCGAAAAGGCGGGGAATACGGTCGTCCGCTGGTAGGAGCGGGCGAGTCCCAGATGCGCGACGCGCTCGGCGGGCGTGCCAGTGATGTCGCGCCCGTCCAGCAGGATGCGGCCCGAAGTGGGCGCGTAGGTGCCGGTGAGCAGGTTGAAGAGCGTCGTCTTGCCGGCGCCGTTCGGCCCGATGATGGAATGCAGCGAGCCCGCCTCGATCGCAAGGCTCACGTCGCTGACCGCGGTCAGCGCGCCGAAGGACTTGGTCAGGCTTTCTGTCTGGAGGATCGCCATGTCCAGAACCGCGTCCAGGCCTCGACCACGCCGCCGCGCAGGAAGAGCACCACGATCACGAACGCCACGCCGAGCAGCAGCGGCCAGCGCGCCCACAGCGTGCTCACCGACTCCGAGAGCCAGATGAAGACGAAGGAGCCGATCACCGGCCCGTAGAGCGAGCCCGAGCCGCCGATCAGGGTGGCGAACACCACGTTGCCCGAGGTGACGAAGCCGATCGCCTCGAGCGGCACGATGCCGAAGAGCATCGCGTAGAGCACACCTGCCGCGCCCGAGAACGCGCCGCCGATGACGAAGGCGAGCAGCTTGAAGCGCGGCGCGTTGTAGCCCACCGCCTGCGCGCGCACTTCGTTCTCGCGGATCGCCTGGAGGATCTTGCCGAGCGGCGACTCGACGATGCGCTTCATCACCCACAGCGAGACGAGGAACAGCACCGAGACGAAGGCGTAGTAGGTGAGCGGGTCCTTGAAATCGATGCCGAGGAACGCGGGCCGCGGCACGCCGGGCATGCCGTCCTCGCCCCCCGTGACCGTGGTCCACTGGTAGGCGATGAAGTAGAACATCTGGTTGAGCGCGAAGGTGAGCATGATGAAGTACAGGCCCGAGCGCTGCACGCACAGGTACCCGACCACCAGCGCGGAGAGCGCGCCCACGCCCACGCCGATGCCCAGCGCGAAGAACACGTTGATGCCGTAGTTCTTCAGCAGCCAGCCTGCCACGTACGCCGCCGAACCGAAGAAGGTGGACTGGCCGAAGGAGAGCAGCCCCGTGTAGCCGAGCAGCAGGTTCAGCCCCAGGCCGAACATGGCGAAAATCCAGATCTCGGTGGCGATCGCCGGCCGCACGACGAGCGGCAGCAGCACGATCGCGGCGACGAGCAGCGTGACCGGGTGCTTGAGCGCGTCGCGCATGGCGTTAGCGGATGCCAAAGAGACCCTGCGGGCGCACGAGGAGCACCGCCGCCATCACCGCGAAGATGACCACCGTCGAAGCTTCGGTCCAGTACGCGGCGACGAGCGCCTGCGCCACGCCGATGATGAGGCCCGCGGCGATCGCGCCGAGCAGGTTCCCCAGGCCCCCGAGCGCCACCACCACGAAGGCAATGCCGAGCATGTCCACGCCCATGCCGGGCGAGAGGCCGCGGATCGGCGCGGTGAGCGCGCCGGCGATGCCCGCGAGATAGGCGCCGAGCGCGAACGCGACGGTAAAGAGCTTCTGGATGTCGATGCCGAGGAGCGACACCATCTCCTTGTTCTCGATGCCGGCGCGCATGATCGCGCCGTAGCGCGTCTTCTCGAGAAACAGCCACGTGGCGAGCACCAGCAGTCCCGCCACCACCATCACGAAGAGCCGGTACTTCGGGTAGAAGGTGAAGCCCAGGTCCACGCCGCCGCGCAGCAGCGGCGGCGGCAGCTGGCTGATGCCCACCGGCCCCCAGATGAGGATGATGCCCTC
>DASWBP010000023.1:0-34905 GCA_036390555.1 Burkholderiales bacterium | reverse complement strand
ACAACCGCCGCCACGGCGCCATCGTGATGCTGGGCGGCGAGCTGCAGGACATGCAGCTCGAGCCGCACAGGCTCCAGTGAGCGCCTGGCTGCAGGGGCGGGTGATCGAAACCCGCGCCTGGACCGACACCCTGTTTTCGCTGCGCGTCGGGCTCGGAACCGGTGCGCCGCCGCTCGCGTTCGAGGCTGGCCAGTTCGTGCGCATCGCGCTTGATCTGGGCGGCGAGCGCGTGGCCCGCCCGTTCTCGTTCGTCAACCCGCCGGCGGACCCGGTGCTGGAGTTCTACGGCGTGATCGTGCCGGGGGGGCCGCTCTCGCCCGCGCTCGCGCGCCTCAAGGCGGGCGACGCGCTCCACGTGGCCGACAACCCTTCAGGGTTCCTCGTGCTCGCCGAAGTACCGCCGGCCGAGGACCTGTGGCTGGTGGCGACCGGTACCGGGATTGCGCCGTTTCTGTCGATCCTGCGCACCGCAACGCCCTGGCAGCGCTACCGGCGCGTGATCCTGGTGCATGGTGTTCGGCATGCACGCGAGCTGGTCTATCGGGAGATGATCGAAGAGGTGCGCCGAACTCGTTCTGGGATTTTTTCGTATATTCGATTTGTCAGTCGTGAAAATGCTCCGCAAGCCCTCAACGGAAGAATTCCGGCGGCGATCGCCGACGGGCGGCTGGAGCGCGCCGCGGCCACCGAGCTCTCGGCCGCGCGTTCGCACGCGATGCTGTGCGGCAACCCGCAGATGGTGACGGACGTCACAGCGGCGCTCGCGGCGCGCGGCATGCGCAAGCACCGGCGGCGCGCGCCAGGCCACATCACGGTGGAGACCTACTGGTGAGGGTATTGCGCGCCGCGCTCGCCTGCCTCGCGCTGCTGCTCGCCGGCTGCAGCGCCACCGAGTTCGCCTACAACAACGCCGACACGTTCATCCGCTGGCAGGTGGGGCGCTACTTCGACCTGAAGAACACGCAGGCCGAGGAGTTCAATGCGCGACTGGGAACGTTTCTCGCCTGGCACCGCGCCGAGGCGCTGCCGCAGTACGCGCGCCTTGCCACCGAGGCGGGCGCGCGGCTGGAACGCGGCGCGTCCCTCGCGGACATGGTTTGGGGTTACGATGCCATCCGACAGCAGGCACGCGTGGGATTGCGCCGCGCGGGCGCCGATACCGCGGATCTGCTCGACCGGCTTGCCCCGGCGCAGATCGAGAACCTCGAGCGGCGCTTCGCGGAGGACAATGCGAAATTCGCGCGCGAGTTCCTCGAGGGCACGCCCGGGGAGATCCGGGCGCGGCGCCTGAAGCGCCTGACGCACACGCTGGAGGACTGGCTGGGGGAGCTGAGCGATGCGCAACGCAGCCGCATCCGCCAATTCAACGAAGCGGCGCCGCTCGTCGGCGAGATGCGCGACCGCGAGCGCCGCCGGCGCCAGGCCGAGTTCCTCGCCATGCTGCGCGCGCGAGAATGCGCGCGGCGCCTCGTCGACTGGGCGGCGGACTGGGACGGCGGCCGCGACCCGGCTTTCGTGCGCGCGAACCGCGAATTCACCGACGGCCTGCTCGCCATGCTCGCCGACCTGGAGCGCTCCTTGAGCCCCCGCCAGCGCGCAGTGGCGGTGGCGCGCCTGCGCGAGTACGCGCGCGACTTCCAGGTGCTGGCTGGCGCGAGCGTCGCGCAGAGCGCCGGCGGCGCCCGGTGAACGACCGCACCACGCCGCCCGAGGGCCTGGCGCAGCCGCCGGCGAGCTACGCCGGGCGCACGCACTACACGCAGCTCGAGTACGAGGCGGTGCTCGCCAACGCCTCGATCGGCATCGCCTTCACGCGCGACCGCAAGTTCTTCCTCTGCAACCCGAAGTTCGCCGAGATGTTCGGCTGGAAGCCCGAGGAGCTGATCGGGCAGCCCGGCGAGGTGGTGTATCCCTCGCACGAGAACTACGACGCGCTCGGCCGCATCGCCGTGCCGGTGCTTTCGGCGGGCAAGCAGCTCGACCTCGACTGGGAGGTGAAGCGCAAGGACGGCACCACTTTCCTCGCGCGCATCATCGCCAAGTCCATCTCCAGCACCGATCCGCGGCGCGGCACGGTGTGGATCGTCGAGGACGTCACCGCCGCGCGGCGCCACGGCGACGAGGTGGCGCGCCTGCTGCGCGAGCAGGAAGCCATCTTCGAGACCGCCTCGATCGGCATCGTGTTCGTGCGTGACCGGCGCGTCGTGCGCTGCAACGCGCGCTATGAGCAGATGTACGGCTATGCGCCGGGCGAGCTGAACGGCAAGCCGACCTCCATCTTCTACGCTTCAGAGGAGGAACACCGCAAGGTGGAGGAGGCTTACGCGCAGTTCCGCAGCGGTGTTCCGTACCAGGGCGTCAGCACGCGAAAGAGGAAGGACGGCGGCGTGATGTGGGTGCGCGCGGTGGGGCGCGCGATCGATCCGCGCGACCCGCACCGCGGCTCGGTGTGGACCAACGAGGACATCACCGAGCAGCAGCGCGCCAGCGAGCAGCTCGAGCGGCTGCTCGCCGAGCAGGAAGCGCTGCTCAACAACGTGGTGGTCGGCATCTCGTTCGCGCGCGGGCGCCAGGTGCTGCGCTGCAACCGCAGGTTCGAAGAGCTGTTCGGCTACGACCCGGGCGAGCTGACGGGCGCCACGACGCGCCAGTTCTACTTCACCGACCAGGAGTACGAGCAGGCGGCGAAGTTCTACGAAGACCTGGACACCGGCGCCACGCACACGCGCGAGCAGTGGATGCGCCGGCGCGACGGCACCGGCTTCTGGTGCCGCATGACCGGGCGCGCGCTGCAGCCCGGCGAACCCGCCAAGGGCACGGTGTGGCTGTTCGAGGACATCACCGAGGCCAGGCGCGCCAGCGAGGAAGTGCGCCGCGCGCTCGCCGAGCAGGAGATGATCCTCGACAACGCCACCGTCGGCATCGCCTTCGTCAAGAACCGCCAGTTCCAGCGCTGCAACGGGGCGCTGGAGCGCATCCTCGGCTACGCGCCGGGCGAGCTGAACGGCCAGAGCACCGCGGTGGTCTACGCGAAGCCGCAGACCCACGAGGACGCGGGTCGCGAGAGCTATGCGCAGCTGGCGCAGGGCGAGGCCTACACCGTCGAGCGGCAGCTGCGCCGCAAGGACGGCAGCCTCGTCTGGTGCAAGGTGGTCGGCAAGGCGATCGATCCCGCGCAGCCGCACGACGGCTCGATCTGGATCTACGACGACATCAGCGAGGCACACGAGGCGCGCTCGGAGCTGGAGCGCGCGGTCGCCGAGCGCACCGCGGAGCTGAAAGCCGCCAACGAGCGCCTGGGCGCCGAGATCGGCGACCGCAAGCAGGCCGAGGAGCGCGCGCAGCACCTCGCCGACCACGATGCGCTCACCGGGCTGCCGAACCGGCGGCTCCTCGAAGACCGCCTGACGCAGGCGCTCGCGCTCTCGCAGCGCAATCGCAAGCAGACCGCGGTGATGTTCGTCGACCTCGACCGCTTCAAGGCGATCAACGACTCCCTCGGCCACGCCGCGGGCGACCAGGTGCTCAAGGAAGTCGCGCAGCGCCTGGTGCGCCAGCTGCGCATCGGCGACACCGTGTGCCGCGTGGGCGGCGACGAGTTCGTCGTCGTGCTGCCCGAGGCGAAGCGCTCCTCGGACGCCGCCAACGTGGCGCAGAAGATCATCGAGACGCTCTCGGTGCCGGTGCAGGTCGCCGACCGCGAGCTGACCGTGACGCCCTCGATCGGCATCGCCGTGTTCCCCGACGACGGGCGCGACGCCGAGTCGCTGATCAGCAACGCCGACGCGGCGATGTACCACGCCAAGGTCTCGGGGCGCGCCAACTACCAGTTCTTCACCGAGCAGATGAACCAGGTGGCCTCGCGGCGCCTGTCGCTCGAGCAGGATCTCAGGCGCGCGCTCGCCAAGGGCGAGCTGGTGGTGCACTACCAGCCGATCGCCGAGCTCGCGGGCGGCGCGGTGCGCGCGCACGAGGCGCTGGTGCGCTGGCAGCACCCCTCGCGCGGCCTCTTGCCGCCGGCGGAATTCCTGCAGCTCGCCGAGGACACGGGGCTGGTGATCGCGATGGGCGAGTGGGTGCTGCGCGAGGCCTGCCGCTGGGCGACCTTCATCGGCACCGAGCGCGGCGTGCAGGTGTCGGTCAACCTGTCGCTGCGGCAGTTCAACGATCCCAAGCTCATCGAGCTGGTGCGGCGCGTGCTCGCCGAGAGCGGCCTGCCGCCCGCGCTGCTGATGCTGGAGGTGGCCGAGACCACCGCCATGCACCAGGCCGACGTTGCCGCCAGCACCTTCGCCAAGCTGAAGGAGCTCGGCGTGACGCTCGCGATCGACGACTTCGGCACCGGCTACTCCAACCTCGCTTCGCTGCGCCGCTACCGGGTGGACATCCTCAAGATCGACCGCTCGATCGTCGCCGACCTGCCCGGCGACGATCACGCCATGGCGCTCGCCGGCGGCATCGTCAGCCTCGCGCACGCGCTCGGCCTGAAGGTGGTTGCCGAGGGCGTCGCGACCGAGGCGCAGCGCGACTTCCTCGCCGCGCTCGGCTGCGATCGCGCGCAGGGCTACTTCCTCGGCAAGCCGGTGGACGCCGACGCCGCCTCTGCCGGCTACGTCTGATCGCTCCTCGCTAGTCGCCGCATCGCCCTTCGCACGCCGATAGGCGGCTCGGAGCCCGGCGGCGGCGCCTTCCCCAGCGCCGGGGAAAATTGGGGTCAGACCCCAATTTCCCCGCCGGCGTCGGGGGCCTGCGGAACTCGCCCTTCCTGCATTTACGGGCTCAGACAGTCCTCGGCCTGCTTCCCTCCGCCCGCGATCCGGCTCGGCGCGTCGCGATGGGGACCCCTGGCGCCGCCGCCGGGCTACGTGCCGAGGTCGATCGTCTGCCCCTGCGAAGGCACCGCGGCGCGCCAGCGAAAGCGCTTCTCGATCTGGCCTTTCAACGCGTCCGCCGCCAGCGGCTCGCCGTGCACGACCCAGGTCTGGCGCGGCGGCTTGCGGAAGTGGCCGAGCCAGCCGAGCAGCGCCGACTGGTCGGCATGCGCCGAGAGCCCGCCGATGGTGAAGACGCGCGCGCGCACCGGGTATTCCTCGCCGAAGATGCGCACGCTCGGCGCGCCATCCACGATGCGGCGGCCTAGCGTGCCCGCCGCCTGGAAGCCGGCGAAGACGATGGCGCACTCCGCGCGCGAGATGTTGTGGCGCAGGTGGTGCTTGATGCGCCCGCCCTCGCACATGCCGCTCGCCGAGATGATGGCGGCGCCCGCCTTCACCTGGTTGATGGCCATCGAATCCTCGACGCTCTCGGTGAAGCGCACGTGCTCGAGCGCCGGCAGCTTCACGTACTTCAGCGTAATGCGCGTGGCGGCAAGCGCCATCGGCGAATCCACGTACACGTCCATCTTCGGCAGGCGCTTCTGCTCGCGCAGCTCGCCGATGAAGTGCAGGATGTCCTGCGTGCGGCCCACGGCGAAGGCCGGGATCACCACGTTGCCGCGGCGGCTCGCCATGGTGTCGGTCAGCGCATAGGCGAACTCGTCCATGGTCTGCGCGAGGCTCTTGTGGTCGCGGTTGCCGTAGGTGGACTCGACGAGCAGCACGTCGGCATCCGTGATGGGCGTGGGGTCCTCGACGATCGGGTGGCCGGGCTGGCCGAGGTCGCCGGAGAAGACGAGCTTCGTGCCGCCGAGCCACACCTCCAGGATCGCCGAGCCGAGGATGTGACCCGCATCGCGGAACACGCTTCGCACCTTGGCGTGCGGCCTCACCTCGACGCCGTACTCGACAGGGATCAGCCGCGCGAGGCTCATCTCCGCCTCGTGCTGGGTATAGAGCGGCGCGCCGCCCTCGCGCTCGGCCTCGCGCTCCTGCAGGTGCCCGCTGTCCGGCAGCATCACGCCAAGGAGGTCGCAAGTCGGTTGCGTGGCGTACACCGCGCCCTTGAAGCCGTGCGCGACGAGGCGCGGAATGAGGCCCGAGTGGTCGATGTGCGCATGCGACAGCAGCACGAACTCGATATCGCGCGGCTCGAAGGCGAAGCGCGCGTTGCGGCGCTCGGCGTCCGCGCCGCCCTGGAACATGCCGCAATCGATCAGGAACCGGATGCCGCCGTGCTCGACGAGGTGGCACGAGCCGGTGACCTCGCCCGCCGCGCCCAGGAAGGTGAGCGTCGCCAAGCTACGGAAACTTGTAGAAGTCGCGGTTGAGGTAGGCGACGAGGTGGTCGATCTCCGCCTTCGTGAAAGCGGGGTTGTAGTGGTCGCCCCAGCGCACGGTCTCCTTGCGCAGCGCTGCGAGCGTCTTCACCTTGCGCTTGGGCGGCACGTAGACCTCGGTGCCGTGGCAGCTCAGGCAGGAAGCGTGCAGCTTCTCGCCCTTTGCCGCATCTCCCGCCGCCTGCGCGCCCAGGCCGGCGGCGAGCAGCGCTGCCGCCAACGCGAAGCGCGCGCGCTTCATCGCGGCAGCGTGCCTGAGGGCTCGGTGAGCTGCACGCCGCGCTGCTTTGCGCGCTGGCGCACCCGCTCGCGGTGCTGCCTGCGTACCTGCCCTTCCGCGGCCGCGTCCGGCGCGGCGGCGAGCTCGCGGCGGAACTGCTCGCGCTCGGCGGTGCTCAGCAGCTCGCTGCCGTAGATCAGCTCGCGCGCGCCGGTCGGGCCGAGGCCGAAGCGGTAATGCGACTGATTGAGGTACTCGGCGATGTCGTCGGCGTCCTCGATCGAGAAGCGCTGCCCGGTCAGCTCGATGCGCCTCGCCACTTCGGCGCGCAGCTGCGCCATCGAGCGTACGAGCGAGCGCGCGGCGTCGCGTTTGTGGATGCGCTCGTAGTGGCAGGCGAGGCAGTGCGTCTCGTAGAGCGCCTTGCCGCGCGCGGCATTCTGGGCACCCGCCGGCGCGGCGAACGCGGCCAGCAGGACGGCGGCGGCGCCGCAGGCGGCGAGCCCCGCGCGCAAGCTAGGATGCGAGCGGCTTGTTGATTTCATCGGCGCGGCGGCGCAGGTAGCAGGTGAGCGCGCTGGAGGACGCGGCGAACGCCCAGCACAGGAAGAAGCCGATCGTGTAGATGGCGTGGCGGCTCAACGTGGTGGGCTCGCCGAACAGGTACAGCTGCCGCGGGTCGAACACGGTGAAGAACAGCACTTCGCCGATGCCGCCGACGATGAACGACGGCCACAGGATCACCATCCAGTTCCTCATAGCTCCTCCTGCACCACGCGCCATTCGCGGCGCGGATCCTCGAGCACCACGCGCCAGCGCCCTGCCGCAAGCGGCGGCAGCTCCGCTTCGTAGACGCCAGGGGCCGCGGGCGCGAGGCGCAGCCGCTGGTCGAAGCCCGCGCGCGTGGCGTGTGCAAGCTGCGCGAACAGCGCTTCCGGCGCAGCGCCCGCCAGCACCACGCGCAGGCGGCCATCGCGCGCCTCGGCGCGCGCATTCACGCCCAGGCGCCGCGCGTTCTCCTCGAGCGCCAGCACCTGGTTGATGGCCAGGCCGCGCCTGTAATAATCGTCGGCCACCAGGCCGTCGGCGCTGCCCACGGCGATCCAGATCGTGGCCGCGCCCGCGACCACCGCGGCGGCGGGCGGCGCCATCAGGATCCACGGCCAGGGCTCGCGATACCAGGGTCGGCTCATGGCGCTACCTTACGATGAAAACGGACTTCTCGTGCACTTCGACGCCGGCGACGCCGGCGGCGCTGACGTGGAACTGGATCGGGTGCGTGCCCTGCTTCACCGCCCCGGGGCCTACGCGCACGCGCAGCGTCACCATGCGGCTGGAGGCGCCGTCCACCAGGAAGTCGCCGCGCGTCGCCAGGTGGATGCCCGGCAGGCCGCTGACGACGACGTAGTAGTAGCGCTCGTCCTCCTGGGTGTTCATGAGCTGCAGGCGGTAGACGTTCTCGATTGCGCCGCCCTCCACCTCGCGCGCGATCGCCGCGCGGTCGCGGATCACGTCCACTTTGAGCGGCACACGCAGCCACAGGCTGACACCCGTCGCGGCGATGATGGCGAGCAGGATCGTGCTGTAGATCAGCACGCGCGGGCGGAAGGCGCGGCGGAACATCTGCGTGCGCGTAAGCTTCTGCTCGAGGGCGGTCGTGGTGGAGTAGCGGATCAGGCCTTTGGGATAGCCGACGCGCTCCATCACCTGGTCGCAGCCGTCGATGCAGGCCGCGCAACCGATGCACTCGTACTGCAGGCCTTCCCGGATGTCGATGCCGGTCGGGCAAACCTGCACGCAGATCTTGCAGTCCACGCAATCGCCGAGCCCGAGCGCCTTGTGATCGGCGCTGCGCGAGCGCGAGCCGCGCGGCTCGCCGCGCTCGGGATCGTAGGTGATGATCAGCGTGTCCTTGTCGAACATCGCGCTCTGGAAGCGCGCGTAGGGGCACATGTACTTGCACACCTGCTCGCGCATCCAGCCGGCGTTGCCGTAGGTGGCAAAGCCGTAGAACAGGATCCAGAAGGTCTCCCACGGCCCGAGCTGGGGCGCCGCGCCGCCGGCGAGCCACGGGCCTATCGACACCACCTCGTCCCAGAGCTCGCGGATCGGCGTGACGTAGCCGACGAAGGTGAAGCCGGTCCACAGCGCCACGGCGATCCAGGCGCCGTGCTTGGCGGCCTTGAGGCCGAACTTGCGCGCGGAAGGCGGCGCGGCGTCCAGCCGCATGCGCGCCGCGCGGTCGCCCTCGATCGCCTTCTCGATCCACATGAAGATCTCGGTGTACACGGTCTGCGGGCAGGCGTAGCCGCACCACAGCCGACCCGCCACCGCCGTGAACAGAAACAGCGACAGCGCCGAGATGATCAGCAGGACCGTCAGGTAGATGATGTCCTGCGGCCAGAACACCAGCCCGAAGATGTAGAACTTGCGGTGCACGATGTCGAAGTGCACCGCCTGGCGCTCGTTCCACTGCAGCCAGGGCAGGCCGTAGAAGACGAGCTGCGTCGCCCACACCAGCGCCCAGCGCCAGGCGGCGAACCAGCCGCGCACCGCGCGCGGGTAAATGGTCTTGCGGACTTCGTAGAGCGACTGCTCTACCAGCCTCTCGGGTGCCGCCGCGTCGTTGCTCACTTCTGCTGCGATAGGGAGTACACGTACGCCGTGAGCAGGTGGATCTTGGCCGGGGTGAGAAGTTCCTTGTGCGCCGGCATCTGGTTGTTGCGGCCGCGCGTGACGCCCTCGATGATCGCCGCCTCGCCCGCGCCGTAGAGCCAGGTCTTGTCGGTGAGGTTGGGCGCGCCGAGCATCTGGTTACCCTTGCCGTCGGCGCCGTGGCAGGCGGCGCAGGTCTGCGCAAAGAGCGGCTTGCCGCGCTCGGCGCGGATGCTGTCCGCGGCCAGGCCGCTCAATGACAGGACGTAGTGCGCCACGTCCTTGGTGCCCTGCTCGCCCAGCGCCGGTGCGAACGGCGGCATCACGCCATTGCGGCCCTCGGTGATCGAGGTCTTGATCGCCTCAGGCGTGCCGCCCCACAGCCAGTCGTTGTCGGTCAGGTTGGGAAAGCCGCGGCTGCCCGCGGCGTCCGAGGCATGGCAGCCGGCGCAGGTGTTGAGGAAAAGCTTCTGGCCGATGGCGAGCGCCTCGGGATTCTTGGCGAGCGTCGCCACGTCCTGCGCGGCGAACTTGTCGTAGAGGGGGCCGAACTGCGCCTCGGCCTGCTTGTTCTCCGCCTCGAGCTGCGACACCTGCGTCCACTTCCAGACGCCCGCGTAGCTGCCCAGCCCCGGGTAGAGCACCAGGTACACCAGGCCGAAGAAGATGGTGATCCAGAACAGCCACATCCACCAGCGCGGCAGCGGGTTGTTGTACTCGCCGAGGTCCTCGTCCCAGGTATGGCCGGTCGTCTCGGCCTCGCCGCCGGCGACGCGGCGCTTGCTCTGCGCCACCAGCAGCACCCCGCAGCCGACGATGCTGACGATCGTGATGATGCTGATGTAGAGGTCCCAGAAGCTGCTCGTGAACTGGCTCATGCTCATTCCCCGTCTTCAAAGGGCAGGCGCGCATCGCGCTCGAAGCGCTCCCTGCGCGCCGGCGCGTAGGCCCACCACACGATGCCGAGGAACGCGGCGAAGGCCGCCAGCGTCACCAGGCTTCTCAACTCGTTGAGGTCCATGGTCAGTTCGCCTTCTGCTTGAGGGCCGTGCCGAGCACCTGCAGGTAGGCGATCAGCGCGTCCAACTCGGTCTTGTCCTTGAGCTCTTCCTTCGCCCCGGCGATCTCCTTGTCGCTGTAGGGCACGCCGACGCGGCGCAGCGCGCGCAGCTTCGCCTCGATGTCCTCGGCGTTGGCGGCGCTCTTCGCCAGCCACGGGTAGGCTGGCATGTTCGATTCGGGCACCACGCTGCGCGGGTCGTTGAGGTGGATGCGGTGCCATTCGTCGGAGTAGCGGGCGCCGACGCGGTGCAGGTCCGGCCCGGTGCGCTTGGAGCCCCACTGGAACGGGTGGTCGTAGACGAACTCGCCTGCCACCGAGTAGTGGCCGTAGCGCTCCACTTCGGCGCGGAACGGCCGCACCATCTGCGAGTGGCAGTTGTAGCAGCCCTCGCGGATGTAGACGTCGCGCCCGGTGAGCTGCAGCGGCGTATACGGCTTCAGCCCCTTCACCGGCTCGGTGACCGACTTCTGGAAGGAGAGCGGCACGATCTCCACCAGGCCGCCGACCGCGACCACCAGGATGACCAGGATGATGAGCAGCGCCTGGTTGCGCTCGATCATGTCATGCGTGAGTTTCATGAGCGCTCTCCTAGGCGTGCGCCAGCTTCGGGGCGGGGATCGGCGCTTCCACCGACCGGCCCTCGGCGACGGTCTTGAACACGTTGTAGGCCATGATCACCATGCCGCCGAGGTACAGCAGCCCGCCGAGCAGGCGGATGGCGTAGAAGGGATAGGTCGCCTTCACGCTCTCGACGAAGGTGTAGGTGAGCGTGCCGTCCGCGCCCACCGCGCGCCACATCAGGCCCTGCATCACGCCGGCGATCCACATGGCGGCGATGTAGAGCACGATGCCGATGGTCGCCACCCAGAAGTGCACGTTGATCAGGCGCACGCTCCACATCTCGGCGCGGCCGAAGAGCCGCGGCACGAGGAAGTAGATCGAGCCCATCGAGACGAGGCCCACCCAGCCGAGCGCTCCGCTGTGCACGTGGCCGATCGTCCAGTCGGTGTAGTGCGAGAGCGCGTTCACGGTCTTGATGGACATCATCGGGCCCTCGAACGTGGACATGCCGTAGAACGAGAGCGAGACGATGAGGAACTTGAGGATCGGGTCCTGGCGCAGCTTGTGCCAGGCCCCCGACAAGGTCATGATGCCGTTGATCATGCCGCCCCAGGAGGGCGCCAGCAGGATCAGCGAGAAGACCATGCCGAGCGATTGCGCCCAGTCGGGCAGCGCCGTGTAGTGCAGGTGGTGGGGGCCCGCCCACATGTAGGTGAAGATCAGCGCCCAGAAGTGCACCACGGAGAGGCGGTAGGAGTAGACGGGGCGCCCGGCCTGCTTCGGGATGAAGTAGTACATCATCCCGAGGAAGCCCGCGGTGAGGAAGAAGCCCACCGCGTTGTGGCCGTACCACCACTGCACCATCGCGTCCTGCGCACCGGCGTAGGCCGAGTAGGATTTCCAGAAGGTCGCCGGGATCGCGGCGCTGTTGACGATGTGCAGGATCGCCACCGTCAGGATGAAGGCGCCGAAGAACCAGTTGGCGACGTAGATGTGCGGAACCTTGCGCTTCCACAGGGTGCCGAAGAAGACCACCGCGTAGGCGACCCAGACGAGCGCGATCAGGATGTCGATCGGCCACTCGAGCTCGGCATATTCCTTGGAGGTGGTGATGCCGAGCGGCAGCGTGATCGCCGCGAGCACGATCACCGCCTGCCAGCCCCAGAAGGTGAAGGCGGCAAGGCCATCCGAGAAGATGCGCGCGTGCGTCGTGCGCTGCACGACGTAGTAGGAGGTGGCGAAGAGCGCGCAGCCGCCGAAGGCGAAGATCACGGCGTTGGTGTGCAGCGGGCGCAGTCGGCCGTAGGACAGCCAGGGAATGCCGCCGAGGAACTCCGGCCACAGCAGTTGCGCGGCGATGATCACGCCGACCAGCATGCCGACCACGCCCCAGACTACGGTCATGATCGCGAACTGGCGGACGACCTTGTAGTTATACGTCGATTCGTTGCTCATGCAGGCAGGCTCCCCGGATTCTTGGCGAAAGCCATGCTAGATAAGGGGAAAACTGCCGATTTGATTTGCATCAAACCGGGCGCAGCCGCCCGCGCCCGGCTCGTGGGCGCGTTCGCAGCGCCCCCGGGATAGCCGACGCCAATCCCGCGCATCGCCACAATCAATTTCACGCCGCGAGAATTTGGGAGTGCAATGGGCGTACGTCCCAACCACGCACGCAGCCGATCGGAGCGCCCTATGGATACAAAGACCAAGGACCAGAGCTCGGGCAAGTGCCCGTTCAGCCACATCGCCGGCGTCGGCCGGAGCAATCGCGACTGGTGGCCCGGGCAGCTGCGCCTGGAGCTGCTGCACCAGCATTCGGCGAAGTCCGACCCCATGGGCAAGGGCTTCAGCTACTCCAAGGAGTTCAAGAGCCTGGATTACAAAGCGCTGAAGAAGGACCTGGTGAAGCTGATGACCGACTCGCAGGACTGGTGGCCGGCGGACTTCGGCCACTACGGCCCGTTCTTCATCCGCATGGCCTGGCACAGCGCCGGGACCTACCGGGTCACGGACGGGCGCGGCGGCGGCGGGCGCGGGCAGCAGCGCTTCGCGCCCCTCGGCAGCTGGCCCGACAACGTCAACCTCGACAAGGCACGGCGCCTGCTCTGGCCGATCAAGCAGAAGTACGGCAGGAAGATTTCCTGGGCCGACCTGATGATCCTCGCGGGCAACGTCGCGCTGGAGTCCATGGGCTTCAGGACTTTCGGCTTCGGCGGCGGCCGCGCCGACGTCTGGGAGCCGGACGAGGACGTGAACTGGGGCGAGGAGATCGCGTGGCTGGGCACCGACAAACGCTTCAGCGGCGATCGCGACCTGGGGCCGTTCGGCGCCACCCACATGGGCCTGATCTACGTGAACCCCGAAGGCCCGAACGCGAGCGGCGACTACCTGGCTGCCGCCAAGGACATCCGTGCCACCTTCAGCCGGATGGCGATGAACGACGAGGAGACCGTCGCGCTGATCGCCGGCGGCCATACCTTCGGCAAGTGCCATGGCGCCGCGCCGGAATCGCACAAGGGCCCGGATCCGGAAGGCGCGCCGCTGGAGGCGCAGGGCCTGGGCTGGATGAGCGACCACGGCACGGGGCGCGGCGCCGACACGATCTCGAGCGGCCTGGAAGTGACCTGGACCAAGTCCCCGGCGCTGTGGAGCAACAACTTCTTCGAGAACCTGTTCAAGTACGAGTGGGAGCTGACCAAGTCGCCCGCCGGCGCCAAGCAATGGGTGGCCAAGGACGCGCCGGCGATCATTCCCGACGCGCATGTGCCGGGCAAGTTCCACAAGCCCACCATGCTGACCACCGACTGCACGCTGCGCTTCGATCCGGAATTCGGGAAGATCTCGCGCCGGTTCCTCGAGGACCCGCAGGCCTTCGCCGATGCCTTCGCGCGCGCCTGGTTCAAGCTGACGCACCGCGACATGGGCCCGCGCGCCCGCTACCTCGGACCGGAAGTGCCGAAGGAAGAGCTGATCTGGCAAGACCCGATTCCTGCCGTCAACCACAAGCTGATCGGCGAGAAGGAGATCGCCGACCTCAAGAAGAAGATCCTCGCCTCGAAGCTGACAGTGTCGCAACTCGTGTCGGCGGCCTGGGCGTCGGCCTCCACCTTCCGCGGCTCCGACAAGCGCGGCGGCGCCAACGGCGCGCGCATCCGGCTCGCCCCGCAGAAGGACTGGGCCGTGAACCAGCCGGCACAGCTCGCAAAGGTGCTGAAGACGCTCGAGAGCATCCAGGCCGACTTCAACAAGAAGGCCAAGGGCGGCAAGAAAGTGTCGCTCGCCGACCTGATCGTGCTCGCGGGCTGCACGGGCGTCGAAGCCGCCGCGAAGAAGGCCGGCGTCGCCGTGAAAGTGCCGTTCAAGCCCGGACGCATGGACGCGCGGCAGGACCAGACGGACGTCGAGTCCTTCGAGGTGCTCGAGCCGCTCGCCGAGGGCTTCCGCAACTACCTGCGCGGCGAGTTCCCGGTCGCCGCAGAGCAGCTGCTAGTCGACCGCGCGCAGCTGCTGACGCTCACGGCGCCCGAAATGACGGTGCTGGTCGGCGGCCTGCGCATGCTGGGCACCAACGTCGGCGGCGCGAAGCATGGGGTCTTCACCTCGAAACCCGAGACGCTCTCCAACGACTTCTTCGTCAACCTGCTCGACATGCGCACGGCGTGGAAGCCGGTCTCGGACGCGCAGGACGTGTTCGAGGGGCGCGACCGCAAGACGGGCAAGGTGAAGTGGACCGGTACGCGTGTGGACCTCGTCTTCGGCTCGAACTCGCAGTTGCGGGCACTCGCCGAGGTCTATGCGAGCGCCGACGCGAAGGAGAAGTTCGTGAAGGACTTCGTGGCGGCGTGGGCCAAGGTGATGGACCTGGACCGCTTCGACCTCGCCTGACGAGCGAACTCGAAGCGACGTGAGCGAAGCGCTCCACGGCGCGCTGCTGGGTGGGCTGGCCGCCACCGCGGCGACTGCCGTCGGCGCGCTGCCGGCGCTCGCATGGCGCGAGATCTCGCGCCGCACCGAAGGCTTGAGGCTCGGCTTCGCCGCCGTCCTGATGCTGTCGGCGAGCGCCTATACGCTCATCGTGCCCGCGATCGACGCGGGCGCGCAGCCCTTCGTCGTGAGCCACGAGATGATCCCCGAGACGCATCGCGGGGGTCAGCAGATGCCGGCGACGCTCGGCGTGATTCTAGAAGTGCCAGCGCAGGCGTAGCTCCAGGCGCTCGTCCACCGGCTTCTCGCCGAACTCCGTCAGCCGGTCGCCGGAATTGACCGCCGCGCGCAGGCGAACCTCGAAGTCGCCGAAGCCGGTGTAGAGCAGCTCGCCGACCAATGAATAGCTGCCATCGTCGAGGTTGACGATGGCGAAGGCGCTCGGCGTGAAGTAGAGGATGTCGAAGGGCTCCTTCTGGCTCGCGCGCACGTAGAGGTAGCGCTGCATGGCGTTGGGGCGCGCGTAGCCGGCCTGCGCGGCGGCGCGCAGCACGGGCGATAGCGCGCCGAGCGCGGCGCCCGCGTGCGCGGCCGCGAAGAAGTCCTGCGCCTGCGCCTCGCTGTAGCCGGTGCCGCTGCGGTAGTACTCGACGATCCAGGTGGTGTCGCGCTCGGTGAGGTAGCGCAGGCCGAGGAGCCAGCTCGTCGCGTCCCGCGGCGGCGCGAGCGCGAGCACGCCGCTTGCGTCGAGCACCGGCTGCTGGAAATCCCGGATGTGCGCCCATTCGGCGTGCACTTCGAGGTTGGTGCCGAAGTTGCGCGACACGTCGAAGCCGAAGCGCGCGCTGCGCGCGCCCTCGCCGAGCCACAGCAAGTCGATGTCGGTGTCGCGGTAGAGGAGCGTGAGCTTCGCCGCGGGGTTGGCGTGCTCGGGCGCGCCGAAGTCGGCATTGAGGTCCGAGGTGGTCGGCACGGCGAGCGCCGTGAAGGAGATGTTCTGGAAAGGCCCGGCATTGCTGCGCACGTAGCTGCCCGCGACGGTGACGAAGCCTTCGCGCGCGAGCTCGGGGTCCTCGGGATCCTTGGGGCGCTCGAGGAACGCCACCGGGCTCCAGGCGTAGCCCTTGCCCCAGCGCTGCGTCTTCTTGCCGGCCTCGAGCGCGAGGCTCGTCGAAGCCTGCCACGCCAGGTAGGCCTCGTAGAACTTCGCCTCGCCGCCCGAGGCGCGCACGTCGTTCAGGTATTCGCCGTGCGCGAGAAAGTAGGCGCGCAGCGAGTCCTTGCGCAGGGTGCCGGAAAGCTCGGCGACGCCGCTGGCGCGGTCGTTGGTCTTGTCGGTGACGCCGCCGAACTGCAGCGGGTAGAGCGCCGCGCCCTGATCCAGCCACTGGCGCTCAGCGCTGCCCTGCAGGAAGCCGCCGAACTCGTAGGGCTTCTTCTCGAACTGCCCCGCGTCGAACTTGAACTCCTCCTGCTGGGCGAGCGCCGCGCCCGCGAGGCACGCACCGGCGAGCGCCGCGGCGAGCCGCACGGCCTAGCGCAGCTCGCCCGCGCGCGGCAGGTAGTCGAGCGTGAAGATCTCGTCGGAGAATGACTTCGCCTTAATGCTGCCGTAGAGCATCACCGACTTGTGGTCCTTGTGCAGCGGGCTGTCGGTCTCCATGGTCGCCGGGCGCCGCAACCCGCCGCCAAAGTCCTTCATGTCCTTGAAACGCAGGGTCTTGATGAGCAGGCCGCTCGCCGCGTAGGCCTCGATCTCGGTCGGCGTGAGGGTGGCGCGATCCACGCGCATCTTCAGCCGGTCGTAGGCCACCGCGCCGCTCTTCGCCTTGAGCTCCAGCTGGTAGGTCTTTCCCTCCTCGGCGGCCTTCTCCACGGCGTATTCGACGCTGTAGTCGAGGTTGAGGATGTCCGCGTTGTTGAACACGCCGCCCACCACCGATTGGAGGCTCGTGATGCGGATCGGCTTGCCGACGTTCGGGATGTAGAGCCACATGTTGTCCCCGAGGCGCAGCGTGGCGCGCCCCTTCTCGCTCGGCGGGTCAAGGAACAGGGCCACCATCTTGTCGCGCCCCTTCTTCACCGTGAACAGCACGAACTCCTTCTTCCTGCCGTCGGGCTCGATGTTGATGAGCTTGCGGTACATCTCGTAGGACTCGGGATTGAGCTTGCGGTCCACCTGCCTGAGGATCGCCTCGCCGTCGAGGGCCAGGGCGAGCGGCGGCGCGAGTGCGGCGAGCAGCGCGGCGAAGATGACCCGACGCAGCGCAAGCCGGATCCAGGTGCAGGGCGTGGCGGGACAGGCCGCTTGGTGGAGCATGGCTAGACGTGCCTCAGGGCGGTGATGGGGTCCATGCGCGCCGCCTTCCAGGCGGGCTGCAGGCTGGCGAGGATCGCCATGACGACGACGATCGCGCCGACGACGAGCGCATCCCCGGCGGCGAGGGAGGGCGCGAGCACCAGTTGCTGGTCGCGGCCAAAGGTGAAGTGCACCGGCCAGACATTGAGCGCATGGACGGCGGCGAGGCTGAGCACTACGCCGATCAGCGTGCCCGCCAGCCCAAGCAGCGCGCCCTCGGCGAGGAACAGCGCGAGGATGCGCCGCGGCGGCGTGCCGATCGCCGCGATCATGCCGATCTCGCGGATGCGCTCGTAGACCGCCATGATCATCACGTTCATCACCGCGATCAGCACGATGCCCACCAGCATCACGCGGATGAAGACGTCGAGCAGGTCGATCATGCGCGCGATGTTGGCGAAGGGCGAGAGCTGGTCCCAGCCGTGCACCTGCAGCACGCTCTCGCCCTGCGGATTGCGCAGGCCCGAGACCGCCTCCTCGAGCCGCGCCTTCGCCTGCGGCAGCAGGCCGAGGTCCTTCAGGCGCACGGCGATCTCGCTCACCTCGGCTTCCGTCATGCGCAGCAGCTGGCGCGCATCCTCGAGGTGCACGTAGCCGTCGCGTCCACCCGGGCCGGTGACGTCGCCCAGCACGCCCTGCACCACGAAGGTCTGACCGTTCACCGAGCCGTCGAGGTTGGTCGCCACCAGCACCACCGTGTCGCCGGGCTTGAGCTTCATGCCGCGCGCGAGGATCTCGGGCACCAGGACCTTGCCGCGCTCGAGCAGGCCGCTGGCGACGCTCCCTTGCACGACGCGCCTGGCGAGCATCGGCATGGCGGCCGCCTCGCGCTCGGGCAGCACGCCGTTCAGGCGGATGGACGTCGTCTCGGTGAAGTTGCTGAACATGGCGCCGAACTTGAGACGCGGCGACCAGGCCACCACCGCAGGATCCGCGCCGAGCGCCTTGTCGGCCGCGGCGACCGCCTGCGGCTTCATGTTGAGGTTGAGCGGCAGGTTGTCGATCGAGGCGACGTAGCCGCGCCGGTGCAGCTGCAGGTGGCCGAGCATCGAGTCGGTGATCTGGCCGACGATCAGCCCCTTGAAGGAACCCGAGACGGCGATGAACAGCAGCACCGCCACCACGCCGAGGATGATCAGGCCCGAGGTGAGGAGCGTGCGCCGCCAGTAGCGGGCGAGGTTGCGCGCGGCGAGCCAGAGGACCTTAGCCATGGCGCTTCGCCTCGTTGCCCACGAGGCGCCCGTCCTCGAGCGTGAGGACCACCTCGGCTTCGTTGACGATCTTGGGATCGTGCGTGGAGAAGACGAAAGTGGTGCCGGACTCGTCGCGCATCTTCTTCATCAGGCCGAGGATGCGGTAAGCGGTGTCGTGGTCGAGGTTGGCGGTGGGCTCGTCGGCGAGCACGAGCTTCGCGCGCGAGGCAAGGGCGCGCGCCACCGCCACGCGCTGCTTCTGCCCGCCGGAGAGCTGGTCGGGGCGCTTGCCGGCCTGCTCGCGCATGCCTACCGCTTCGAGAAGCTCCATGACGCGCGCGCGCCGCTCGGCGGGCGGCCGGTTCTGCACCATGAGCAGCGGGTATTCGATGTTCTCCGCCGCCGAGAGCACCGGGATCAGGTTGAAGTCCTGGAAGATGAATCCCAGGTTCGCGCCGCGGAAGTCCGCCGCCGCGCGCCGGTCGAGGCTTGCGACGTCGGTGCCCAGCACCTCCAGCTTGCCGCTGCTCGGGTGGTCAAGGCATCCCACCATGTTGAGCAGCGTGCTCTTGCCGCTGCCGGAAGGGCCGACAAAGGCGACCAGCGAACCGCGCTCTATGGTGAAGCTCGCCTCGCGCAGCGCGGGCACCGCGAGCGCGCCCGCCTGGTAGGTCTTGGAGAGCGCCTGCGCGCGAACGACAAGAGCGGGGTCAGGGCCCAAGTTCATCATCAAACCCGGGAAGCGGGCCCTGACCCGGGCTTGTCGTCGTCCATCAGGATGTCGTGCGCGGGCCGCTCCAGGTCGTCGAACTGCCCCGACTGCAGCGCGCGCCAGAACACCCAGCCGATCAGGAATACGAGAGCGACCGAGAGGGGGACGAGGAGGTAGAGGCTGCTTTCCAAGCTTTCTCCCGGTAGAGGGGACGCAGGGCGTTCAGCACCACGATGAACGAGCTCGCCGACATGCCGATCGCGGCCTCCCAGGGCCCGATCCAGCCGAGCGCGGCGGCCGGCAGCGCCACCGCATTGTAGGCGAGCGCCCAGCCGAGGTTCTGGCGCACGAGGCGCATCGCGCCGCGCGCGGCTCCGAGCACGTCCCCGAGCGCGCCGAGCCGGTCCCCCGTGAGCACCACGTCCGCCTGCAGCTGCGCGGCGTCGGCGCCCGCGCCCATCGCCACCGAGGCATCCGCCCGCGCGAGCACCGGCGCATCGTTCAGGCCATCGCCCACCATCGCCACCACGCGCCTTTCGGCCTGCAGGCGCGCGACGTAATCGAACTTCGCCTGTGGCGTGGCGCCGCCGAGCCAGGCGCCGATGCCCAGGCGCTGCGCCATCGCCTCCACGATCGCCGGCTCGTCGCCGCTCAGCAGGTGCACGCGCAGGCCGCGCGCGCCGAGCCCCGCGACGACGTCAACTGCCTCCGGCCGCAACGCGTCCTCGATGAAGAAGGCGGCGAGCCAACGGCCTTCCTGCGCGAGATACACCTGCGCGCCCGTCTGCGGCGCGGGCGTGCCGGCGATCCCGGCGCAGAAGCGCGGCGAGCCGATGCGCACCAGGTGCTCGCCCATACGCGCCTCGACGCCCTGCCCCGCTTCGTTCCGAAGGGCCTGCAGTACCGGCGCGAGGTCCGCCGCCCCTACGCCACCCGGCACGCCGCGCCTCGTCTCGCCGGCGCCGCCGGCATCGCCCGTGGCCGCAAAAGCGCGAGCGAGCGGATGCGTGCTGGAGGCTTCCAGCGCCGCGGCAAGCGCCCGGCAGCGCGCCTCGTCGAGATCCGAGAGCGGCGCCACGCGCGCGATCGCGGGCCGACCGCGCGTGAGAGTGCCGGTCTTGTCGAGCACCACGTCGGTCGTGCGCTCCAGCGCCTCGAGCGCGCGCGAGCGCGTGAGCGCCGCACCGCGCGCCAGCAGAAGCGCGCCGGCGCGGGTCAGCACGATCGGCGCGGCAAGCGCGAGCGCGCACGGGCAGGTGGCCACCAGAACCGCGACCGCCACCCAGACGCTGCCGGATGCGAGCCAGGCGAGCGCCGCCACGGCGATGACGATGTAGGTGAGCACCTGGGCGAGGCGGTCGGCGCGCTCCACCAGCAGCGGCCGGCTCGCAGCGGCGCGCTCCACCAGCCGTCCGATCGCCGCCGCCTGCGTGTCGGCCCCGGCGTGCGTGACGCGCATGGTGAGCGGCTGCTCGAGGTTCACCGCGCCGCCGACCAGGACCGCGCCTGCGGCCTTCGCGACCGGGCGCGACTCGCCGGTGAGCAGCGACTCGTCGGCGCTTGAGGCGCCTTCCTCCACCACGCCGTCCGCCGGCACGCGCTCGCCCGCGCCGACGAGCACGCGGTCGCCCGCGGCGAGCGCGTACGCGGGGACACGCTCGGTCGCGCCGCCCGCGACGAAGCGCAGCGCAAGCGAGGGCATCCAGCGCGCGAGGCGATCCAGCTCACGGCCGGCTTTCTGGCGCGCGAAGAGCTCCGCGGTGCGCGCGCCAAGCAGCAGGAAGGCAAGCATGGCGATGGAATCGAAGTACACCTCGCCCGCACCGGTGAGCGTCGCCCAGGCGCTCGCGCCGAATCCGGCGGCGAGCCCCAGCGCGATCGGCGTATCCAGGCTGATGCGGCGCTGCCTCGCGTCCTGCCAGGCGCCGCGGAAGAACGGCGCGCAGGAGAAAAGCAGCACCGGCGTGGTGAGCACGAAGCTCGCCCAGCGCATCAGGCTCCCGGCCCCGGCGCTGAGTGTGCCGCCGCCCGCGTCGATATAGGCGGGCCAGGCGTACATCATCACCTGCATGGCGCCGAAGCCGGCGACGAAGAGCCGCCAGAGCGCGCGGCGCCGCTCGCCGCGCGCGAGCTCATCGCCGCGGCGCGGGTCGAACGGATAGGCGTCGTAGCCGACCGCGCGGATCGCCTCGAGGATCCTCGAGAGCTTGGTCACCGCCGGGTCCCAGGCCACCTGCGCGCGCTGCGTGGTGAAGTTGACGTCGGCGCGCAGCACGCCCGGCACGCGCCGCAGCGACTGCTCGTTCAGCCACAGGCAGGCCGCGCAGCGGATCCGATCGAGGATCAGGGTCGCCTCGCGCAGGCCCTCGCGCGGGGCGGCAACGAACTCGCGCTGCGCAGCCGGGTCGTCGTACAGCTCCACGGGCGGCAGCGCCTCCGGCCGCACGCCTGCGGCGGAGCGGTTCTCGTAGTACTTCTCGAAGCCGGCCGCGACGATGGTGCGCGCCACCGCCTCGCAGCCCGCGCAGCAAAAAGCGCGCTCGGCCCCGAGGACCGGCGCGCTGTGCCCGCCGGGTCCCAGGACCGGCAGGCCGCAATGGAAGCAGGCGCTCAGGCGACCGTGATGCGCTTGCCGCCGCCGTTGCCCTTCTTGGGCAGCGAAAGCGTCAGCACGCCGTCTTTGTACTCGGCCTTGGCGCCCTTGGAATCCACTTCGGCGGGCAGCGTGAAGCTGCGGCTCGCCATGCCGTAGCTGCGCTCGCTATAGATGACCTTCTCGCCTTTCTTCTCTTCCTTCTCCTGCTTCGCCTCGGCGCGCAGCGAGATCATGTTGCCTTCGACGTCCACCTGGATGTCTTCCCTCTTCACGCCAGGGATGTCGGCGCGCACCGTGTAGCCCTTGTCGTCTTCCTTGACATCCACCTTGATGTTGACTTCGGTGCCCGCCGGCATGGCGAGGGGCTTCACCCAGAAGCCCTTGGTGAACTCGTTGAACAGGTCGTCGAACGGGGTATAGCGGGTGATGTTGGCCATGGGGTGCCTCCGTGCTGGATGTAACGAACGAATCCTAGTCCCCGCGGCCGCGCGGGTATTGACTTGAATCAAAGGGCCGGGGCCGGCGCGCGCCGGCCCCGCCATCGCTCAGGAGCCGTGCTGGTGCTCGGCGTCGCCCTGCATGGCCGGGCAGCCGCCCTGGCCAGCGCCCGTGCACTCGCCTGCCTGGCCGTGCTGCATGCCCATGCGCGCATGCCGCTCCGCCATCCGGCCGTGCATGCCGCCCATGCGCCCATGCCGCTCGCCCATCTGCGCCTGCGGACCGCCGATGCAGCCCTCGCCGGCCATGCCCTGGCCGCCATGCCGGTGTTGCTCCGCGCGCGGAGTCGTCGAAGGCTTTGACTCTTCGGCCGCGGCGTAACCGGCGGCGAGCAGTCCGCCCGCGGCGACGGCGAGCGCGATGTTGCGGATCGTTCCCATTGGTGATGCTCCTCGTAAGTTGACGTGCGCAGGACCATTCCTGCACCAGGGATATGACAGCGCGGCGCACGCGATTCCATGGCCAATGTGTTACCAGTTGTGACCGCGAGGAGCCGATTGAGGCGCGCAATGGGCCGAATTGCGGTTTTCCATTAGAACTCGCGCGGGCGCCGACGTATCCTTCGCCCCGTGCAACCGAGGGAACGCCCATGACCGTGCGCGAAGGAAGCCTGGAAGCCCCCACCCGCCACCCGCTCGACTGGAAGAACCCGGAGTTCTTCGACGAGGCGAAGCTCGACAAGGAGCTCGAGCGCGTCTTCGACATCTGCCACGGCTGCCGGCGCTGCGTGAACCTGTGCACCTCGTTCCCCACGCTCTTCGACCTGGTGGACAACTCCAAGACCATGGAAGTGGACGGCGTCGCCAAGGGCGACTACTGGAAGGTCGTGGACCAGTGCTACCTCTGCGACATGTGCTACATGACCAAGTGCCCGTACGTGCCGCCGCACGCCTGGAACGTGGACTTCCCGCACCTGATGCTGCGCGCCAAGGCCGTGAAGTTCCGGCGCCATGGGGCGGGCTTTCGCGACCGGCTGCTGTCCTCCACCGACGCGATGGGCAAGCTCGCCGCGATCCCGGTGGTGGCGCAGACGGTGAACGCCGTGAACAAGATGCCGCTTGCGCGCAACCTGATGGAAAAGACGCTCGGCGTGCACAAGGACCGGCAGCTGCCACCCTATGCCTCGAGCAAGTTCCGCTCGAGCGCCGCGGCGAGCAGGCCGCACGCGGCGAAGGACGGCAAGAACACCCCGGGCAAGGCGGCGATCTTCTCCACCTGCTACGTCAACTACAACGAGCCCGGCATCGGGCACGACCTCGCCGCGCTCCTCGAGCACAACGAGATTCCCTGGGTGCTCGCCGAGAAGGAAGCCTGCTGCGGCATGCCCAAGCTCGAGCTGGGCGACCTCGAGGCGGTGGCGGCGCTGAAGGAGAAGAACATCCCCGGCCTAGCGAAGCTCGCGCGCGAGGGCTACGCGATCCTCGCGCCCGTGCCCTCCTGCGCGCTCATGTTCAAGCAGGAGCTGCCGCTCATGTTTCCGGAGGACGCGGACGTAGAGCTGGTGCAGGAGGCGATGTTCGATCCCTTCGAGTACTTCGTGCTGCGCGCGAAGGACGGGCTGCTCAAGACCGACTTCAAGACGCCACTGGGGAAAGTGTCCTATCACATCCCCTGCCACTCGCGCGTGCAGAACATGGGGCAGAAGACGCGCGAGGCGCTCGAGATGGTGCCCGGCACCAAGGTGACCACCGTCGAGCGCTGCGCGGGGCACGACGGCACCTGGGGCGTGAAGGTCGAGTACTTCGACAACTCCATGAAGATCGGCGGGCCGGTGTTCCGCATGATGGCGGACGCCGCCCCCGACTACGTGAGCTCCGACTGCCCCATCGCCGGCCGCCACATCCTGCAGGGCATGGGCGACGCCGCGGGCAAGGCCGAGAAGGCCCACCCCCTCACGCTCCTTCGCAAGGCCTACGGCCTTTAGGGGTCAGACCCCAATTTCTACGATTCTCAGAAATTGGGGTCTGACCCCGATTTTCCTGCTGGCCGCCTGCGCGCCGCTCGCGCCGGTGGCGGACGGCGAGTTCGCCTTCGGCGTGCTGGGCGACACGCCCTACTCCGGGGCTGAAGCAGCCAGGCTCGACGCTCTGATCGGCCGCATCAACGCCGACCGCCTCGCCTTCGTGGTGCACGTCGGCGACCTCGGCTCGAGCGCGCGCGACCAGGGCTGCAGCGACGCGTGGCTGGAAGCGCGCAAGCGCCAGTTCACCACGTTCGGCCACCCCTTTGTCATCCTGCCCGGCGACAACGAGTGGAGCGACTGCGCGACGCACGGCATGGACGCCCAGGCACGACTCGCCAAGTGGCGCCAGCTCTTCTGCGCGCCGGTCGCGAAGATCGAGATCGAGCGCCAGCCCAGCCATTGCGAGAACGTCCGCTGGCGCGCCCACGGCCACTACTTCATCGGTCTCAACGTCCCCGGCCGCGGCAAGAACCCGGCAGGCGACAAGCACATGACCGCCGTCTACGAGTGGCTCGACGAGTCCCTCGCCAATGCCGAATCCACGCGGGCGCAGCGCATCTTCGTCTTCCTGCACGCCGACCCGTACTTCGAGCGCGGCTCGCAAAGCGACGGCTACGCGCGTCTTCGCAAGGTGCTCGAAGCCCATGCCGGCTGGTTCGACGGCCGCCTGGTCCTCGTCCACGGCGACACGCACATGTACCGCGACGACGAGCCCCTCCCCGGGCTCCGTCGCCTGCAGATGTGGGGCTCCCCCTTCGTCTCCTGGCTGCGCGTCTCCGCGTCAGCCGACGGCGTCCGCGCAGAAGCGGGCTGGTAGCCGCGTGAACATGGGGGTCGGCGCCGAATCGCTCGCGAGCAGGAAGTCGGCCCTGACCCCGATCCTTCCGGCTAGGGCACGACCTCGTTGATTTCTACGACGACGCCCTTCGCGTCGTTGGCGACGGGCTTGCTCGCGCCCTGGAGGTCGCCCGGCTGCGCCTTCGCGTCGCCGGACTTCGAGACGCGCGCGGTGATGATG
Organism: Burkholderiales bacterium; assembly: GCA_036390555.1. Taxonomy (GTDB): domain Bacteria; phylum Pseudomonadota; class Gammaproteobacteria; order Burkholderiales; family SG8-39; genus JAABQT01. The sequence goes on along the minus strand of DASWBP010000023.1, from coordinate 9,929 downwards.
ACGCGCGGGAACGCGGAGACGTTGAGGCCCGGGCTCATCGCCATCGCGTCGTTGAGCGCAAACTCCAGGGGAAGCTCGCCGGCCTTGCGACGCAGGATCGCGAGCGGCATGGGCGGACCCTCGGCGGCTCTCGCGAACACAAAGAGCGTGTCGCCAGGCTGCAGCCTGTCTCGCAGCTTCTGGGACAAGCGCACGGTGCCGCGGATGCCCGGATGAGGCTTCGCATCCGCCTTGGCGACGACGGACGGAGCGGCAGGAGCGGCGCCAGCGCGACTGCGCGCCTCGGCGACGTTGTCCTTGATGGAGCGCGCGTCTGCGGATTCCGGCGGTACGTGCGGCAGCATCCGCTCCCAGTACTCGGCCGCCAGCTTGAAGTCGTTGCGCCGGAAGGCCGCGGTGCCGGCGAGCGCGAGCGCCTTGAGATTGTTCGGATCGACCTCGAGCGCGCGCAGCACCAGCTTCTCCGGCTCGCCCTGCAGGTTCTGCCCGCGCACCATGGCGAGCGCGTCGGCGAAGTCCGCGAGCAGCTGCGCATCGCGCGGCGCGAGCTGCGCGGCCCTGGCGTAGGCCTCCACGGCATCGGCGAAGCGGCCGAGCACCAGGTGCGAGCGCCCCAGCATCTTCCAGCCCTCCGCGTCATCGGGATTCTCGCGCAGCCGCGCCGCGAGCCGCGCGACCATCGCCTCGATCTGCGCTTCGCCCAGCTCATGTGAGCCGCCCGTTCGCGCGACACTCGGATCCAGTCCTGCGACGGGGCTGCCGACCAGCAGGTACACGGCGAGCGCGACCACCGGCACCGCGATGCCCGCGGCGAGCGCCGCGGCGCGGCCCGCGCGCCGTGGCGCTGCCTGTTCGGCCGCCGCCGCGGCGTCCAGGTCCTCCAGCATGCGCGCCTGCAGCTCCTCTGTCGCGCGCTGGTGGTCGGCGGCCGCGACCTTGCCCGCGGCCAGCTCGGCGTCGAGCTCCTTCAGCTGGTCGCGGTAGACGGCGAGGTTCGCCGCGCGGCGCGACACGCGGTCCGCGCCGTCGCGCCCGGCGAGGAGCGGACGCAGCACGAGGAACACCACGAGCGCCGCGAGCCCGGCGCCGATCGTCCAGAACAGGATCATTCGAGCAGCTTCGCCGCGCGGTCGCGCTGCGCCTCCGAGAGCTGCGCCTCTGGCGCGCGGCGCCGCGCAACGCGCCGCCACAGCAGCGCCGCGCCGGCGACGAGCAGCACGAAGGGGCTCACCCAGAGCGCGATGGTGCTCGCCTTCAGGGGCGGCTTGTAGAGCACGAAGTCTCCGTAGCGCGCCACCATGAACTCGCGCACGTCCTTGTCGCTCGCGCCTCGGGCGAGCTGCTCGCGGATCTGGTTGCGCAGGTCCACCGCCAGCGGCGCGTTCGACTCGGCGATCGTCTGATTCTGGCAGACGAGGCACCTGAGCTCGTGCGCGAGCCCCGCCACGCGCTTTTCGAGCGCCGGGTCCTCGACGGCGGCGGCCGCGGCGCGCGTCGGCGCCGCGGGCTGCGCCCAGGCGAGCGCCGCCAGCAGCGCGAGCGCGAGCGCCGTGACGAGCCGGCTAGCCGCCACGCGCGAGCTCCTTCAGCAGCGGCTCGATCTTGTTCCTTTGCACCTCCGGCGTGAGCGGGCCGATGTGCTTGTAGCGGATGACCCCTTTCGCGTCGATCACGTAGGTCTCCGGTACGCCGTATACGCCGTAGTCGATGCCGATGCGGCCGTTGGCGTCGTAGATGGAGAACTGGTAGGGGTCTCCATTGCGCTTCAGCCAGGGCAGCGCGTCCTGCCGCTGGTCCTTGTAGTTCATGCCGACCACCGGCGCGAGGCCCGACTTGGCGAGCGCCGTCACCACCGGGTGCTCGACCAGGCAAGGCGGGCACCACGAGGCCCACACGTTCATCACCCACGCCTTGCCGAGCATGTCCTTCTGCGAGAAGGTCTTCTCCGGCGCATGCAACAGGGGCAGCTCGAAAGCCGGCGCCGGTTTGCCGATGAGCGGCGAAGGCACCTCGCGCGGGTTGAGCGTGAGCCCCACGGCGAGCAGCACCACGAGCGCCACGAAGACGCCCACCACCCACGCCAGCCTCACGCGGGCACCTCCGCTGCTGCGCGCTCGCGCGCGGGGACGCGCAGCCGGTAGCGCCGGTCGCTCGCCGCAAGCAGCCCGCCAAGCGCCATCAGCAGGCACCCGCCCCAGATCCAGTCGATGAAGGGCTTCACCTGCACCTTGACGAGCCAAGCGCCGCCCTCGAGCGGGTCGCCCAGCGAGACGTAGAGGTCCCGCGTGAAGCCGACGCTGATCGCCGCCTCGGTCATCGTCTGCTCCTGCACGGTGTAGACGCGCCGCTCGGGCCGCAGCACGGCGACCGTCTTGCCGTCGCGCGTCACGGTCATGCGCGCCTGCGCGGCGCGGTAGTTCGGCCCGTCCACCGGGCGCACGCCGTCCAGCTTGAACGCGTAGCCGTTCAGCTCTACCGTGTCGCCCGGCCGCATCTTCGCATCGCGCTCGGCGTCGTAGCCCTTCACCAGCGCCACGCCCGCGACGAACACCGCGACGCCGACGTGCGCGAGCACCATGCCGTAGTGCGCGCGCGTCTGCCGCAAGCTCCTGCGCAGCGTCATGAGGCTGGTGACGACGATCCACAGCGCAAGCGCGAGGCTGAAGCCCACCAGGGCATGCCATTCGCCCATGGCGAAGGGCAGCAGCAGCCCCACCGCGAGGCTCGCGGCGAGCGCCCAGCGCAGCAGCACCGCGAGCTCCGGCAGGCTCGCGCGCTTCCAGCGCGCGGCCGGCCCGACCCCCATGAGGAACAGCGCCGGCGCCATGAGCGGCGCGAACACCGCCTCGAAGTACGGTGGCCCCACCGAGATCTTGCCGCCGCCGATCGCATCGAGCAGCAGCGGGTACATCGTGCCGATGAACACCGAGCCCGCGGCGGCGGCGAGCAGCACGTTGTTCGCCAGCAGCATCGACTCGCGCGACACCGGCTCGAAGCCGCCGCCCAGGCCGACGCGCGAGGTGCGCCAGGCGTAGAGCACGAGCGCGCCGCCGATGGTGACGGCGAAGAGGCCGAGGATGAAGACGCCGCGCTTGGGATCCACGGCGAAGGCGTGCACCGAGGTGAGCACGCCCGAGCGCACCAGGAACGTGCCGAGCAGCGACAGGCCGAACGCGATGATGGCCAGGAGCACCGTCCAGCTGCGGAACGCGCCGCGCTTCTCCGTCACCGCGAGCGAGTGGATCAGCGCGGTGCCCACCAGCCACGGCATGAAAGAGGCGTTCTCCACCGGGTCCCAGAACCACCAGCCGCCCCAGCCCAGCTCGTAGTAGGCCCAGGCGCTGCCCAGCGCGATGCCGAGCGTAAGGAACATCCAGGCGATCGTCGTCCAGGGCCGCGACCAGCGCGCCCACGCCGCATCCAGGCGCCCGGACATCAGCGCCGCCACCGCGAAGGCATAGGCCACCGAGAAGCCCACGTAGCCCATGTAGAGCATCGGCGGGTGGATCACCATGCCCGGGTCCTGCAGCAGCGGGTTCAGGTCGCGGCCGTCCGCCGCCGCGGGAAACAGGCGGTCGAACGGATTGGAGGTGAACAGCATGAACGCGAGGAAGCCGACGCTCACCAGGCCGAGCACGCCGAGCACGCGCGCCGCCATGTCCTCCGGCAGGTGCGTGCTGAACAGCGCCACCGCCGACATCCACACGCCGAGCATCACGCACCAGAGCAGCAGCGAGCCCTCGTGCCCGCCCCAGGCGCCGGAGATCCGATAGCCGAGCGGCAGCTTCGAGTTGGAGTGCATCGCCACGTACTGCACCGAGAAGTCGTTGGCGACGAAGGAATAGACCAGGCAGCCGAAGGCGAAGGCGATGAGCAGCGCGAGCGCGTGCGCCGTGCTGCGCCCCACCGACATCCAGGCGGCGTCGCCGCGCGCGGCGCCCACCAGCGGCACGATGCCCTGCACCAGCGCCACGGCGAGCGCGAGCGAGAGCGCGAGCTGCCCGAGCTCGGGGATCATTTGAGCGTCTTCGCCGCCTTGGCGGCGGCCTCGTGCGCCTTCTGCACCGCTTCGGCGGCCTCGGGCGGCATGTAGTTCTCGTCGTGCTTGGCGAGCACCTCGCGCGCGCGGAACACGCCGTCGGCGCCGAGCTGGCCCTGCGCGACCACGCCCTTGCCCTCGCGGAAGAGATCCGGCAGCGCGCCGCTGAAGACCACGGGGATCGCCTTTGCGGTATCGGTGACGACGAACCTCACTTCCACTCCCTCCCGCTTCACGCTGCCCTTCTCCACCATGCCGCCGACGCGGAAGGTGCGGCCCTGCGGCGCCTCGTTGGCGGCGACCTGCGAGGGCGTGAAGAAGAAGACGAGGTTCTGCTGGAAGGCGGAGAGCACGAGCGCCGCGGCGATGCCGAGCGCGACGACGCCCGCGGCAATGGCGATCAGGCGCTTATGGCGCGGCTTCACGGCGCAGTCCCTGCGGAGCGCGGTTTCATGCAAACCTCCCCTTCGAGCGCATTCTCATCTTGCCACTCCTGCGCGGCCGCGCCTTGCGCGCCGCGCAAGCGCCCAGACCTCCAGCGCGATGGCGAGCGCCGCCAGGCCGTACGAGCCCCACACATAGAAGCCGTAGCCCCCCATATGCCAGAACTGCGACCAGCTGCCCCAGTTCATTCCCTCTCCCGGATGATGCAGCGCACGCGCATCATGCACGTAGCGATGCTGTAGAGCCAGAAAGCGAGCGCCACCAGGAGCATCCCCGTCAGCATGGTGCTCGCCATGCTGGGCGCCTTCGTCAGGCTGACGGATGCGCCCTGGTGCAGCGTATTCCACCATTGCACCGAGTAGTAGATGATCGGCACGTTCACCACGCCGACGATGGCAAGGAGCGCCCCCGCGCGGTCGGCGCGGCGCCGGTCGTCGATCGCCGCCTGCAAGGCCATGAAGCCTAGATAGAGGAAGAGCAGGATTAGTTCCGAGGTAAGACGCGCGTCCCATACCCAGTAGGCGCCCCAGGTCGGCCGGCCCCACAGCGCCCCCGTCCACAGCGCGATGAAGGTGAACATGGCGCCCGTGGGCGCGATGGCACTCGCCATCATCGCCGAGAGCCGCGTGTTGAACGCCAGGCCGATCGCCGCCCAGAACGCCATTACCACGTAGAGGAACATGGACATCCAGGCCGCGCCGACGTGGATGAAGATGATGCGGTAGGCCTCGCCCTGCTGCGCGTCGGTGGGCGCGACGAAGAAGCCCACGTACAGGCCCGCCACGGCGAGCGTCGCCGCCCCGATGGCGCTCACCCAGGCGATCTTTCCCGCCAGGGGATAGAACGTCTGCGGCGAGGCAAACCAGAACCACTTGATCGCAGTGCTCATTCCGTAGAGATCCGTAAGGCCGTGGCAATCGCCCAGGGGGCGAAGGCCGCGGAAACCACCAGCAGCGCACCGAGCAACTGCAGCTGCCCCGCGGGCGACAGCCCTGCGGAAGCCATGTCCACGCTGCCCGCGCCGAAGATCAATACCGGCACGTAAAGCGGCAGCACGAGCAGCGCCAGCAGCACCCCGCCCCCGCGCAGCCCCAACGTCAGCGCCGCGCCGATGGCACCGATCAAGCTCAGCACGGGAGTGCCCAGCAGCAATGATAATGCAAGCGTGCCGTACAGCGTCGCGGGCAGGTCGTACTGCAGCGCGATCACCGGCGCGATGGCCACCAGCGGCAGCCCCGCCACCAGCCAGTGCGCGGTCACCTTGGCGGCGGCCACCACCCCGAGCGGCGCAGCGCCGAGCAAGAGCTGCTCGAGCGTGCCGTCGGCGTGGTCCGCGGCGAAGAGCCGCGCGAGCGACAGCATCGAGGAGAGCAGCGCCGATACCCAGATGACGCCCGGCGCGATGGCGCGCAGCTGGTTGGGCTCGGCGCCCACACCGAGCGGAAACAGGCTCGCGACGATGACGAAGAACAGGAGCGCCGTGGCCACGTCGCTTGGCCGGCGCAGCGCGAGCAGCAGGTCGCGCGTGAGCACGCAGCGGATCGCCCCGATCATGCGCATGCCCCGCGAGGCATGGCGCTGCGTCGCCCGGCTGTCATTCCAGCTCGATCACGCGCGCGACCGCAGCGCCGATCGCCGCGTCCTGGTGCGTGGTGTAGACCGCGGCGCCGCCGCGCGCCACGTGCTGCGCGATCAGCTCGCTGGTGAAGCGCGCGGCCTTCGCATCGAGCGCGGTGAAGGGCTCGTCGAGCAGCCACAGCGGCACCGCTGCGGAGAGCAGCAGGCGCGCGAGCGCCGCGCGCCTGCGCTGGCCTTGCGAGAGGCTGCGCACGGGCACGTCCATGCGCGGCAGGCCGTAGGCGTCGAGCGCCTCGCGCACCGACTGCTCGCTTGCCGTGACGCCGGCGAGCGTGCAGGCGATGGAAAGGTTCTCGGCGGCGGTGAGCTCGTCCTTCACTGCGGGCGCATGCCCAAGGTAGAGCAGCTGCTTCGAGAACTCCTCGCGCAGCAGGCGGATCGGCGTACCCTCCCAGCGCACCTCGCCCGCCTGCGGCGAGAGCAGGCCGCAGAGGATCTTGAGGAGCGTGGTCTTGCCGCTGCCGTTGGCGCCCGCGACACGCAGCAGCTCGCCGCCGGCGAGCGCGAGCGACAGGCTGCGGAACAGCCGCCGCCCGCCGCGCTCGAGCTCCAGGTCGCTTGCTTCCAGCACGTGGCTATTGTCGCAGAGCCCGCGGACGGCCCCGGGATGGACCCCGGCGCAGGCCCCGCCTACGCCTCAAGCGCGATCTGCCGCCGCAGCTTGCGGTAGCGTTCCTCCGGCACCTCGCCGAAGAGCGGGTCCTTGACCGCGGGCGCCGCGTTCTTTACCGCGGCCCAGTCCTCGGCCGAAAGCGCTCGCCCGGCGCGCGCGATGACGTCCGCTTCTTCCTTCGAGATGTGCGCGTCGTAGTAGACCAGATAGGTGGCCGCGGCCACCTCCACGTCGGCACGCGGGACCACCGCGTCATCGAGGATCTCGGTGAGCAATTCCTTCAGCGCCTCGCCCGCATTGGCGATCACCCGGTGTTCCTGCTTGAGGCGCTCGAGCGTGAGCGCCAGCTCGGGCACCTTCTGCGCCAGGCGCGCGAACGCCACGTCCTCGCGCGGGTGATGCACCCTGTCGGAGTACTCGCGCAAGTAGGCGACGATGTCGAGCATCAGCTCGTAGTTCGGCCGCTCGCCGCCGTGGAAGACATCGACCTGCTTCTGCAGGAGCGTGAGCAGCCGCCGGAAATACGCGTGCTCCTCCTGCCACGCCTTGATGGGGTCCATGCGCAATTCTGGCGCACCGCCCCGGGAGGAGTTTGCGTTAGATCAAACGCTTAGATCTGGTGCAGCCCGCGCGGCGTGAGCATCAGGCGGTGCTTGTCCGCCTTGCGCAGCGCGCTCGCCACCTGGTGCCCTTGGAGAACGGTGGACAGCTTCGACGGCGGGTAGTGCTCGAGCACCGCGCGGCTCACCTTCAGCAGGTGCAGCGACTCGCGCGGCTTCTTCAGCATGAAGGTCTGCGCCTCGCGGTCGTCGTCCCAGCTCTCGGCCAGCGCCCAATCGGGAAACACTTCCTGCAGGTACCTGCGCACGGCTTCGAGACGGTCTTTGGCGACCTTGGCCATTGCTCCCCCACAATGAATTCAGCGCCTGCGGGCAATCTACCGCGATTTCGCGCGCGTGGGGTATCTGGAAAACTGTCAGCAGATTCCAGCATGCTGACGGACATTTCAGGTTCAGCCGAGGCTTGCAGGCTCAGTTGAGGTCGAGCGCGTGCTGCTTGAGCGCGGAGAGCGGCACGTACTCGAGCACGCTCTCGTGCGTGGCCTCCAGCACCACTTGCGGCGCGGCGCGCGCGCGCCAGGCTTCCACCCAGCGCAGCACGTGCAGGCACCAGCGGTCGCCGGCCACCAGGCCGCGGAAACGCATCTCGGGGCGCGGGGTGACGAGGTCGTTGCCGCGCTCGACGCTGAAGTCGAGGAACTCCTGGGTCACCTTGACACACACCAGGTGCGCGACGCCGTCCGCGCCGTGCGTGGCGCAGCTGCCGTCGCGGAAGTAGCCGGTGAGCGGCGCGAAGCTGCACGCCATCAGCTCGCCGCCCAGCACGTTCCTCTCGGCGCTCACAGGGCGTGCGCCTCGATCGCGCGCCGCACCGCCTCCGCGCGCGGCTCGATTACCTCGTAGCGCTGCGGCAGTTTCTCAAGGCCTTCAAAGCCTTGCGGCCGCGCAGGCTCCTCGCCCAGCGCCTCGCGGATGGTGGCGGCAAACTTGGCGGGCAGCGCGGTCTCCATGCAGATGAGTGGCACGCCCGCCTGCCGGTGCTCAAGCCCGACCTTCACGCCGTCGGCGGTGTGCGGGTCGATGGTAACGCCGAATCTCGCGCGCACCATGCGGATGGTGGCGAGGCGGTCGGCATGCGTGGAAAGGCCCGAGGCGAAGCCCGCACCCGGCGCCAGGCGGAACTCGCCCGACTTCTCCAGCTCCGCCCACAGCGCGCGCACGCGCGCGCCATCGCGCCCGGCGAGGTCGTAGGCGTAGCGCTCGAAGTTGGAGGCCTTTGAGATGTCCATCGAGGGGCTGGAAGTCGCCTGCGCCGCGCGGCGCACGCGGTAGCGGCCGGTGCGGAAGTACTCGTCGAGCACGTCGTTCTCGTTCGTGGCAAGCACCAGGCGCTCGAGCGGCAGCCCCATCTCGCGCGCGACATAGCCCGCGAGGATGTTGCCGAAGTTGCCCGAGGGAACGGCGAAGGCGACGCGCTCGGTGTCGCTCCGCGTCGCGCGGAAGTAACCCCAGAAGTAGTACACCACCTGCGCGGCGACGCGCGCCCAGTTGATCGAGTTCACCGCGCCGATGCGGTAGCGAGCCTTGAAGGCGGCATCCGCGTTCACCTGCTTGACGAGGTCCTGGCAGTCGTCGAACGACCCCTGCACCGCGAGGTTGTGGATGTTCGCGTCCTGCAGCGCGTACATCTGCGCCGCCTGGAAGTCGCTCATGCGCCCGTGCGGCGAGAGCATGAATACGGCGATGCGGCTGCGCCCCCGCATGGCGTGCTCGGCCGCCGAGCCCGTATCGCCGGAGGTCGCGCCGAGGATGTTGAGCGAAGCGCCGCGCGCGGCGAGCACCTGCTCGAAGAGCTGGCCGAGGAGCTGCAGCGCGAGGTCCTTGAAGGCGAGCGTCGGCCCTTGCGAAAGGCCGAGCAGGTGCAGGCCGGGCTCCAGCGTCTTGAGCGGCACGATCTCGTCGCTGCCGAACGCCCCGCGCGTGTAGGTGCGCGCGACGAGTGCCTCCAGACCCGGCACGTCGTCCATGAACGGCGCGAGCACCGCCGCGGCGAGCCGCGGATAGGACAGCGCACGCCAGGCGGCCAGATCGGCGCGCGGATAGGACTCGGGAACGTAGAGGCCGCCGTCGGGCGCCAGGCCCTCGAGCAGGATGTCGGAAAATCGCTGCGGCGCCGCGCCGCCGCGCGTGCTGACGTAGCGCACGGGCCTAGCGCTTCTGCTCTTGCTGCTTCTGCAGCTCGTTGAAGCGCCGGATCTGCTCCGGCGTGGGCTTGGCGTGCGCCTTGCTCTCGCCCTGCGCGCCGCGCGGCTTGGACGCCTTCTGCGCCTTCTGTGGCGCGGCCGCCTTCTGCGCCTTCTGCGCCGCAGGCTTGCCCTCTTGCGCCGCGGGCGTCTGTGCGCAAGCGAGCGGCGCCGCCAGCGCCAGCGCGAGCGCCAGAGGCCGCCTCACAGCAGCTCCTCCAGCCGGATGCGCGTCACCCTGCCCACCACGGTGGGCAGGCGCTCGATGCGCGCCATCGCCTTGTCCACGTTCTTCTCCACGGCGCGGTGCGTGAGCATGACGATGTCCACGCGCTGCTCGCCCTCGCCGGGCTCCTTCTGCACCATGGCGTCGATCGAGATGCGCGAGTCGG
>DASWBP010000022.1:0-9176 GCA_036390555.1 Burkholderiales bacterium | reverse complement strand
GCTCGACGGTGGCGACGCCGACGGCCGGGAGCACACCCGGGCTTGTGCCCGAGCCGGTGCAGTACTTCCTGACGATCGACGGGGTCAACGGCGGCTCGCTCTCCTCCAAGCACCCCGGGGCCTTCGAGATCAGCGACTACGGTTTCCACATCGATTACCCGGTGGCTTTCGGCGGTTCTGGCGCTGGCAAGGCCGAGTTTTCGCCGTTGACGGTGGCGCTTGACCTGGGCGCGGGATTCAGCGCCCTGCTGACCGACATCGCGTCGGGCCGGCACCTGGAGGCGGTGCGGCTGGAGGGGGTGAACGCCGCCGGGCAGACGGTCTACGACCTGCGGCTGACCAACGTGGTGCTCGACAGCTACGAGGAAACCAACCAGGGCAAGGACCAGCTCAGCTTCGCGTACAACACGATCGAAGTGAAGGTCCAGAGCCAGAACCCGGACGGCACGCTAAACCCGGTGCAGGGGTTTGGATGGGACGCCACTCCGCTCATCACCGGTGGCGCGGGCGATGACTGGCTATATGGCAGCAGCGTCGACAACACATTGATCGGTGGCCCGGGCGACGACACGCTCAGCGGCGGAGCGGGCGCCGACTCGTTCGTCTATCGAACGGGCGACGGCACGGACACCGTCGTCGACTTCAGCATCGCCGAGGGCGACACGCTCGACTTCCGGGGAGTGGTGGGCGTTCACGCGCTGTCCGACCTCAACATCAGGCAGGTCGGCGCCGACACGGTGATCACGCTCGGCAGCGGCGTGATCCTCGAAAACGTCCTTGTGGAGACGCTCACGCCGGCCCAGTTCTTGTTCAGCCAGGCGCCAAGCGACATTGCGCTGTCGAATGCAATGGTCCCGGAGAACAGCGCTGCCGGGACGGTGGTCGGCATGCTCACGGCGACCGATGCGGACGCAGGCGAGATCTTCACGTTCTCGCTGCTCGCAGATGCGGACGGGCGCTTCGCGCTTGATGGCACGAACCTCGTTGTCGCAGGAGCGTTGGATCATGAGGCTGCAGCATCGCACGCGGTGACAGTGCGGGTAGCCGACTCGATCGGCAACACTTTCGACAAATCGATCCTTATCGAGGTCGGCGACGTCAACGAGGCGCCGACGGGCATTGCACTCTCGGGCAGCACGATCGCCGAGAACAGCGCTGCGGGGACCGTAGTGGGCGCGCTGGCGGGCAGTGATCCGGACGCGGGAGATGTATTCGGTTTCTCGCTGCTGGACGACGCCGGCGGTCTATTCGCCATCGACGGCACGGACCTGGTGGTTGCCGGTGCGCTCGACTACGAGCAGGCGCAGGGGCACGTGGTCCTGGTGCGGGTCACCGATTCCGGCGGCCTCACCTACGACGAGGCCTTTGCCCTCGAGGTGCTCAACGTGCCGGGCGTGACGATCACCGGCTCGCAGAAGGCCGACCGCATCGACGCCGCGCAGACGGTCGCGGGCCAGCCGTTGCCGACCGGCGAGGAGGACGCGATCAGCGGCGGCGGCGCGAGCGACCGGATCGACGCGCTGGGCGGCAACGACATTGTGTCGGGCGGCGACGCGGCGGACTGGCTCAACGGCGGGGCCGGAGACGACGTGCTGACCGGCGGCGCGGCTGCCGATCGGTTCGTCTTCGAGCCCGGTTTTGGGCATGACCGCATTACCGATTTTTCCGCGCCTGGCCAGGGACAGGACTTCGTCGAATTCGACCGGGAAATCTTCGCCGATTTCGCGGCGCTGCTTGCGGCGACTCGCCAGGAGGGCGCGGACGTCGTGATCACGGCGGACGCGGACAACTCTGTCACGCTGGAGGGCGTGAGCCTCTCCGAGCTTAGCGCGGGGAGCTTCGACTTCGTGCTCTGACGCGCTCGCCTAGGCTGCCGCCAAGCTGCGCGCCGCCGAGGGCTAGGCGAGCGCGAGCGTGGCGCGCTTGAGCATCGGGCCCTCGGGGCTGTCGCCGATGACGAAGCCCAGGCCCTGGCAGAGCGTGAGCATGCCGCGGTTCTCGGCGAGCACGTGGCCGATCATGGTGCGCAAGCCGCGTGCGCGCGCCACGTCGATCAGCTGCGTCATCAGGCGCCGGCCGAGGCCTTTCCTGTGCCAGTCGTCGGCGATGACGATGGCGAACTCGCAGCTCTCGCCGTCCGGGTTGGTGACGTAGCGCGACACGCCGATCTCCTCCTCGCCGGCGGCGCCCGCGACGGTGGCGACGAATGCCATCTCGCGGTCGTAGTCGATCTGCGTGAAGCGCACCAGCATCGCGGGCGTCAGCTCGCGCAGCGTGTCCATGAAGCGGAAGTAGCGGCTCTCGGGCGAGAGCTTCCTGACGAAGGCCTTCTCCATCTCCGCGTCCTCGGGACGGATCGGCCGCACCGTGACGGGGGAGCCGCTCGCCGGCTGCCAGTGGCCCACCAGGTGCGCGGGGTAGGGGTGGATCGCCATGTGCGCATAGCGGTCGCGTTGCGGCGCGGGCGGCCGCAGCACCACCCGCGCGTCCACGGCGATCGCGCCGGCCTCGTCGGCGATCAGCGGGTTGATGTCGAGCTCGGCGAGCGCCGGGATCTCGCACACCAGCTCCGAGACGCGCAGCAGCACCTCCTCGAGCGCCGCCATGTCCACCGGCGGCATGCGGCGGAACTCGCCCAGCAGCTTCGCCACGCGCGTGCCGCGGATCATGTCGGCCACCAGGAACTGGTTGAGCGGCGGCAGCGCGACCGCGCGGTCGCGGTGCACCTCGACCGCCGTGCCGCCGGTGCCGAAGACGATCGCCGGGCCGAACACCGGATCGCGGATCGTGCCGACCATCAGCTCGCGGCCGTTCGCGCGGCGCACCATCGGCTCTACCGTCACGCCGTTGACGCGCGCTTCGGGCCGCATGCGCTTCACGTCCTCGAGGATGTGCTGATAGGCCGCCTGCACCGCCTGCGCGCCCGCGACGCCGAGCCGCACGCCGCGCACGTCGCTCTTGTGCGTGATGTCGGGCGAGTCCACCTTCATCGCCACCGGCACGCCGAGCTCGCCCGCGATCAGCATCGCCTCGTGCGCAGAGCGCGCCACCACGGTGCGCGCGATCGGGATGCGGAAGGCGGCGAGCAGCGCCTTGGATTCCATTTCCGAGAGCACGGCGCGCCGCTCGCCGAGCGCCGCGTCGACGATGGCGCGCGCGCCCTCCAGGTCGGGCGCACCTTGCGCGGCGAGCGGCCCGGGCGTTTGCAGCAGCGCGCGCTGGTTGCGGTAGAAGGCGGAGAGGTGCCCGAACATCTCCACCGCCGGGTCCGGCGTGCGGAACACCGGGATGCGCGCCTCGCCCAGCACGCGGCGCGCCTCCGCCGTCTGCTCTTCGCCCATCCAGCAGGCGAGCACGGGCTTCGATGATCCCTTGGCCGACTCGATCACGGCGCGCGCGGCATCCGAAGCGGCGGTCATCGCCTGCGGCGCGAGCATGGCGAGCACGCCGTCCACCTGCTCGTCGGCGAGGCACGCCGCCACTGCGGTGCGATAGCGCGCGGGGTCCGCGTCGCCGATCAGGTCCACCGGGTTGCCGTGCGACCAGTTCTCGGGCAGCGCCTGCTTGAGTGCCTCGATGGTGGGCGGCGTGAGCGTCGCCAGCGGGATATTGAGATCGGCGGCGCGGTCGGCGGCCATCACGCCGGGCCCGCCGCCGTTGGTGACGATCGCCAGGCGCTCGCCCTGCGGGCGCACGTGCGCGGCGAGCGCCTGCGCGGCCGCCACCAGCTGGCCGATGGTGGTCACGCGCACCACGCCCGCGCGCTTGACCACCGCGTCGAAGACGTCGTCCATGCCGACGATGGCGCCGGTGTGCGACACCGCCGCACGCGAGCCCGCCGGGTGGCGTCCGACCTTCATCAGGATCACGGGCTTGACGCGCGCTGCGGCGCGCAGCGCCGAGACGAAGCGGCGCGCGCTCCTCACGCCCTCGATGTAGAGCAGGATGTGCTCGGTCTTCGGGTCCTCGACGAGGTAGTCGATGATCTCGCCGAAATCCACGTCGGTGGAGCCGCCGAGAGACACCACGCTGGAAAAGCCCACCTTGTGCGGCCGCGCCCAGTCGAGCAGCGCCGTGCAGATCGCGCCCGACTGCGAAATGAGCCCGAGCGAGCCCGCGTAGGGAGTGCCGCGCGCAAACGTCGCGTTCAAGCCCAGCTCCGGCCGCATGAGCCCGAGGCAGTTGGGCCCCACCACGCGCAGCCGGTGGCGGCGCGCATTTTCCAGCAGCGCGCGCTCGAGCTTCGCGCCGGCGGGCCCGATCTCCGAGAATCCGGCGGTGATGACGACGGCGGCGCGCACGCCGGCGCGGCCGCATTGCTCGATCACCTCGGGCACGGAGCGCGGCGGCGTGGCGATCACGGCGAGGTCCACGCGCGAGGGCACCTTGCCGATCGCATCGAAGCACTGCACGCCCTGCACGTTCTGGTACTTGGGGTTCACGGCGTAGAGCGCGCCGCGGTACTTCGCCGCGAGCATGTTCTCGACGAGCACCGCGCCGACCGAGCCCGCGCGCTCGCTTGCGCCGACCAGCGCGACCGACTGCGGCTCGAAGAGGGGGGTGAGGTAGTGCTTCTCGGAGACGCCCATCGGCCCGAGTCTACAAGGAGGCGGGCGCGGTCATCCTGCCAGTGCGCCCCGCCGGCGCCGCCTAGGCGGCCTGGGCCTGCAGGCCCGCGAGCGCCTTGGGATCGAGGACGGTGACGCGCTCGCGCTCGAGCTTCACCCAGCCGCGGTCCTCGAAGCTGCGCAGCAGCCGGCTGACGATCTCGCGCACGCTGCCCAGCTCGTCGGCGAGCTTCTGGTGGGTCGTCTGCACGACGGGTCCGCGGTGGATGAGGAGCTGCGCGAGGCGCGCGTCCAGCCTGCGGAACGCCACCTCCTCGACGAGCTCCATCACCTCCGCGAGGCGCTCGCCATACATGCCGAAGACGAAGAGCCGGAACGGCTCGAATTCGAGCATCAGCTGGTTGAACAGCGCAGGCGGCAGGCTGAGGAGCAGCACGTCGTCCTCGACGACGGCGCGCGCGGTGTAGTCCGAGTGGCCGAGCAGGCAGCCGCCCGACAGGATGCAGCTCTGGCCGGCGTCTACCCGGTAGAGCAGGATTTCGCGGCCGTTGGGCGAGCATTTCGCCACCCGCAGCGCGCCCTCCAGCACCAGCGGAAAGCCGCGGCAGGGCTGGGAGGCATCGAACATGACGCTGCCCGCCGGAAGCTGCAGCAACTGCGCCTCTTCGAGCAGGCGCTCCAGGCGCGGCGCAGGGAGCTGGCGGAAGACCGGGAAGCGCTCGAGGAGCTTCGCGCGAATTGCGTCTTTGTCGAGTGCGGCGGTCGTCATGCGGGCGGCTTCCTGCTTCAGCCGCCCAGTGTAGCCGAGGTGCCCGGCGCGGTCAGAAGCCGATGGTCAGGCCGATGTTGAGGACCGGAAACACCTTGTACTTGTCCAGCTTTTCCTGCAGCCGCTGCTGCTCGGCGGCCAGGTCGTTGCGGATCTGCGTGCACTGCGCCGGCGGCACCGCCGGCCCGCAGCTCGCGCTGAGGGTCGCCGTCGGCGCGCCCTGGAACATCACGCCAAGGTCGAAGTAGAAGTTGACGCCCGCGCCGGCGACGTTGCCGTAGCCGATGCCCAGATAGGGCGCGGCGCTGCGTCCGGGCTCGACCGTGCCGCTGAGCGTGCCCACGTCCGTGGCGTTGTAGGGCACGCCATTGATCGTGAACGTGCCGCCGGTGGGAGTGCCGGTCAGGTCCGCCTTGCTGCCGGTGCCAACCAGCCCCGCGGTGATGCGAAACGGACCCAGCGGGCTCCAGTCGAGGAAGCCGTTCAGGTTCGAGAGCTTGAGCTTTGCGTCGTAGGAGATGTCGGTCTCTTCGACGGTGGTCGTGTAGCTCATGCCCGAGTAGCCGATGCGCGCGCTCAGGGTGGGCGCGAGGCTCCAGCCGAAATCCACGCCGAGTCCCGTGGTGCCTGCGCGTACGCCGATGCCGGCCGCCTGTGCCTGGAAGACTGCGCAAAGCGTCGCGGCCAGAAGCAGGATCTCGCGGATTCTCATGGGCTCTCCTCGTTGACGAGTCGAGCCATTATGCAGCCTCCACGCCAGGCGCGGGCGTGATGCCCTTCACGCTGGCGAGGCGGGGCGAGCGCGGGCAGCGCCCGCGCTTCCCGCGCGCCGTGCGCTCAGGCGCTCTTGCGCTCCATCGGGCAGGTGGAGAGCCCGAAGATCGCGTAGGCCGGGCAGAACTGGAACAGGCCGGTCACGAGCGGCAGCAGCCCCACGAGGCCCCAGTAGCGGGCGTTGCCTTCGAGGATGAAGACCAGGGAAAGGACCACGATGCCCACCGCGATGCGCAGCACGCGGTCGATGCCGCCGACGTTCGCTTTCATTTGACTCTCCTTGTTCGGGTTGGCCGGCCGCCCGAAGGGAACGGCAGCGGACGCGGGCAGTCTCGCGCGAGGGCCGGCGTGCGGTATGTGACCCAGGTTCCACAGGGCCGCGCCGGATCGGGGACCGCGGTCACAGACTCCGTTCGCTCCGGCCCGGATACTGAGTGGGTCTCGCAACTACCCCGACAGAGGAACCGCAGCATGAGCAAGTACGCTTTCGGCAAGACCGTGGCCATGGGCCAGGAGCAGGCGATCGAGGCGGTGACGCAGGCGCTCGCCAAGGAAGGCTTCGGCGTGCTCACCGAGATTGACGTCGCGGCGACGCTGAAGAAGAAGCTGGGCCTCGAGCGTGCCCCCTACCGGATCCTCGGCGCCTGCAATCCGCAGTTCGCCGCGCGCGCACTCGAGGTGGAGCCGCAGATCGGTGCGCTGCTTCCCTGCAACGTGGTCGTGCGCCAGGACGCGCAGGGCAAGACCGTCGTGGAGATCATGGATCCGAACGCGGTGCTCGGCCTGGTGGGCCGGCCCGAGGTGGCGCCGATCGCCGCCGAGGTCCGCGCGCGCCTGGAGCGCGTCCTGCAGGCGCTGTAGCGAGTTTGAGCCACGTCAATTCCATCAACCCCAACCATCTCAAGATAGGAACCTCATGAACACCGAACGCATCATCCGCAGCTTTGCCGGCACCGTCGTCCTCGCCTCGCTCGCGCTGGGCGTCTGGGTCAACCCGAACTGGTTCTGGCTGACCGCCTTTGCCGGCCTCAACCTCCTGCAGAGCGGCTTCACGGGCTTCTGCCTGCCGGAAATCGTGCTGAAGAAGCTGGGCGTCGGCTGCCCGGCCGGCAAGGCCGAGGCGCGCGCGTGAGTCGCGGCGCATCCGCAATGGACCTGGCTTCCACGCTGCAAGTCGCCTGTGCGCAGTGCCTCGCGGCCAACCGCGTGCCGGCCGCGCGCACGGGCGAGGACCCGAAGTGCGGCAAGTGCGGCGCGGCGCTGCTCGACGGGGTGCCCGCCGAGCTGGGAGAAGAGCAGTTCGACCAGTTCGTGGCGCGCACGGAGCTCCCGGTGCTCGTGGACTTCTGGGCGCCGTGGTGCGGCCCTTGCCGCGCGATGGCGCCGCATTTCGAGCGCGCCGCCAGGAGCCTCAAGGACCGCGTGCGCCTCGTGAAAGTCAACACCGAGGAAGCGCCGGGCCTCGCCATGCGCTACAAGATTCGCGCCATTCCCACGCTGGTCCTGTTCAGGAACGGCGCAGAGGAAAAGCGCATGTCGGGCGCGCTCGACGCCGGAGCCCTGGAGCGATGGGCCGCGTGAAGCTGCTCGCCGTGCTGCTCGCCGCCGCGGCCCTCGCGGCCTGCGGCGACAAGAGCGCGCCCAAGCCCGCGCCCAAGGCGGCGGCGGTAAAGACTGCCGCGGTCGAGCTGCGCGACATCGAGCTCACCACCTCCGCCGAGGCGGTGATGGAGGCGGTGCGCCAGTCCACGGTCTCGGCGCAAATCGCCGGGCGCATCGTCGAGCTGCGCTTCGACATCGGCGACTACGTCAAGAAGGGCGACGTCATCGTCAGGATCGACGAGCGCTCGGCGGCGCGCGCGCTGGAAGCGAGCGAGGCGCAGGTGCTGGAAGCGCAGGCGGCGCTGGCGAATGCGCGCGCCCAGTACGAGCGCTCCAGGCAACTGCTGGCGCAGAAGTTCATCAGCCAGGCGGCGCTCGACCAGGCCGAGGCTGCCTACAAGGCGGCGCAGGCGCGCGTTTCGGCGCTGGTCGCCGGCGCGGGCGCCGCGGCCACCGAGAGGAGCTTCGCCACCGTGGTCGCGCCCTACAGCGGCGTCGTCTCCGCGCGCCACGTGGAGCTGGGCGAGATGGCAACCCCCGGCCGGCCGCTCATGACCGGCTTCGATCCCTCCACGCTGCGCGTGGTGGCCACCGTGCCGCAGGCCCAGGTGGCGGCGATCCAGGCGGGCGGCAAGGCGAGGATCGAAATCCCCTCGCTCGGGCGCTGGGTGGACGTGAAGGCGATGACCATCGTGCCGCAGGCCGATCCGCGCACGCACACCTCGCGCATCCGCCTCGAGCTTCCCGCGGAAGTGCGCGGCGTGGTGCCGGGCGTCTACGCGCGCGCGCACTTCGTCGTCGGCAGGGCGCCGCGCCTGCTGGTGCCGCGCGCCGCCGTGCTGCGCCGGAGCGAAGTGACGGCCGTGTACGTCGTCGATGGCGAGGGCCGGGTGCACCTGCGCCAGGTGCGCCTGGGCACTGCGGGCGACGAGGCGTCGGTCGAAGTGCTCGCGGGCCTCAAGCCCGGCGAGCGCGTCGCGCTGGAGCCGGTCAAGGCGGGCATCGTGGGGGAAATTGGGGTCTGACCCCAAATTCCCATGGGCATCTCCGGCCGCATCGCGCGCTTCTTCCAGGCGTCGCAGCTCACGCCGCTGCTCGCTCTGGTCGCGTTCCTGATGGGCCTCTTCGCCGTGGCGGTCACGCCGCGCGAGGAGGAGCCGCAGATCAACGTCACCATGGCGAACGTGCTGGTGCCGTTCCCGGGGGCGTCGGCGCGCGACGTGGAGACGCTGGTCGCCACGCCCGCCGAGCAGGTGCTCGCGCAGATGACCGGCATCGAGCACGTGTACTCGGTGTCGCGCCCCGGCATGGCGGTGCTCACCGTGCAGTTCAAGGTGGGCGTGCCGCACACCGAGGCGCTGGTGCGCCTGTACAACACCATCCAGTCGAACCGCGACTGGGTCTCGCCCAACCTCGGCATCGGCGAGCCGATCATCAAGCCCAAGGGCATCGACGACGTGCCG
>DASWBP010000021.1:0-3142 GCA_036390555.1 Burkholderiales bacterium | reverse complement strand
CGTACCAGTCGGCGAGCGCGCCGATGATCGCGGCCTCGGCGAAGGCGGCCACATAGGCCAGACCCCCGTACCGGCCTTCGAGCGCCTTGGTAGCGACGAAAACGATGGCACAGAGCACCACCAGCCCGGTCGCCCAGGCTTTCTGGCGCGCGAGCTTGCGCTCGGCGACTTCTTCAGACAGCGGCATCGTTCCTCCCGATCGGCATGCGGCGCATTATGCGGGCTCGCGCGGCGGCGCCGCCCCGCTTCGGATAGCATGCCGCCACTGCCAGCAAGCTCAACCCGGAAAACCAGGAGACCCGACGCCATGAAACCGTTCGCCCCCATCACGCTGGCCGCCATGCTGGCCCTCGCCGCGGTTGCGCCGCAATCTGCGCTGGCGCAGGCATATCCGACCAAGCCGGTGCGCCTCGTCGTCCCCTACGCCCCGGGCGGCGCGACCGACATCATCGCGCGCGCTGCGGCCATCGAGCTCACCAAGACGCTCGGCCAGTCGGTCATCGTGGACAACCGCGCGGGCGCCGGCGGCAACGTGGGCTCCGAGGCGGTCGCGAAGTCGGCGCCCGACGGCTACACCATGGTGATGTCCGCGAGCAGCCTGCACGGCATCACGCCGTTCCTGTATACCAAGCTCAACTACGACCCGAACAAGGACCTCGTCCCGGTCATCGTCTTCGCCTCGTTCGCCAACGTGCTGGTGGTGAACCCGGGCGTCAAGGCCAGCTCGGTGAAGGAACTGGTCGCGCTCGCCAAGTCGCAGCCGGGCAAGATGACCTGCGCCTCGAGCGGCAGCGGCTCCACGATCCACATGTCCTGCGAGATGTTCAAGCAGATGCTCGGCCTGGACATCACGCACGTGCCCTACAAGGGCAGCGGGCCCGCGATCAGCGACCTGATGGGCGGGCAGGTGAACCTGATGTTCGACAACATCCCCTCGGCGATCTCGCACATCCGCGCCGGCAAGCTGCGCGCGCTCGCCACCACCGGCGCCAAGCGCGCCACCGCGCTGCCAGAACTGCCGACGATGATCGAGGCGGGCGTGCCCGGCTACGTGGCCGACGCGTGGTTCGGCCTCGTGATGCCCGCCGGCACGCCGAAGGCGATCATCGACCGCATGAACGCCGAGGGCCAGAAGGCCGCCAAGGCGCCGGACTTCATCAAGCGCATGACCGACCTCGGCTACGAGATCGTCGGCGGCACGCCGGAGCAGATGGGCGCGATGATCCAGGACGAAATCAAGCGCTGGGGGCCGATCGTGAAGGCCTCGGGCGCGAAGGTGGACTGAGCACATGCGATCCGCCGTCGACCCCGAGGGCCGGCGTCTTCCCATCAAGCTCGACTCGACCTCCAACGGCGAGTTCGCGCCGGTGCCGCTTTCACCCGCCAACCGCGAGGCCAACCGCCTCGCGCACGCGGCGGCCGAGCGCAACGCCAAGCGGCTGAATCTCTCGAAGAGGCGCTTCCTCGTGTCCGCCTGCGGGGCCGCCTCCACCCTCCTCGCCTTCAACGCGGCGAACG
Organism: Burkholderiales bacterium; assembly: GCA_036390555.1. Taxonomy (GTDB): domain Bacteria; phylum Pseudomonadota; class Gammaproteobacteria; order Burkholderiales; family SG8-39; genus JAABQT01. The sequence continues at coordinate 1,624 of DASWBP010000021.1, read as the reverse complement.
CCGCCGCGGGGCGCACGGGCGGGTTCTTCGACCTGCCGCCGGAAGCGGCGCTCGAGCCCCAGGCCGCGCGCTCGGTGGCGGACCGGGGCGAATTCATCTTCGACGTGCAGGGTCACTTCATCGACACGCCCAAAGGCAACTCCAAGGGCCCGGACGTCTTCCTCAAGGACGTGTTCCTCGACTCCGACACGGACATGATGGTGCTGTCCTTCGTGCCCTCGCAGCGCGACGCCGAGCCGGTGACCATCCAGGCGGCGGACGCCGTGCGCAAGATCGTAGAGAAGCTGGAAGGCACCCATCGCCTGCTCCTGCACGGCCGCGTCAATCCCAACCAGCCGGGTGACGTGGAAGGCATGGACGAGCTGGCGGGCCGCTGGGGCGTCTCGGCCTGGAAGACCTATACCCAGTACGGCCCCGGCGGCCGCGGCTACTTCCTCACCGACGACGTCGGCATCCGCTTCGTGGAGAAGGCGCGCGCGTTGGGCGTGAAGGTGATCTGCATCCACAAGGGACTGCCCTTCGGATCGCGCTCCTACGAGCACAGCCAGTGCAGCGACATCGGCCCGATCGCCCGGCGCTTCCCCGACGTGAAGTTCCTCATCTACCACTCGGGCTTCGTCACCTCCGTGCCCGAGCAGGCCTACGACCCCGCTGCCAGGCGCGACGGCATCGACACCCTGATCCGCTCGCTCGCGGAGAGCGGCGTGAAGCCCGGCGCGAACGTCTATGCGGAGCTGGGAAGCACCTGGCGCTTCCTCATGCGCGACCCGCAGCAGGCGGCGCACGCGATGGGCAAGCTGCTGAAGGCCTGCGGCGAGGACAACGTGCTCTGGGGCACCGACTCCATCTGGTACGGCTCGCCGCAGGACCAGATCCAGGCCTTCCGCGCGTTCCAGATCGCGCCAGAGCTGCGCGCGCAGCACGGCTACCCGCAGATCACGCCGGCGCTGCGCGCGAAGATCTTCGGGCTGAACGCGGCGCGGGTGTACGGCGTGAGCGCGGCGGAGGTGAAGAAATACGTCGCGCGCGACCAGGTGGCGCGGCAGAAGGCCGCGTATGCGGAGCGGCCGGAGCCGCATTTCCGCACCTACGGGCCGAAGACGCGGCGCGAGTTCCTGCGCTTCGCCGGCTCGCCGGACTAGGCTGCCGCGCGCTTCACTGCCTCGCCCGTCCGCTGTTCACCGCAGCGCCCTCGCAAGAAACGGCAGGCTGACGTTCATCCGGTAGTCGATGTCGGAGTGGTCGTCGTCGAACTCCTCGTAGCGGTGCCGGATGCCGGCCTCGCCGAGGCGTTGCGAGAGCAGGCGCGAGCCGTAGTGGATGTGGTACTGGTCGCGCCAGCCGCAGTCAATGTAGATGCCGCGCAGTGACTTCAGGTTGTCCCGGTATCTGGAAACGAGATTGATCGGGTCGTGCCGCCGCCAGTTGCGCCAGCGCTCTTCGATCGCCTCGCCCGACTCGGCGTTGAACGGGATGCGAAAGCCGAGCGGCGCGCGCGGATCGGGATCGTAGGTCGCCGCCATGCACAGGTTCATGATGCAGTGGCCTTCCGCATGCGACAGCTTTTCTTTCTTCCACACGTTGTCGAGAAAGCGCCGGATGCGGCCGTCGTCCTTGCCTGCCG
>DASWBP010000020.1:0-6600 GCA_036390555.1 Burkholderiales bacterium | reverse complement strand
GATCTCGGGGCGGCGATCCAGCAGCACGCCGAGAAGCATGGCTTTTCGGTGGTACGCGAGTTCTGCGGCCCCGGCATCGGCCGCAAGTTCCACGAGGACCCACAGGTGCTCCACTACGGCAAACCCGGCACCGGCATCCGGTTGGAGGCCGGCATGACCTTTACGGTCGAGCCGATGATCAACGCCGGCAAGGCGGGCATCCGGGAACTCGCGGACGGCTGGACCATCGTCACCAAGGACCACAGCCTTTCGGCACAGTGGGAGCACACGGTCCTCGTCACGCCGTCAGGCTACGAAGTGCTCACCGCGTCGGCGGGCGCGCCGCCGCCGCCGGCGCACTAGGACAAATGAGCGCCGTCCCGGTGCCGACCGAGGAGTGGCGCGCCTCGCTTTCGGCCGGTCGCCGCGCCCTGCGCGAGGCCTACCAGCGCAAGCCGTCGCCCGCGCGGCTGCTGCGCGATCACGCGCGGCTCATCGACCGCACGCTGCGCGGGCTGTGGCAGGCAGTGCAGCCGGCACGTCAGGCGGCGCTTGTCGCGACCGGCGGCTATGGCCGCGGTGAGCTGTTTCCCAGCTCCGACATCGATATCCTGATCCTGCTCGCGCGCGAGCCCTCGCCCGCCGAGCGCGAGCGGCTCGAGCGCCTGGTCGGCATGCTCTGGGACATTGGCCTGGATGTCGGCCATAGCGTGCGCACGGTGCGAGGTTGCATCGAGACAGCGGCGGAGGACGTCACCATCCAGACCACGCTGCTCGAAGCTCGCTACCTGACCGGCAGCCGCGCCCTGTTCCACAAGCTCGTCACGACCTTCGGGCGCACGCTCGACCCCATCGCGTTCCTGAAAGCGAAGGTGCTCGAGCAGGAGCAGCGTCACGCCAAGCACCTGGACGCCGCCTACGCCCTCGAGCCCAATCTGAAGGAGGCGCCCGGGGGCTTGCGCGACTTGCAAACCATTCAGTGGATCGCCCGGGCCTGCGGGTTGGGCTGGCGCTGGCGGCAGCTGCAGCGCCGCGGGCTGCTGCTGCGCGCCGAAGCGGTACAACTGGCGCGCCACGAGACGCTACTGCACGACCTGCGCATCCGCCTGCACTACCTAGCCGGCCGGCGCGAGGACCGCCTGGTGTTCGACTACCAGGGCGCGCTGGCCGAGGCCCACGGCCTGCGCGGCTCGCCAACGCGGCGTGCAAGCGAGCAGCTGATGCAACGCTATTACCAGACCGCGAAGGGCGTGACGCAGCTCAACACCATCCTGCTGCAGAACCTTGAGGGGCGGCTGCTGCCCGAGAAGGACGCGGAACCCGTGGCGCTCAACGAGCGCTTCCAGGCGCGCGGCGGGCGGCTGGACGCCTGCCGCGAGGATCTGTTCGAGCGCGAGCCGCGCGCGATCCTGGAAAGCTTCCTGCTGCTGCAGCAGCATCAGGACCTGCGCGGCATGACAGCGTCCACGCTGCGCGCGCTGTGGCGCGCGCGCGTGCAGGTCAACGCGCGCCTGCGCCGGGATCCCGTGGCGAGGCTGCTCTTCCTGCAGATGCTGCAGCAGCCGCGCGGCATCGTGCACGAGTTCCGGCGCATGAACCAGTATGACGTGCTCGGGCGCTACCTGCCCGAATTCGGCCGCATCGTCGGCCAGATGCAGCACGACCTGTTCCACGTCTACACCGTCGACCAGCACATCCTGATGGTGCTGCGCAACCTGCGCCGCTTCACCATGACCGAGTTCGCGCACGAGTTCCCGCTGTGCAGCGAGCTGATCAGCGGCGTCGAGCGGCGCTGGCTCCTGTACCTGGCGGCGCTCTACCACGACATCGCCAAGGGGCGCGGCGGCGACCATTCGGAACTCGGCGCGCAGGACGTGCGCGCCTTTGCGCGGCGCCATGGCCTGGCCGCCGAGGACGCGGACCTCGTAGCCTTCCTCGTCGAGCACCACCTCTCCATGTCGGGCACGGCGCAGAAGGAGGATGTGCACGACCCCGAGGTGGTGGAGGCCTTCGCGCGCAAGGTCGGCAGCGAGCGGCGCCTGATCGCGCTGTACCTCCTGACGGTCGCGGACATCCGCGGCACCAGCCCCAAGGTGTGGAACGCGTGGAAGGCAAAGCTGCTGGAAGACCTGTTTCGCGCCACGCGGCGCGTGCTCACCGGCCAAAGCCAGGGACTGGACGCCGCGCTGGCCGAGAAGCAGGCGGAAGCGGTGCGGCTGCTGCGGCTCTACGCGCTCTCCGAGCACGTGCAGGACAAGCTCTGGGCGCAGCTCGACACCACTTACTTCCTGCGCCACGACGCGCAGGAGGTCGCCTGGCAGACGCGCAACCTGCACTACCGCGTGGACACGCCCACGCCGGTGGTCAAGGCGCGCCTTGCGCCGATCGGCGAGGGCCTGCAGGTGATGATCTACACGCCGGACCGCGAGGCGCTGTTCGCGCGGATCTGCGGCTACTTCGAGCGCGCGGGGTTCAACATCGTTGAGGCCAAGATCCACACCACGCGGCACGGGTATGCGCTCGACACCTTTCTCGTCATGGGCCAGGGCCCCGGCGCGCACTACCGCGACCTGCTGGCGCTGGTGGAAACGCAGCTGCAGGAGGAGCTGCAGTCCGGCGCGCCGCTGCCGCCGGCGCGCGGCGGGCGCCTGTCGCGTCGCGTGCGGCACTTTCCCATCGAACCGGTGGTGGACCTGCGCCCGGACGAGCGCGGCACCTATCAGGTGCTGTCCATCGTCGCCGCGGACCGTCCAGGCCTGCTCTACGGGCTGGCGCGCACGCTCGCCCTGCACCGGGTGAACCTGCACACCGCGAAGATCAATACGCTTGGCGACCGCGCCGAAGACGTGTTCCTCGTCTCCGGCGAGGCGCTCGGCAATCCGAAGGAAGTGCTGCAGCTGGAGCAGGAGCTGCTGAAAGAGCTTCAGGTCCGTTGACGCGGCCCGCAGCGCCCCCTGCTCCTAATCTTCCGGCGGCAGATCCTGGCCGGGGAACAGCTCGTCGATGAAGCCGAACTTGCGGAAGTCGCGGATGCGCATCGGATAGAGCACGCCGTCGAGGTGATCGCACTCGTGCTGCACGACGCGCGCGTGAAAGCCGTCGACCGTTCGCTCGAAGCGGCGTCCCTGCTCGTCAAAGCCCGCGTAGCGCAGATGGCGGTAGCGCGGCACGGCGCCGCGCATGCCCGGCACCGAGAGGCACCCCTCCCAGTCCTCCTCGAGCTCGGCGCCCAGCGGCGCGAGCTCGGGATTGATGAGCACCGTGTCGGGAACCTCGCCAACCTGCGGGTAGCGCGGATTGGACTTCACGCCGAAGATCACCACGCGCAGGCCCACGCCGATCTGCGGCGCGGCGAGTCCCGCGCCGTTCAGGTAGGCCATGGTGTCGCGCATGTCCGCGAGCAGCCCGGCGAGCTCGGGCGTGCCGAAGCGCTCGACCGGCGCGGACTTCTCCAGCAGGCGCGGGTCCCCCATGCGCAGCACTTCGCGAATCATGCCGCCACCAGCTGCTCGATGATGCGCCGCACGCGCCCCATCGACTCGGCAAGCACTGCCTCGATGCGTTCCATCGGCACCGCGTGCACGCTCTCGCCGCGGCCCGCGGCGAAATTGGCGCACACTGCGATCGCGGCGTACTCCAGGCCGAGCTCGCGCGCCAGCGCCGCCTCGGGCATCCCGGTCATGCCGACGATATCGGCGCCGTCGCGCTCCAGGCGCGTGATCTCGGCGGCGGTCTCCAGCCGTGGCCCCTGCGTCGCCGCGTACGTGCCGCGCTCGAGGACCTTCTCGCCGCAGGCGCGCGCCGCTGCGAGAATGCGCGCGCGCAGCGCGCCGGAATAGGGCTCGGTGAAGTCGATGTGCGTGACGGGGCTTGCCGCGCCCTCGTAGTAAGTGGAGCGGCGCCCCCAGGTGTAGTCGATGAGCTGGTCGGGCACCAGAAGGGTCCCCGGCGCGAGGTCCTGACGGATGCCGCCCACCGAGGCCACCGACACCACGCCCTCGACACCCTCCTCTTTCAGTGCCCACAAGTTGGCGCGGTAGTTCACCTCGTGCGGTGCAATGGTGTGCCCGTAGCCATGGCGGGCGAGGAACAGCGCCTCGCGCCCGCGGATGCGGCCGAAGGTGAGCGGTCCTGAAGGCTCGCCGTAGGGGGTGCGCACCGCCTTGCGGTGCGTGTCCGCCATGCTGGAGAGTTGCGTGAGCCCGCTGCCGCCAACGATTGCCAGCATCAATGACCCTTTATGGCGCGGATCTCGGGCAGGTTGCGCCAGTAGCCCTTGGCATCCATGCCGCAGCCGAACACGAAGCGGTCGGGGATGCGCAAGCCGACGAAATCCGCTGCGATCGGCTTCTCTTGCGCGAGATTCTTCTCCACCAGCACGGCGCAGCGCACGGCCTTGGCCCCGAGGGCCAGCAGCCGGTCGCTGATGGCGCGCAGGGTCTGGCCGCCATCGAGGATGTCGTCCAGCACCAGCACCATGCGCCCGCGCACGTGGTCAGGAGGCGTCACCTTCCAGTCGATGCCGCCGCCCTGCACCGCGGCGCCGTAGCGCGTCGCGTGGACATAATCGAAATCCATGGGAAAGCGCAGCCTGGGAAGAAGCTGCCCGGCGAACACCACCGCGCCCCCCATCACCACCAGGACCAGCGGATAGTCGTCGCCCAGGGAGCGCGTGATCTCGGCCGCGAGCCGCTCGATCGCCGCCTGCACCTGCGCGGCGCTCGCCACGAGGTCGGAGTTCTCGAGGAAGTCCCAGGCCGCCTTCGCCTCAGGCATCGCCGCGCTCCCTGAGATACCTGGCGAACCCGGGCCCGACCTCCGCGTGCTTCGCGCCGAGCTCCACCGTCGCCTGCAGGTAACCGAGCTTCGAGCCGCAGTCGAAGCGCCTCCCGGCGAAGCGAAACGCCATGACCTTTTCGACCGTGAGCAGCGCGGAGATCGCGTCCGTCAGCTGGATCTCGCCGCCCCTGCCCGGCCTCACCGCAGCCAGCTTTTCGAAGATCGTTGGGGTCAGCACATAGCGGCCGACAACGGCGAGCGTGGAGGGCGCCTCCTCAGGAGCCGGTTTCTCGACGATGGCCTTGATTGCGCACAACTCGGCGGCAGCGCGCTCGGGACTGACGATGCCGTAGCTGCCAGTCTGCGATCGCGGAATGTCCTCCACACCGAGAATCGAACAGCGCTCGGCTTCGTACTGGCGGGCCATCTGCGCGAGCGCCGGCGGTTGCGCGTCGATCAGGTCGTCGGCGAGCAGCACGGCGAACGGCTCTTCGCCCACCACCGGCTGAGCGCACAACACCGCGTGGCCCAGTCCGAGCGGCTCCGCCTGACGGATATAGATGCAGCGGCAGCCCGCGGGCAGCACACTGCGCACCGCGTCGAGCAGCACGTGCTTGCCCTGCTTGTCCAGCGTGCTTTCGAGCTCGTAGGCGGTGTCGAAGTGATCTTCGATGGCGCGCTTGTTGCGGCCGGTGATGAAGATCATGTCGGTGATGCCCGCGGCCGCCGCCTCTTCCACCGCGTACTGGATGAGCGGCTTGTCGACCACCGGCAGCATCTCCTTCGGGCTCGCCTTGGTGGCAGGCAGGAAGCGGCTGCCGAGGCCGGCCACCGGGAATACCGCCTTGGTCAGTCGCTGCGCCATGCGTTCAATGCTTCTCCAGGAGCCTCTTCAGCCCGTCCTCGTCCAGCACCGTGACGCCGAGGTCCTTCGCGCGCTCGAGCTTGCTGCCCGCCTCTGCGCCCGCAACCACGTAATCGGTGTTCTTCGACACGGAGCCCGCCACCTTGTGCCCCTTGGACTCTATCAGCGATTTCGCCTCGTCGCGCGTCAAGCCCGCGAGCGTGCCCGTCAGCACGAAGGTCAGTGCCAAGCCGTCGGCCGCGGGCGCGCGCGCCTCGGCGCGGATGCGCACGCCCGTGCGCGGATGCACGAGTCGCTCGATCACCTTGCGGTTGTGCTTCTCGGCGAGGAACTGGCGCAGGCTGTCCATGATCTCGGGGCCGATGCCTTCGAGAGGCACGCTCGCCGGCGCCTCGCCACGGCGCTTGCGCTTGGCATTTTCCTTGCGCACCGCCTCCTTCTCGACCGCAAGCGCCTCCCAGTCGGCCTCCAGCAGCGCCTCGAGCGTGCCGAATTGACGCGCCAGGATCTTGGCGACTTCCTCGCCCACGCCAGGAATGCCCAGCGCGAAGACGAAGCGCGCAAGCGTGGTGTCGCGCGAGCGCTCGATGCTGTCGATCACGTTGCGCGCCGACTTCTCGCCCATGCGCTCCAGGGCCGCGAGCTGCGCCGCCTCCAGTTCGTAGAGGTCGGCGGGGTTCTCCACCATGCCCGAATCGACGAGCTGCTCGGCGAGCTTGTCGCCCAGGCCTTCGATGTCCATCGCGCGCCGCCCCTTGAAATGCAGCAGCGCCTGCGTGCGCTGGGCGCGGCAGTAGAGCCCCCCCGTGCAGCGGGTCACCGCCTCGCCCGCGAGGCGCACCACCGGCGAGCCGCACACCGGGCAGCGCCTGGGCATGTGGAACTCGCGCGCGTCGCGCGGGCGTTTCGCCGTGCGCACCGACACGACCTCCGGAATCACGTCCCCCGCGCGTCGCACGATCACCGTGTCGCCGATG
>DASWBP010000019.1:0-14603 GCA_036390555.1 Burkholderiales bacterium | reverse complement strand
GCACTGACACCTGCGCAACGCAAGATGCTCAAGGCGCGCGCACATGCCCTGCACCCGATTCTTCAGCTTGGCGGGAAAGGCTTGACCGATGCCGTGGTGGCCGAGATCGAGCGCGCGCTTGCACACCACGAGCTGATCAAGGTGCGCGCGGCGCCATTGAATCGGGACGAGCGCGAAGTCGCGCTGGCGAGCATCTGCGAGCGCACGGGCGCACACGCCGTGCAGCACATCGGCAAGATGCTGGTGCTGTATCGGGAAAAGCCGGTGCAGGAACCGCCACAGGACTCCAGGCGGGCCGCGCCGGCGCGCGGCGCGCGCCCTGGCGTGGAACTGGCTACTCGTACCTCACGTCGAGGATCTCGTACTTCTTCAGGCCGCCCGGCGTCTGCACCTCGACCTCGTCGCCGGCCTCCTTCCCGATAAGCGCACGCGCGATCGGCGAGGAGATCGAGATGCGGCCGGCCTTGATGTCGGCCTCGTCCTCGCCGACGATCTGGTAGGTGATGGGCTTGGCGCCCTTCTCCTCGAGGTCCACGGTCGCGCCGAACACGCAGCGCCCGTCGGCGTCAAGCAGCTTCGGATCGATGACCTGCGCGTTGCCCAGCTTCGCCTCGATTTCCGAGATGCGGCCCTCGATGAATCCCTGCTGATTGCGCGCGGCGTCGTACTCGGCGTTCTCCGACAAGTCGCCGTGCGCCCGAGCCTCGGCGATCGCCTGGGAGTTCGCCGGCCGCTCTACGGTCTTCAGGCGGTGCAGCTCGGCGCGCAGCAGCTCGGCGCCACGCAGGGTCATGGGGGTCTTGGCCATTAGGTTGACGCTCCCGCGCGGGAAGAAGAAGGAGTGAGCCCGAGTTTCGCATGCAGGTCCTGCAGCCGGTACGGCTCCAGGTTCGCCATGTGCTGCATGCCGGCGCAAGCCGCCTTGGCCCCGGCGATGGTGGTGTAGTAGGTGACGCGCGCGGCGAGCGCCGTGACGCGGATGGCGCGCGAGTCCGTGATCGCGGTGCGCGTGTCCTCGACCGTGTTGGCGATGAAGCTCACTTCGCCGTTCTTGATCATGTCCACGATGTGCGGGCGGCCCTCGGTCACCTTGTTGACGGGCGTGACCGCGACGCCGTGCTCGGCGAGCACCGCCGCGGTGCCGCGCGTGGCGAGGATGGTGAAGCCCAGCGCGGAGAGGTCCTTAGCCACCTCCACCGCCGCGCGCTTGTCGCCGTCGCGCACGCTGATGAAGGCGCGCCCGCCCTTGGGCAGCTTCACGCCCGCGGCGAGCTGCGACTTGACGAAGGCCTCGCCGAAGGACTCGCCCACGCCCATCACCTCGCCGGTGGACTTCATCTCGGGGCCGAGGATCGTGTCCACGCCCGGGAACTTGGTGAACGGGAACACTGCTTCCTTGACCGAGAAGTAAGGCGGCGTGATATCGCCGTGCACGCCCTGCGCTGCGAGCGAGATCCCTGCCATGCAGCGCGCCGCGATCTTGGCGAGCGGCCGGCCGGTCGCCTTGGACACGTAGGGCACGGTGCGCGAGGCGCGCGGATTGACCTCCAGGACGTAGACCTGGCTGCCCTGCTCGTTCTTCTGGATGGCGAACTGCACGTTCATCAGGCCGTTCACCTGCAACGCGCGCGCCATCACCTCGGTCTGTCGGCGCAGCTCCTGCACCAGCTCCGCCGACAGCGAATGCGGCGGCAGGCAGCAGGCCGAGTCGCCCGAGTGCACGCCCGCCTGCTCGACGTGCTCCATCACGCCGCCGATCAGCACGTCCTTGCCGTCCGCGATGCAGTCCACGTCGACCTCGATGGCATCCGACAGGTAGCGGTCGAGCAGCACCGGCGCGTCGTTGGACACCTTGACCGCGGTATTCATGTAGCGCTCGAGGTCGGACTGGTGGTGGACGATCTCCATGGCGCGCCCGCCGAGCACGTAGCTCGGCCGCACCACCACCGGGTAGCCGATCGCCTCGGCGTGCTTCACCGCCTCCGGCGCCGAGCGCGCGGTGCGGTTGGGCGGCTGCCGGAGCTTGAGCTTGTTGAGCAGCTGCTGGAAGCGCTCGCGGTCCTCGGCGACGTCGATCGAGTCGGCGCTGGTGCCGATGATCGGCACGCCGGCCGCCGCGAGGTCGCGCGCGAGCTTGAGCGGCGTCTGCCCGCCGTACTGCACGATCACGCCCCAGGGCTTTTCCTTGTCGACGATCTCGAGCACGTCCTCCAGCGTCAGCGGCTCGAAGTACAGGCGGTCCGAGGTGTCGTAGTCGGTGGAGACGGTCTCCGGGTTGCAGTTGACCATGATGGTCTCGAAGCCGTCCTCGCGCAGTGCGAGCGCCGCGTGCACGCAGCAGTAGTCGAACTCGATGCCCTGGCCGATGCGGTTCGGGCCGCCGCCGAGCACCATCACCTTGCGGCGCTCGCTGGGCTCGGCCTCGCACTCCTCCTCGTAGGTCGAATAGAGATAGGCCGTGCTGGTAGCGAACTCGGCAGCGCAGGTATCCACGCGCTTGAACACCGGCCGGATGCCGAGCTTGTGGCGCTTCTCGCGCACCGCGCGCTCGCCGGTGTTGAACAGGTACGCCAGGCGCCGGTCGGAGAAGCCCTTTCTCTTGAGCAGCCGCAGCGTGTCTGCGTCGACGTCGGCGAGCTTCTGGTCGTCCAGGCGCATCTCGAGGTCCACGATCTCCTTGATCTGCGCGAGGAACCAGGGATCGATGTGCGTGAGGCGGTGCACCTCCTCCAGCGAGAAGCCGTTCTCGAAGGCGTCGCCGACGTACCAGATGCGCTCCGGGCCCGGCTCGCCGAGCTCCTTTTCGATCGTCTCGCGGTCGGTGGTGCGCTGGTTGAGGCCGTCGACGCCGATCTCCAGCCCGCGCAAGGCCTTCTGGAACGACTCCTGGAAGGTGCGGCCGATCGCCATCACCTCGCCCACCGATTTCATCTGCGTGGTGAGGCGGTCGTTCGCCTGCGGGAACTTCTCGAAGGCGAAGCGCGGCACCTTGGTCACCACGTAGTCGATGGTAGGCTCGAAGGCGGCCGGCGTGGCGCCGCCCGTGATCTCGTTCTTCAGCTCGTCCAGCGTGTAGGCCACCGCGAGCTTGGCCGCCACCTTGGCGATGGGAAAGCCCGTGGCCTTGGAGGCGAGCGCCGAGGAGCGGCTGACGCGCGGGTTCATCTCGATGATGAGCATGCGCCCGTCGTCCGGGTTGATGGCGAACTGCACGTTCGAGCCGCCGGTGTCCACGCCGATCTCGCGCAGCACCGCGATCGAGGCGTCGCGCATGATCTGGTATTCCTTGTCGGTGAGCGTCTGCGCCGGCGCCACCGTGATCGAGTCGCCTGTGTGCACGCCCATCGCGTCCACGTTCTCGATCGAGCAGATGATGATGCAATTGTCCTTGCGGTCGCGCACCACCTCCATCTCGAACTCTTTCCAGCCGATCACCGACTCCTCGATCAGCAGCTCGTTGGTGGGCGAGGCCTCCAGGCCGCGCTCGCAGATGGCGACGAACTCCTCGCGGTTGTAGGCGATGCCGCCGCCGGAGCCGCCGAGCGTGAAGGAGGGCCGGATCACCACCGGGAAGCCGAGGCTCGCCTGCACTTGCAGCGCTTCCTCCATCGAGTGCGCAAGCGAGGAGCGCGCCGAGGCGAGGCCGATCCTGGTCATCGCCTTCTTGAACTTCTCGCGGTCCTCGGCCTTGTCGATCGCCTCGCGCGAAGCGCCGATCATCTCCACACCGAACTTCTCCAGCACCCCTTCGCGCGCCAGATCCAGCGCGCAATTGAGCGCGGTCTGCCCGCCCATCGTCGGCAGCAGCGCGTCGGGGCGCTCCTTCTCGATCACGCGCGCCACCGTCTGCCAGGTGATCGGCTCGATGTAGGTGGCGTCCGCCATCTCCGGGTCGGTCATGATGGTGGCGGGATTGGAGTTCACCAGGATGACGCGGTAGCCCTCGTCGCGCAGCGCCTTGCAGGCCTGCGCGCCCGAGTAGTCGAATTCGCAGGCTTGGCCGATGACGATCGGGCCCGCGCCGATGATCAGGATCGAATTGAGGTCGGTGCGCTTGGGCATGGCGGCGCTACCTGCGGGCCTCGATCATCATCCTGGCGAACCGGTCGAACAGGTAACCGATGTCGTGAGGCCCCGGGCTCGCCTCGGGGTGGCCCTGGAAGCAGAAGGCGGGCCGGTCGGTGCGCGCCAGGCCCTGCAGCGAGCCGTCGAACAGCGACACGTGCGTAGGCCTGAGCGTGGGCGGCAGGCTCGCCGCGTCCACGGCAAAGCCGTGGTTCTGGCTGGTAATCACGACCTGCCCGGTCTCCAGGTCCTTGACCGGATGGTTGGCCCCATGGTGGCCGAATTTCATCTTCATCGTCTTGGCGCCCGAAGCGAGTCCCATCAGCTGGTGCCCGAGGCAGATGCCGAATACCGGCACCTTGGTGGCATCGAGGATCTCGCCGATCGACTCGATGGCGTAGTCGCAGGGCTCGGGATCGCCCGGGCCGTTGGACAGGAACACGCCGTCGGGTTGCAGGCGCAGCACCTCGCGTGCCGGGGTCTGCGCGGGCACCACCGTGACGCGCGCCCCGCGCTCGGCGAGCAGCCGCAGGATGTTGCGCTTGATGCCGTAGTCGTAGGCGACCACGTGATAGGGCGCATCGCCGATGTGCCGGTAGCCCTTGCCGAGCTCCCACTTGCCGTCGCGCCACTCGTAGGGCTTGGGCGTGGTCACCACTTTTGCGAGGTCCATGCCGGCAAGCCCCGGGAAGGCGCGGGCCGCCGCAAGCGCCTTGGCGAGGTCCACGCTGCCCGCCATCAGCGCCCCGTTCTGCGCGCCCTTCTCGCGCAGCATGCGCGTGAGCTTGCGTGTGTCGATGTCGGCGATCGCCACGACGTTCTTCTCGGCGAGGTACTGGGACAGGCTCTGCTGCGCGCGCCAGCTCGACAGCAGCGCCGGCACGTCGCGCACCACCAAACCGGCCGCGTAGACGCGGCCGGATTCCTCGTCCTCGGCGTTCACCCCCGTGTTGCCGATGTGGGGGTAGGTCAGCGTGACGATCTGCCCGCAGTAGGAGGGGTCGGTGAGGATCTCCTGGTAGCCGGTCATCGCGGTGTTGAACACCACCTCGCCGGCGGAGATGCCCGGGGCGCCCACGCTGCGCCCCCGAAACACCGTCCCGTCGGCAAGGACGAGTACGGCGGATTCGAGCGCAGGCAACGTCAAACTCCCGGTTTAGATGTGAAAAAGCGGAAGAGGCTTGCGCCCCTCCCGCTCGTTTGAGCGGCGAATTATAACCCGCCGGCTACCTCAGGCCAAGCACGTCGAACATGTCGTAGAGGCCCGGGCCGCGCCCCGCGAGCCACTTCGCCGCGCGCAAGGCCCCCGCGGCGTAGGTGCTGCGGCTCTGCGAGCGCACCGCCACCTCCACGCGCTCGCCGCTGCCCGCGAAGATCACGGTGTGCTCGCCGACGATATCGCCGCCCCGGATGGCGTGAAAGCCGATCGCCTTGGCCGGCCGCTCGCCCGTATCGCCGTGCCGGCCGTGCGTCGCCACCTGGCCGAGGTCGCGCCCGAGGGCTTGCGCCACCAGCTCGCCGAGCTTGAGCGCGGTTCCCGAGGGCGCGTCCACCTTGTGCCGGTGGTGCGCTTCGACGATCTCGACGTCGTAGGCGTCGCCCAATGCCTTGGCTGCGGTCTGCGCCAGGCGAAAGACGACGTTTACGCCGATCGCGAAATTGGGCGACATGACGATGGGAATGCGCTTTGCGGCCTCGGCAATGCGCCTGGTTTGCGCCTCCGCAAAGCCCGTGGTGCCGATCACCATGCGCTTGCCGAGCCTGAGACAGGCCTCCAGGTGCGCCAGCGTGCCTTCCGGGCGCGTGAAGTCCACGAGCACTTCCGCGCCGGCGAGCGCGCCGAGGTCGGCGCTGATGCGCAGCGCCCCGGCCGCCTGGCCGATGGCCGGCACGCCCGGCGCATCGAGCGCCGCGGCGAGCTCGAGCTCCCGGTCGGCGAGCACGCCCTCGATCAGCGTGCGGCCCATGCGCCCGCCCGCCCCCGCGATCGCCACTTTCATTGCACCTCCCTCACGTTGCCAGGCATGGCGACGACGTCGCCGCCGAGCCGCGCCAGCCGACCCTCTTCGAAGAACACCGAAAGATGGCGCTGCTCGCGCGGCTTGCCGGGCCGGTCGTAGATATAGACGTAGTCCCAGCGCTCGGCGTGGAAGATGTCGGTGAGCAGCGGCGTGCCGAGGACCGCGCGCACCTGCTCGCGCGTCATGCCGGGCTTCAATTGCGACACCATCTCCTGAGAGACGAAATTGCCCTGCTGGATGTCGATGCGGTACGGCTGCATGAACTCGGGCAGCAGCGAACACGCACCGAGCAGCAGCGCGGCGGCGAGCGCGAGCGCGCGAAGCATAGGCATATAATGATAAGCGATGAATTCTTCGCAGAGCCTGAAGGAGATCGGCCTCAAGGCGACGCTGCCCCGGCGCAAGGTGCTCGAGCTCTTCGAGCACAGCAAGGTGCGCCACCTCTCCGCCGAAGACGTCTACAAGAGCCTGATGGCGGAAGGCATCGACATCGGCCTGGCGACTGTGTACCGCGTGCTCACGCAGTTCGAGCAGGCGGGGCTGCTCTCGCGCCAGCACTTCGAGACCGGCAAGGCGGTGTTCGAGCTCAACCAGGGCGGGCACCACGACCACCTGGTGTGCCTGCAGTGCGGCAAGGTCGAGGAGTTCTACGACGCCGAGATCGAGCAGCGCCAGAGCGAAGTCGCGCGCAAGCGCGGCTTCGAGCTGAAGGGCCACTCGCTCGCGCTGTACGCCGATTGCACCAAGCCGGACTGCCCCGGCCGAAAAGCGCCCTAGCCGCCGCCCAGCATCTCCGCCGCGTGCTTGCGTGTCGTGGCGGTGATTTCCTTCCCGCCCAGCATGCGCGCGAGCTCCTCGATGCGCTCGGCGCGATCCAGGCGCATGGCGCGGCAGGTGACCTTGCCACGCTGCGTGGTGCGCACCACCGTCCACTGCGCGTCGCCCTGCGCCGCTACCTGCGGCAGATGCGTCACGCACAGCACCTGGCGGTCCTTGCCAAGTTGCCTGAGCGATCGTCCGACGGTCTCGGCCACCGCGCCGCCAATGCCGGCATCCACCTCGTCGAACACCAGCGTCGCCACCGGCGACTCCTTGCTCGCCACCAGCTGGATGGCGAGGCTCACGCGCGCAAGCTCGCCGCCGGAAGCGACCTTGGCGAGCGGCCGCAGCGGCAAGCTGGGGTGCGAGGAAACCTCGAACTCGATTTCTTCCGCCCCCGCGGCCCCCGGTGCCTCCAGCGGCCGCAACGCCACCGCGAAGCGCCCGCCGGCCATCGCAAGGCGCTGCATGGCCTCGCTCACCGCCTTGCCGAAAGCCAGCGCGGCAGTCTTGCGCTTCGCCGAGAGCTTTTTCGCGGTCGCGCCGTAGCGCTCGGCGGCGGCGGTCACTTCGCGCTGCAGCGCCTCCGGATCGACCGCCAGCTGCAGGTCCTTCAGCCGGGTGCGCTGCTCGGCGGCGTAAGCCTCCAGCTCTTCCGGCCGCACGCGAAAACGCCTTCCGGCGGCGTGCAGCGCCTCGATGCGCGCTTCGGTCTCGCGCAGCGCCTCTGGATCGAGCTCCACCCGCGAGGCGTAGTGGCGCAGCTGGCGCAGCGCCTCGCCTGCCTGAGTCTCGGCGGATTCCAGCAGCTCCACGATCGGCACCAGCTGCGCGTCGTGGGCGGCGAGCGAGCGCAGGCGCGAAGCGACCGCCGAGAGCTGCGGCAGGCTCGCGCCTTCGGCCTCCTGCAGCGTCTCCAGCGACGACTGCGCGCCGGCGAGCAGGCTCGACGCGTGCGCCAGGCGCCCGTGCTCGGCGCCAAGCCGTTGCCACTCGCCGGCGCTCGGCGCGAGCTTGTCGAGCAGCGCCACCTTCTCCGCGAGCTCGCCGCGCTCGGCTTCGCGCTGCGCGAACTGCTGCGCCGCCTCCGCCGCGAGCGCGCGCAGGCGCTGCCATTCGCGGAACGCAGCGGCGCAATCGCGTGCCAGCGCCTGCGCGCCGCCATGCGCGTCGAGGAGCTCGCGCTGCGCGACGGCGCGCAGCAGAGACTGGTGCTCGTGCTGGCCGTGGATGTCCACCAGGAACTCGCCCGCCTCGCGCAGCTGCGCGAGCGTGGCGGCGTGCCCGTTGATGAAGCAGCGCGAGCGCCCCGCCCGGTCGAGCGTGCGGCGCAGGATCAGCCCCCCCGGGTCGCCCTCGAGCTCGCGCTCGGCGAGCCAGGCGGCGAGCGGCGAGCCTGCCGCGACGTCGAACTCGGCAGCGAGCTCCGCGCGTTCCGCGCCCTCGCGCACGAGGCTCCCCTCGGCGCGCGCGCCCACCAGCAGCTCCAGCGCATCCACCAGGATGGACTTGCCGGCGCCCGTCTCCCCGGATAGCACCGTGAAGCCCTGCGCCGCCTCGAGCTCCACGCGCTCGGCGATGACGAAATCGCTGACCGAGAGCGCCCGCAGCACGCTGGTCAGTCCATGTCGCGCGACCGCACGGCCGACTCGCTCCAGTTGAGCTTCTCGCGCAGCACGGCGAAGTAGCTGTAGCCCGGCGGATGCACGAAGCGGATCGAGTCCGCCGAGCGCCTGAGCACCAGGCGGTCGCCCTGCGCCATGTCGGCAAGCGCGAAGCCGTCGAAATGCGCGCGCGCGTCCACCGCGCGCGCCAGCGCAATCTCGATCACGCTGCGGTCGCTCACGCTCACCGGGCGCGCCGAGAGCACGTGCGGGTTGAGCGGCACCAGCGCCAGCGCGTCCACCCCGGGCTGCAGGATGGGGCCCTGGGCCGAGAGCGCGTAGGCGGTGGATCCGGTCGGCGTGGCGACGATGAGGCCGTCGGCGCGCAGCGCGTAGACGTACTCGCCATTGATGCGCACCTCGACCTCGATCAGGCGTCCCTGCGAGCCCTTGCCCACCACCGCCTCGTTGAGCGCCACGGTGCGCAGCAGGCTCGCCCCGGCGCGCGTGATCTCCGCCTCCAGCAGCGTGCGCTCCTCGATGCTGTAGTTGCCATCGAGGATCGCGCCCACCGAAGTCTGCAGGTCCGTCAGCGCGATGTCGGTCATGAAGCCGACGCGCCCCTGGTTGACGCCGGCGAGCGGCACGCGATGGCGCGCGAGATTGCGCGCGGCGTAGAGCATGGTGCCGTCGCCCCCCACCACGATGGCCAGCTCGGCGAAGCGGCCAATCTCTTCGAAGCTCGCCGCGCCCTCGCCGTCGCCGATGCGCGCCGCCGTGTCGCGCTCGACGCGCACCTCGCAGCCGCGCGCGCGCAGCAGTGCGCGCAGGCGACGCAGCGACTCGGCGATCTCCGCCGTGTGCTTGCCGATCAGCGCGACCCGGCGGAACGCGGCTTGAGGCATCGCCGCATTCTAACCGCATGTGTAGAATGATCCGCATGCTCGACAGAAGGGCGCAGCTGCTGCTGAAGACGCTGGTCGAACGCTACATCGCCGAAGGCCAGCCGGTAGGCTCGCGCACGCTGTCCAGGCACTCGGGGCTGGACCTCTCGCCCGCCACCATCCGCAACGTGATGTCGGACCTCGAGGAGCTGGGCTTCATCTCCAGCCCGCACACCTCGGCTGGCCGCGTGCCGACGCCGGCCGGCTACCGCTTCTTCGTCGACACCCTGCTGGTCATGAAGCCGCTCGGCTCGGGCGAGCAGCGCGCCCTCGAGGACCAGCTGCACCCGGACAATCCGCAGCGCGTGATCCAGTCGGCCTCGCAGCTGCTCTCGCAGCTCACGCATTTCGCCGGCGTGGTGGTGACCCCGCGGCGCCGCACGCTCGCCTTCCGCCACATCGAGTTTCTGCGCCTGTCCGAGCGGCGCGTGCTGCTCATCGTGGTGACCCCCGAGGGTGACGTGCAAAACCGGGTGCTGCTCACCGAGCGCGACTACTCGCCCGCCGAGCTGGTGGCGGCGGCCAACTACATCAACCAGAACTATGCGGGCCAGAGCTTCGAGGCCGTTCGGCAGCGCCTGCACGAGGAGTTGCACGAGATCCGCGAGGACATGATGCAGCTGATGAACGCGGCGCTCGAGGCGGGCAACCGGGCGCTCGCCGAGGGCGCCGAGCCCTACGTGATCTCCGGCGAGCGCAACCTTCTCGCGGTGGAGGACCTGTCGCACGACATGCGCCGGCTGCGGCAGCTCTTCGAGCTGTTCGAGCAGAAGACGGGCCTGCTGCGCATCTTTGACCTGTCGCTGCGCGGCGAGGGCGTGCAGATCTTCATCGGCGGCGAGTCGGACGTCGGCGCGCCGGAGGACGTGAGCGTGGTGACGGCGCCGTACAAGGTCGCCGGCGAGGTGGTGGGCACGGTCGGTGTCATCGGCCCCTCGCGCATGGCCTACGACCGCGTGGTGCCGATCGTGGACATCACGGCCAAGCTGCTTTCCAGCGCCCTGTCGAAATCCTGAACGGCGTCCTCCTCGTCAATCTCGGCACGCCGTCGGCGCCCACGCCGGCGGCGGTGCGCACCTACCTCGCGGAGTTCCTCTCCGACCCGCGCGTGGTCGAGCTGCCGCGCTGGCTGTGGCTGCCGCTGCTGCACGGCCTGGTCCTGCGGCGCCGGCCCGCGCAGTCCGCAGAGAAGTACGCGAAGGTCTGGACGCCGGAGGGCTCGCCGCTCGCCGTGCACACCGCGCGCCAGGCGCGGCTGCTGCGCGAGGCGACGGGCCTGCCGGTCGAATACGCCATGCGCTATGGCGAGCCTGCGATCGGCCCCGCTCTACGCAAGTTGGGCGGCCGCGTGCGCGTCATTCCGCTCTACCCCCAGTACGCGCGCAGCACCACCGAGTCGGTGCGCGACATCGTGGGGCGTGACTGCGACTTCGTGGAGCAGTTCCACGACCACCCCGCCTATATCGACGCGCTGGCGGGCCTGGTAAGAGAGCGCCCCGAGATGCTGGTGATGAGCTTCCACGGGCTGCCGCAGCGCGCCGTGGATCGCGGCGACCCCTACCGCGACCAGTGCCTGCGCACCGCCGAACTGCTGGCGCGTGCGCTGCATCTTCCGCCTTCGCAATACCGCGTGACGTTCCAATCGCGCTTCGGCCCGGCGCGCTGGCTGCAGCCCTACACCTCGGAAGTGCTCGCGGAGCTTGGCGCGGCGCGCGTGGGGCGCGTGGACGTGATCTGCCCAGGCTTTGTCGCCGATTGCCTGGAAACGCTCGAGGAGATCGCGATCGAAGGCAAGCGCACCTTCGTGGACGCGGGCGGCGGCGAGTTCCGCGCCCTGCCCTGCCTCAACGAATCGCCGCGCTGGATCGAGGCGCTCGCCGACATCGCGCGCGGCCGCTAGCGCCCGCCGGTGGCATTGTCGATCTTCTTGCCGGCGCGCTCCAGGCCGCGCTGCGTGGCCGCACGCGGCCGCTCGGCGGCCTTGGCCGTGCGCTTGCCGCCACGCTCGATGGCGTTGCCGGTGCGCTCCAGCGCCTTGCCCGTCGACTTTGCGGCGCGCTCGAGGGCGTTGTCCGCCGCCGCGAGGGGCGCGGCCGCCAACAACAGCACTGCCAGTGCGTATCTCATCGGCCTCTCCTAACCACGCGCGGCGAGCCGCAGGTTGGCCTGCATCAGGCGCTCGATCAGCACGCGCATGAATGACTTGTTGAACGCGACCTGGCAGGCGTCGGTCGCCGCGCGCAGCGCCGAGGCCTTGATTTCGATCACGGTCACCTCGGTGTTCGCGGTGATGGTGGTCGTGCGCCGCTCGGCGCGGTCGGTGAAGTACAGGATTTCGCCGAAGCAGCCGCCCGGCTTGATGGTGTTGAGGAGCGTGCCCGACAGGGTGACGCTGACTTCGCCCGCAATCAGCAGATAGAAGCTCTCGCCATGGTCGCCTTCGCGAATGATCACGGTGCCCGCGGGGATCTTCTTCCAGCTGCCGATGCGCACCACTTCCCAGAGCGCGACGTCGCCAAAGCCCTCGAAGAACGGCAGGTGGCGCAGCTCGTTGAATTTCTCCGAGTCCGACAGGTTCTCGCCCTCCAGGCGCAGCGCGGTGAACGCCTGGCTCAGGTCCTTGCCGAAGTCCAGCCACGAGCGGTAGCGCTGCGCCGGGTCCTTGCTGATCGCGGTCATGACGATGCGGTCGAGCAGAGGCGGCAGATCCGGGCGCAGCGTGGAGGGCCGCTGCGGCACGGTGTTGAGGATGGCGTAGGTGAGCGCGGCCTGCGTGGTGGCGTGGAACGGCAGCCGCCCGGTGAGCATGCGGTACATGGTGACGCCGAGCGAGTAGATGTCCGTCTGGTGCGTGAGGTGCTCCATGCGCACCTGCTCGGGCGACATGTAGGCGGGCGAGCCGATGCCGGTGATCTGCGTGGTCTCGTGCCCGTGGCGCTGCTGGAACGAGGCGCCGAAGTCGCTCACCTTGGTTTCGCCGCTCGAGGAGAGCAGGATGTTGGCCGGCTTGATGTCGCGGTGGATGACGCCGTGCTGGAAGGCGTATTCCAGGGCGCGGATGCACTTGAAGACGATCTCCACCACCTTGCCGAGCGGCAGCAGGCTGGTCACGTCGGCATGGGCGTCGAGCGTCTTGCCGGCGATGTACTCCATCACCACGTAGCTGTGGTCGGGCTCTGCCACCGCGTCGAGGATATCGACGATGTGGGGATGGTTGAGCTTGCCGGCGAGCGATGCCTCGGCGAGGAAGGCCTTGTGCATCATGCGCTCGGTCTGCGGATCGGCCTGCTGGTCGAAGAGGAACACCTTGATCGCCACCTCGCGGTCGGCGAACGGGTCGCGTGCGAGGTAGACCTGGCTGGTCGCGCCGCGGCCAATCTCGCGCAGGATCGGGTACTTGCCGACCTGGGCCTCCGCCTCGAAGCGTGGCCCTTGCGTGCCGCGAATGACCACGGGGGGGCTCACGTGCGCAGGGGGCCCGGGCCCCTTCCACTAGAGGCGCGCGGGGCCTTCCCGGCCCCCCCGCACCCCCCGGCGACGATGGCTGCGACCTGCGTCATGCGGGAGCCCTTTGCATCTCGAGGAAGTTGGCGATGTGCTGCAGCAGCTCGACTTCCGGGTAGGGCTTGCCGAGGAAGGCGTTGACGCCGAGCTGCATCGCCTGGTCGCGGTGCTTGCCCGCGGTGCGCGAGGAAATCATGATGATCGGAATGTCGCGCGTGCGCGGGTCGCCGCGCACGGTGCGCGTCAGGTCGAAGCCGTCCATGCGCGGCATTTCGATATCCACCAGCATCACCGCCGGCAGCACGTCCCGCATCATCTCGAGCGCGTCCAGGCCGTCCTTCGCCGCGAGCACGCGGTAGCCCTCTCGCTCCAGCAACCGCCCTGTGATCTTGCGCACGGTGAGCGAGTCGTCCACCACCATGATGAGGGGCGCCGCGCCCGCCGCCAGGGCGGGCTGCGCCATCTCGCGCAGCGGTGCGCCGCGCGCGCGCTGCATCAGCTGCACCGGGTTGACGATCAGCGCGATGCGCCCGTCGGCGAGCACCGTCGCACCCGAGACGCCCGGCACGCGCGCGAGCTGCGGGCCGATCGCCTTGACCACGATTTCCTGGTTCGCCAGCAGCTCGTCCACGTGCAGGGCGATGCGCTGCGCGCCGCCGCGCAGCAGCAGCACCGAGTGGTAGCCGGGGGCGAGCGCCTCCGCGGCGCCGCCCTGCAGGCGCGCGAGGTCGTAAAGCGGGTAGCTGCGGTCCTGGAACTCGATCGCGCCGCTGGCGAAGCGCGCCGCCATGATGTCGCTCTTCAGGCGCAGCAGCTGCTCGACCATCGCCGAGGGCACCGCGCAAGCCGAGCCGCCCGCGCGCACCAGCACTGCCTGCGTCACCGCCAGCGTGAGCGGCAGGTAAACCGTGAAGGTCGTGCCCTGCCCGCGCGTCGTGGCGATTTCCACGCGCCCGCCGATCGCGCCGATCTCGCTCTTCACCACGTCCATGCCCACGCCGCGGCCGGCGAGCTCGGTGACGTGGTCGGCGGTGGACAGGCCGGAGACGAAGATCAGCTGCGCGGCTTCGGCGTCGCTGGCGAGCGCCTCCGGCGGCAGCAGGCCGCGCTCCTGCGCGCGGCGGCGCAGCCTGTCCAGGTCGAGCCCGGCGCCATCGTCGCTTACCGTCAGCGCGATTTCGTTGGCTTCCTGGCGCAGGCTGACCGCAATGCGCCCGGCATGCGGCTTGCCCGCGGCGGCGCGCGCCTCGGGCGTCTCCAGGCCGTGCGCAAGGGCGTTACGCAGCATGTGCTCGAGCGGCGCGCCGATTCTCTCCAGCACGCTGCGGTCGAGCTCCACCTGGCTGCCCTGGATGTCGAGCTCCGCGTTCTTGCCCAGCTCGCGCGCGGTCTGGCGCACGATGCGGAACAGGCGCTCGTTCAGGTTGGCGAAGGGCACCGCGCGCATGCGCATCAGCGCCTGCTGCACGTCGCGGCTCACGCGCGACTGGTGCGCGAGCGCCCCGTCCGCGTCGCCCAGGCTCCTGGCGAGCGCCTGCTGGATGGATGCCGCGTCGTGCAGGCTCTCGGCCATCAGGCGGGTAAGCTCCTGCAGCCGCGTGTAGCGGTCGAACTCCAGCGGGTCGAACTCGCGGTTGCGCGATTCG
>DASWBP010000018.1:0-4728 GCA_036390555.1 Burkholderiales bacterium | reverse complement strand
CGCCCTGGCGCACCAGCGGCTCGCCCTTGCGGTAGTCGGCGACGGCGAGCAGGGGCTCGAGCTCGCTCCATTGAGCAGGTGTCATGCCCTGCAGCAGCTGGTTCCTGCGCAGCAGCAGGCGCAGGCTGTTGCGCTGCGGGTGGCTGGGAAGCGCGGTCATGGGAGCCGGGATTTTAGACCCTTGACCTGAGTCAAGGCCCCCGGGCGGGGACGATTCTTACTATAGCGTTCCCCTCGAGGAGGCCATCATGGGCACCGTCGAACCTCAAGTCGCCGCCGCCACGCAATCGCAGGTCACCGACGGCTTTCAGCTGGTGATCGATGCCCTCAAGCTGAACGGCATCGACACGATCTACGGCTTGCCCGGGATTCCGATCACGGATCTCACCCGGCGGGCGCAGGCGGAGGGCCTGCGCGTGCTGTCGTTCCGCCACGAGCAGAACGCGGGCTACGCCGCCTCGATCGCCGGCTACCTCACGCAGAAGCCGGGCATCTGCCTCACGGTGTCGGCGCCGGGTTTCCTCAACGGCCTGAACGCGCTGGCGCACGCCACCGTCAACTGCTTCCCCATGATCCTGATCAGCGGCTCGAGCGAGCGCGAGATCGTGGACCTGCAGCAGGGCGACTACGAGGAGATGGACCAGCTGGCGATTGCCAGGCCGGTCGCCAAGGCGGCCTACCGCGTGCTGCACGCCGAGGACATCGGCGTCGGCATCGCGCGCGCCATCCGCGCCGCGGTGTCCGGGCGCCCGGGCGGCGTGTACCTCGACCTGCCGGCGAAGCTCTTCACGCAGGCGATCGAAGCAGGCGCCGCCCACCGCTCGCTCATCAAGGTGGTGGATCCCGCGCCGCGGCAGATCCCCGCGCCCGAGGCGGTAAAGCGCGCGCTCGACCTGCTGAGAGGGGCCAAGAAGCCGCTCATCATCCTCGGCAAGGGCGCGGCCTACGCGCAGGCCGACGCCGACATCCGCGCGCTCATCGAGCGCACCGGCATCCCCTACCTGCCGATGTCCATGGCCAAGGGCCTGCTGCCCGACACGCACGAGCAGTGCGCCTCCGCCGCGCGCTCCTTCGTCCTGCCGGCGGCCGACGTCGTCATGCTCGTCGGCGCGCGGCTCAACTGGCTGTTGTCGCACGGCAAGGGCAAGACCTGGGGCGGCAAGGGCCACAAGGACTGGGGCGGGCAGAAGTTCATCCAGGTCGACATATCGCCGCAGGAGGCCGACAGCAACGTGCGCATCGACGCGCCAGTGGTGGGCGACATCGGCTCCTGCGTGTCGGCGATGCTCGCCGGCATCGACGCGGCGTGGCCGAAGCCGCCGGCGGAGTGGCTGCAGGCGGTGGCGGAGAAGAAGAATGGCAACGTCGCCAAGATGGCCGAGACGCTGGCGAAGAACCCCGCGCCGATGAATTTCCACAGCGCGCTTGCCGTGGTGCGCGACGTCGTCAAGGCGAATCCGGACGCGATGTTCGTGAACGAAGGCGCCAACGCGCTCGACTTCACGCGCAGCATCGTCGACATGTACAAGCCGCGCAAGCGCATCGACGTCGGCACGTGGGGGATCATGGGCGTCGGCATGGGCTACTGCGTCGCCGCGGCGGTCACGACGAAGCAGCCGGTGATCGCGATCGAAGGCGACAGCGCCTTCGGCTTCTCCGGCATGGAAGTCGAGACCATCTGCCGCTACCACCTGCCGGTGTGCGTGGTCGTCATGAACAACAACGGCGTGTACAAGGGCACCGACGTCAACCCGCGCGGCGGCGACGTGGCGCCCACGGTGTTCGTCAAGGACGCGCGCTACGAGAAGCTGATGGAAGCCTTCGGCGGCGTGGGCGCGTACGCCACCACGCCGGCCGCGCTGAAGAAGGCCATGGAAGAGGCGCTGCGCTCGCGCCGGCCCACGCTGATCAACGCGATCATCGACGAGACCGCCGGCACCGAGAGCGGCCGCATCACCAGCCTCAACCCGACGGCGAAGAAGAAATAGCTTTTCTGGAGAACCGCATGGAAGCACTCAAGGGAGTCCGCATCCTCGACATGTCGCACGTGCAGGCCGGGCCGACCTGCTCGCAGCTGCTCGCCTGGATGGGCGCCGACGTCATCAAGTTCGAGAACCCGGCCGGCGACGCGACGCGCGGCCAGCTGCGCGACGTGCCCAACGCCGACAGCCTGTACTTCACCATGCTCAACTGCAACAAGCGCTCGATCACCGTCAACATGAAGAGCGCCGAGGGCAAGCAGGTGTTCGTCGACCTGCTGAAGAAGTGCGACATCATCATGGAGAACTTCGGACCCGGCGTGCTCGACCGCTTCGGCTTCACCTGGGAGAAGATCCACGAGATCAACCCGAAGATCGTGATGGGCTCGATCAAGGGCTTCGGCTCGACCGGCCCCTACTCGGATTTCAAGGCCTACGAGAACGTCGCGCAGGCGATGGGCGGCGCGATGAGCACCACCGGCGTGCCTGAAGGCGCGCCCTTCGTCACCGGCGCGCAGATTGGCGATTCGGGCACCGGCCTGCATCTCG
This sequence comes from Burkholderiales bacterium, assembly GCA_036390555.1. GTDB lineage: Bacteria > Pseudomonadota > Gammaproteobacteria > Burkholderiales > SG8-39 > JAABQT01. The sequence continues at coordinate 2,200 of DASWBP010000018.1, read as the reverse complement.
CCATCGGCCTGCTGGCGGCGCTGCGCCAGGCCGAGCGCACCGGCCAGGGCCAGTACGTCGAGGTGGCGATGATGGACGGCGTGATGAACCTGTGCCGCGTCAAGTTCCGCGACCACCAGCGCCTGACGCGCCAGGCGCTGTCGGAGTACTCGGTGCCCACGCACCAGGGCATGGGCGCGGTGCCGCGCGCGGGCAACGACTCGGGCGGCGGGCAGCTGGGCAACGCCATCCGCTGCAAGCCGGGCGGCCCGAACGACTTCCTTTATATCGTGGTTCAGGAGGCGGTCTGGGAGCCGCTCGCCAACCTGATCGGGCCCGCGCTCGGCATGCCGGGCCTCGCCACCGATCCGAAGTTCGCCAAGATCGCGGACCGGCGCAAGAACCAGGCGGAGATGTGGGAGATCATCGGCGAGTTCGCGCTCAAGCACACCAAGCGCGAGCTGATGGCGATCCTCAATCCGCTGGATGTGCCCTGCGGCCCGATCATGAGCACCGAGGATCTCGCCAATGACGAGCACGTGCGCGGGCGCGACATGTGGGTCGAGCTCGACCACCCGCAGCGCGGCAAGTGGTGGAACGTCGGCATGCCGATCAAGCTCTCGGCCTCGCCTGCGGTGATCAAGCGCTCGCCGACGCTCGGCGAGCATACCGACGAGGTGCTGAAGCAGGTGCTGGGCTACGACGAGGCGAAGATCGGCTCGCTCAAGCAGGCGGGCGCGCTGTCGGCGCCGCCGAAGAAAGCGGCGTAATACCGGCGCGGCGCACCGGCGCGCCGCGCCGGATTGCGCCGGCGCGTTGGAACGGACCTGCGGCCGTTCACCGCGCCGGGAACACTGGAGAACTCAATGCGAATCGCGATCGTGGGCCAGCAAGACTTTGGTAAAGCGGTGCTCGAGGCGTTTCTCGCCCGCGGCGACCAGGTGGGCGCGGTATTCTGCGCGCCCGAGAAGGAGGGCGCGCGCCCCGATGCGCTGCGCGCCGCGGCGCAGGAGAAGGGCCTCAAGGTGCACCAGTTCAAGTCGTTGCGCGCGCCCGAGGCGGTGCAAGCGATGAAGGAGGCCAACGCCGACATCGGCATCATGGCCTTCGTGCTGCAGTTCGCGCCGCAGGAGTTCGTGCGCATCCCGAAGCACGGCACCGTCCAGTTCCACCCCTCGCTGCTGCCGAAATACCGCGGCCCCTCGTCGATCAACTGGCCGATCTCGCGCGGCGACAAGGAGACCGGCCTCACCATCTTCCGGCCCACCGACGGCCTGGACGAAGGCGCCGTGATCCTGCAGAAAAGGACGCCGGTCGGCGAGAACGACACGCTCGGCAACGTGTACTTCGAGCGCCTGTTCCCGATGGGCGTGCAGGCAATGCTGGAAGCCGCCGACCTGGTGGTCGCCGGCAAGCACAAGGAAGTGGTGCAGGACGAGTCGCAGGCCACCTACGAAGGCTGGTTCCGCGAGGCCGAGGCGCGGATCAACTGGGCGAACCATGTCGACGTGATCCACAACCTGATCCGCGGCTGCGACCCGGCCCCCGGGGCCTGGACGACGCTGAACGGCGTGAAGCTCCAGCTGTTCGATTCGCGCAAGGAGCCGGTGCGCACCTTCGGCGCGGTGAAGGGCAAGATCGGCGAGGTGCTCGGCGTGCAGGACGGCCGCCTGGTCGTCACCGCGCAGGGCGGCCGCATCCACGCCGGCAAGGCCAAGCTCGGCGACGGCAAGAAGCTCGGCGCGGCAGACCTCGTTGCCTCCGGCGTCCTGCAGGCGGGGCAGATCCTCGGCAGCTAGACCCTAGCGCCGGGCAAACCGGCGCTGCAGGGGCTTGCTGCCGCCGGCCCCTCGGCTGCCCCACGCTCGCGCACGGGCGTGCGCGCTAAGCATTTGACGCAGCTTACAATCCACTGCAAAAATGCGGTCGAGGATGCTGTTTTACGGGGGGTTGTCGGAGGCAGGGCCGCCTCGGCGCGACAACAGAACATCGGGGAGAGCCTGCGCATGAGATCCAGCTTCTGGAAATCCGACTGGTTCCTCGGCCTGGTCGTCGTGGTGCTGATGATGTTCGTGGGCGGCAGCGACCTGCTGCAGAGCCTGGAGCGCAAGGCCTACGACATGGGGGTGCAGGCCTCCAAGCGCGCGCCTTCCGACAAAGTGGCGGTCATCGCCATCGACGATGTCTCGATCGCCAACATCGGCCGCTGGCCCTGGTCGCG
>DASWBP010000017.1:0-3060 GCA_036390555.1 Burkholderiales bacterium | reverse complement strand
CAGTTCGCCAAGAGCGGTTTCGCCAAGAAACCCAGCGAGGGCTACGCCGCGCAGCGGGGCATGCTGTTTGCCTGAGGCGCGGGTCGCGGTCGTCACCGGCGCGGCACGCGGCATCGGCTACGCCATCGCGCGCAAGTTCCTCGCACTGGGCTACCGCGTCGCGCTCATCGACATCGACGCCGCCACGCTGCGCAAGGCCGCGCGCCGCCTGGCGCGCGACGGCGAGGTGCTCGCGCTGCGCTGCGACGTGGCGCACCCGCGGCAGGTGAAGGCCGCGATCGCGAAAGTGGTGAAGCGCTTCCGGCGCATCGACGCGCTGGTCAACAACGCCGGCATCGCGGTGTTCAAGCCGATCCTGAAGACGACGTTCCGCGAGTGGGCGCGCGTGCTCGACGTCAACCTCTCGGGGCCGTTCCTGTGCACGCAGGCCTGCGCGCCGGCGATGCTCAAGGCGGGCGGCGGTGCGGTGGTGAACATCACCTCGATCTCGGGCCTGCGCGCGAGCAGCCTGCGCGTCGCCTATGGCACCAGCAAGGCGGCGCTCGACCACCTGACGCGCCAGCAGGCCGCGGAGCTCGGCAACCTCGGCATCCGCGTCAACGCAGTGGCGCCCGGGCCGGTGGACACGGCGATGGCGAAGAAGGTGCACACGCCCGACATCCGCGCCGACTACCACGACGCGATCCCGCTCAACCGCTACGGCACGGAAGGAGAGATCGCCGAGGTGGTGGCGTTCCTGTGCAGCGATGCGGCGAGCTACGTCAACGGGCAGACCCTCGCCGTGGACGGCGGCTTCGACGCGGCCGGCATCGGCCTGCCGAGCCTGCGCCGCGGCTCATGAGCAACGCAGGCGCGCCGACGCAGGAGGCTTCGGGCCGCATCGCGGAAGCGATCCTGAAGCTGCTCGGCAAGGTGCCGATCAGCCGCAAGCGCGCCAGCTCCGCGCCGGAGGCGGCGGCCCGCGCGCTGGCGAATGCCACGGCGGCCAAGGCCGCGCTGTACGCCGGAGGGCTGGCGTTGCCGGTCGGGCCGATCGGCTGGCTGACCATCCTGCCCGAGCTGATGGCGATCTGGAAGGTGCAGTCGCAGATGGTCGCGGACATCGCCGCGCTGTACGGCAGGACCGCGAGCTTGACCCGGCAGCACATGCTCTATTGCTTGTTCCGGCATGCCGCCGCGCACGCCGTGCGCGACCTGCTGGTGCGCGCGGGCAACCGGGCGATTGCGGCGCGCGCGAGCACCAAGGCGCTGCAGACCGCGGCGGGCAAGATCGGCGCAAGGCTCGCCCAGCGCGCGGCCGGCTCGGCGGTGTCGCGCTGGATTCCGATTCTGGGCGCGGTGGGCGTGGGCGCCTACGCCTACTACGACACCGCGCAGGTCGCGCGCACCGCGATCGAGCTGTTCGGCAACGCGCCGCACGAGCGATAGCGCGGCATGGCAGACGTGAAGCGCGCAGGCGCGTGCCAGGACCTCCAGGGGCGGGTTGCGCCGGTCGTAGATCGCAACCGTTGCGAAGGCAAGGCCGAATGCGCGCGCCTATGCCCCTACGGCGTGTTCGAGATCCGCGCGCTGGCGCCAGAAGACCGCGCCGCGCTATCGCTGCGCGGCAGGCTCAAGGCCTGGGCGCACGGCTGGAAGCAGGCCCACGTGGCCAATCCGGCGAGCTGCCACGCCTGCCGCCTGTGCGTGCAGTTCTGCCCCGAGCAGGCGCTCGCGCTGCGGCCCTACGAGGAGACGAAGTGATGCGCCACCCGTTTGCCGAGCTGATCGGCCTGCGCTTCGAGGAGCGGCGCGCGGGCTACAGCCGCTGCGTGCTGGAGATCTGCGAGAAGCACCTCAACCCGAACGGCGTGGCGCACGGCGCGGTGCTGTATGCGCTCGCCGACACTGGGATGGGCGCGGCGCTGCACCCCTCGCTCGACCCGGGGCAGATCTGCGCCACGATCCAGATCACGATGAATTACTTCAAGCCGGTGCGCCCGGGCCTGGTGTCGTGCACCACCGAACTGGTGAACCGCGGCAGGTCGGTCGCCCACCTCGAGTCGCGCCTTTACTGCGGGGAGGCGCTCGTCGCCACGGCGAACGGCAACTACGCCATCATTGTCGCCAGCAAGCCGACCTAGCGCGCCGAGCGGCGTCCCAGCACACAAACCGCGGGGACCGGCCGCAGCGGCAGCTCGGCGGTCCGGACCCACTCCAGGCCAGCATCCGCCATGCAGGCGCTCAATTCCTGTGCGCCGCGCAGTGCGTCCGCGCGTGTCGCATTGCGGTGGCGCGGCTGGTAGGTGATGGCGACGGTGCCGCCCGCCGTCGTCACCTCGGCGAGCGCTCGCATCGCGGCGCGCCGGTCGGACAGGAACTGCAGGACGTTGATCGCGAATACCCTGCCGAAGGGTCCCCCCGCATGCGGCAGACTCTCGAGGCCGCCGTGCACCAGGTGCAGCGTTCCTCGCGCGAGGGCGGTGCGATTGCGGCGCGCGGCCTGCGCGAGCATCACCGCCGAATGGTCGAGGCCCACGACCAGACCGCGCCCAGCAGACCGCGTGCACTCCCGCAAGGCGAGGCCTGGGCCGCAGCCGAGCTCAAGGACCCTGTCCTCCGGCCCCAGCTCAAGCAGCTCTACAGTCCAGCGGCTGCGCTGCCGGCCCTGAGGACGCGTCGCCATGATCCAGCCGGCCACCGACCCGAGCAGGCCGGCGGGCTTGCCGAACTGGCGGACGAGCGTGTCGCGCAGTCCCATGTGCGCGCCTGCGGCGTCAGCGTTCCTTGCCCGGGCGGATAAGCCAGCGCGCAACGAGCAGCGGCACGGCCGCCAGCGCGGCCAGCGCGGCCTGCAGGGCGAGCGCGTGCTTGAAGCGGATGACAGGGGCCAGAAACAGCTCTGCGGCCACGCCATTCCAGGCCCAGACCAGCGCGCCAGCGCCGGCGAGGATACCAAGAAGAAGCGCGGCGGCGCGGCGTGCCCAGCGGCGCGAGCGATGCGGTTCATGAAGCGTCATGCGTTCCTCCTTCGTCGAGTTGCCGGTCGAGAAAGCCGCGCAGCGCCGCCAGGGTGGCGAG
>DASWBP010000016.1:0-4113 GCA_036390555.1 Burkholderiales bacterium | reverse complement strand
CTTGCCGGTGCCCTGCGTGGTCACCATCACGCTGGTGGGCTGCGCCACGCCGATCGCGTAGGACACCTGCACCAGGCACTTCGCGGCGAGGCCCGCGGCGACGATGTTCTTCGCCACGTAGCGCGCCGCGTAGGCCGCGGAACGGTCCACCTTCGAAGGATCCTTGCCGGAGAAGGCGCCGCCGCCGTGCGGCGCCGAGCCGCCGTAGGTGTCGACGATGATCTTGCGGCCGGTGAGGCCGCAGTCGCCCTTCGGGCCGCCGATCTCGAAGCTGCCGGTCGGGTTGACCAAGTAGCGGACCTTGCCCTTCACCAGGTTTTTCGGCAGCACCGGCTTGATCACGGTCTCGATCACCGCCTCTTCGATCTGCTGGTGCGTGAGGCCCGGCGCGTGCTGGGTCGAGAGCACCACCGTGTCGATTGCGTCAGGCTTGCCGTTCACGTACTTGATGGTCACCTGGCTCTTCGCGTCGGGCCTGAGCCACGGCAGGCGCCCGTCGCGCCGCACTTCCGACTGGCGCTCGACAAGGCGGTGCGAGAGGTAGATCGCGACCGGCATCAGGCTCGGCGTCTCGTCGCAGGCGTAGCCGAACATCAGTCCCTGGTCGCCGGCGCCCTGGTCCATGTCCACCGCGCGGTCCACGCCCTGCGCGATGTCCTTGGACTGCTCGCCGTAGGCGACCACCACGGTACAGCCGTCGGCGTCGAAGCCGATCTTCGGGTCGTTGTAGCCGATGCGCTTGATGGTGCGGCGCGCGACTTCCTGGTAGTCGACGTGCGCCTCGCGCTTCTTGGTGATCTCGCCCGCGAGCACCACGAGGTTGTCCTTGACCAGCGTCTCCGCGGCGACGCGCGCCGATTTGTCCTGGCTTAGAATCGCGTCGAGCACGGCGTCGGAAATCTGGTCCGCGACTTTGTCCGGGTGTCCCTCGGAAACCGATTCGGAAGTGAAGAGAAATTCGCTCATGGGGCTCGCCTGAAAAAAGGCTGCAAGGATAGCAGATGACGCGCCTGCTGGCGCACCTGCCGCTGCGCGTTCTGCACGCGTTGGGACGCCTCGTCGGCTGGGCGATCTACGGGATCTCTCCCACCTACCGGCGCCACCTGCGCGAGAACCTCGCCGCCGCGGGCTACCGCGAGCCGCGCCTGCGCCGCGCGGTGATCGCCGAGGCGGGCAAGATGCTCCTGGAGACGCCGCGCATCTGGCTGCGGCCGCGCGCCGAGACCATGACGCTGCTGCGCGCGATGGACGGCATCGAGCATTACGACGCGGCGCGTGCGGCGGGCAAGGCGATCGTGCTGCTCACGCCGCACATCGGCTGCTTCGAGATCTGCGCGCAGGCCTTTGCGGAGCGCCACCCGATCACCGTGCTCTACCGGCCCTCCAAGCACGACTGGCTGCAGCCGGTGATCGACCGCGGCCGCGCGCAGCCGGGCGTGAGCCTGGCGAGCGCCGACCTCGCCGGCGTGCGCCTGCTCCTCGCGGCGCTGAAGCGCCGCGAAACGGTCGGCATCCTTCCGGACCAGGTGCCGGGCGTGGGCGAGGGCGAGTGGGCGGAGTTCTTCGGCCGCCCCGCCTACACCATGACGCTTGCCGCGAAGCTTGCGGGACGCCCGGACGTGGTGTGCCTGCTGGTGGCCGGCGAGCGGCTGCCGCGAGGCGCGGGCTACGTGTTGCGCATCCGGCCGATGCCGAAAGCGCTGCCGGGCGAATCGGGACCGCGCCACGTGAACCGGGCGATCGAATCCATGGTGCGGCTGCTGCCCGCGCAGTACCTGTGGGGCTACAACCGCTACAAGCAGCCCGCGGGCGCGCCGCCGCCGCCCGAGCTCTCGCCGCCCGCCGCATGACGCGCGTCGCGATCGGCATCCTCTGGCTGCTGCACTTCCTGCCACTCGGCGCCCTCGCCGCCGTGGGCAGCGCGCTTGGGCGCCTCGCCTTCTGGCTGATTCCGGAGCGGCGGCACGTGACGCGCGTCAATCTCGCGAAGTGCTTTCCGCACATGGTGCCCGAGGCGCGCGAGCGCCTGGCGCGCGCGCACATGCGCGCGGTGGCGCGCAGCCTGCTCGAGCATGCCCTGCTGTGGTGGGCGCCGGAGGCGCGCATCCGGCGCCTGATCCGCGTGGAAGGGCTCGAGCACCTGACCGCGCTGAGCAAGGAGCCGGTAATCCTGCTGGTGCCGCACTTCGTCGGATTGGACGCGAGCGGCACGCGCCTGGCGCTGGAGCGCGATGCCGTCGCCATCTACTCGGCGCAGAAGAACCCCTTGTTCAACCGCCTGTTCCTGCACGGGCGCGGCCGTTTCGGCAACCAGCGCCAGGTGTCGCGTCAGGAAGGCGTGCGCGTCGCGATCCGCAGCATGCTGCGCGAGAGGCTGCCCCTCTTCTACCTGCCCGACCAGGACTACGGCGCGCGCGACGCGCTCTTCGTGCCTTTTTTCGGCGTGCCTGCCGCCACGATTCCGGCGCTGTCGCGCATTGCGCAGCTCACGGGCGCGAAGGTGGTGCCCGTGATCCCCCGCATGCTGCCGGGCGGCGCGGGCTACGTGGTGCGCATCGAGCCGCCCTGGGAGGACTTCCCCAGCGGCGATCTCTACGCCGACACCCTGCGCATGAACGCCTACATCGAGCAGCAGGTGCTCGCCATGCCCGAGCAGTACCTGTGGATGCACAAGCGCTTCAAGACGCGGCCGCCGGGCGAGCCGGGCTTCTACTGAGACCGCATGCGCCTGGCGAACGGGTACGCACAGACTAGAATGCGGCCATGAAGAAGAAGCTGCGCGCCGCCGTAGTCGGCGTGGGCTACCTTGGCCAATTCCACGCCGAGAAGCTCGCCGCGCTGAAGGACGTCGAGCTGGTCGGCGTCGTCGACGCCGATGCCGCGCGCGCACGGCACATTGCGGCGAAACACGGCTGCGCGGCGCACGACGACCCGCGCTCGCTCGCCGGCAGTGTGGACCTCGTCAGCATCGCGGTGCCCACCGAGCGCCACCACGCGGTGGCGCTGCCCTTCCTGCAAGCCGGCGTGCACGTGCTGGTGGAAAAGCCGATCACGAAGACGCTCGAGGAGGCGGATGCGCTGCTTGCCGCCGCGCGCGAAAAGGGCGTGCTGCTCGGCGTGGGGCACCTGGAGCGCTTCAACCCCGCATTTCGCGCGCTCGCGCAGGCCTTCGCGCGGCCGCTCTACATCGAGTGCGAGCGCCTCTCGGGCTTCAAGCAGCGCGGCATCGACGTCGATGTGGTCGCCGACCTCATGATCCACGATCTGGACCTCGCGTGCTCTCTCGCCAAGAGCGAAGTCGGGCAGGTGAGCGCCTGCGGCTTCCAGGTGATGACCGAAGCGATCGACATCGCCAACGTCAGGATCGAGTTCGCCAACGGCTGCGTGGCAAACCTCTCGGCCAGCCGCGTCAGCCAGCAGCCGGTGCGCAAGCTGCGCGTGTTCCAGAGCGGGGAATACGCCTCGGCGGACCTGCAAGCGGGCAAGCTGCGCGTGGTGCGGCGCAATCCGCGCGGCGGCGAGGTGGCGCAGGACGAAGCGTCGTTCGACGATCGCGATGCGCTGCGCGCCGAGATCGAGAACTTCGTGGCGGCGGCGCGCAGCGGCCGCGCGCCGCTGGTGACGGGAGAGGACGGGCGCGCGGCGCTCGCCCTCGCCCTCGAGGTGTCGCGCCTCGTCCATGCGCGGCTGCAACGCTATGCGGCGGTGACCCGATGAAAGTCCCCATCCTCGACCTGGCGGCGGAAATGCGCGAAGTGGGCGCCGAGGTGCGCGCTGCGCTGGAACGCGTGCTTGCCTCCGGCCACTTCATCCTCGGCCCCGAGGGCGCGGCGCTGGAAAAGGAGATCGCGGCGCTGTGCGGCGTGCCGCACGCGGTCGCCTGCAACTCGGGCACCGACGCCCTGCACCTCGCGCTGCGCGCCGCGGGCATCGGGCCGGGCGACGAGGTGGTGACGCCCGCCTTCACCTTCATCGCCACCGCCGAGGCGATCGCCTACGTGCACGCCAGGCCGGTGTTCGCCGACGTGGACGCGGCGAGCTTCAACCTGAGCGCGGCGACGCTCGAGCGCGCGCTCACGCCCAGGACGCGCGCGGTGATCGTCGTGCACCTTT
>DASWBP010000015.1:0-1597 GCA_036390555.1 Burkholderiales bacterium | reverse complement strand
GGTCCTGCGTCGCGGCGCGCACCAGCGTTCCCCAGCGCGTGCGCGTGAGCAGGAACCACAACACGCCGAGGACCAGCGGCCCGAAGAAGATGAGGAACAGGTCGTACTCGGGGAACTGGCGGCCGGCGATGGTAACCGCGCCGGCGAGGCCCGGCGCGCGCGGGCCCAGGATGTCCTCGGGCCCCCAGGCCCAGAGCGTGAAGTCCTTGACGATCAGGACCAGCGCAAAGGTGGCAAGCAGCTGCAGCAGCTCCGGCGCGGCGTAGAGCCTCCGCAGCAGCAGCGACTCGACCAGCGCGCCGAAGGCGCCGACGGCGAGCGCCGCGAGCGGCACTGCCAGCCAGAAGCCGGTGTGCGGCGCGAGCGCCACCGCGAGGTACATCCCCAGCATGAACAGCGAGCCGTGCGCGAAGTTGACGATGCGCGTCACGCCGAAGATGAGCGACAGCCCCGCCGCGACGAGGAACAGCGACGAGGCGCTCGCCAGGCCGTTCAGGAACTGGATGAGGATGGAGGAGGCGGTCATAAAAAAAGGGGGCGAGCCCCCTTTTTTCCGGCGCGGCCGGCGCGCTCAGTCCTTGCGCATCGCCCGCACTTCCTCGAAGGGCGGCAGGAAATGGGCGCCGTCCGCGAAGCGCCAGTTGACCATCGTGCCCACGCCCTTCTTCTTCGCGAGCTGCCCGACGTAGGCGCCCATGGTGGACTGGTGGTCCACCGCGCGGTACACGATCGGGCCGATCGGCGTGTCCATCTCCATGCCCTTGAGCGCCGCGATCAGGCCCTCGGTATCCGTGCCGCCCGCCTTCTTCATCGCGTTGGCGACGGTGTACATCGTCGAGTAGCCCACGATGGAGCCCAGGCGCGGGTAGTCCTTCCACTTCGCCTGGTAGGCGGCGAGGAACTTCTGGTGCGCCGGGGTCTTGATCTCGTTCCACGGGTAGCCCGTCACCCACCAGCCCTCCGGCGTCTCGTCCTTCAGGGGATCGAGGTACTCCGGCTCGCCGGCGAGCAGGTTGAACACCGCCACGCCCTTGAACAGGCCGCGGGTGTTGCCTTCGCGAACGAACTTCTGCAGGTCGGCGCCGAAGAGCGACGAGAAGATCGCATCGGGCTTCGCGTCCATCAGCGCCTGCACCACCGAGCCCGCCTCGATCTTGCCGAGCGCCGGCGCCTGCTCCGCGACGAACTGTGCGCCGGGCTGCGCCTTTGCCATCAGCTTCTTGAACGAGGCGGTGGCCGACTGGCCGTACTCGTAGTTCGGGTACACGACCGCCCAGCGCGTCTTCTTGAGCTTCGCGGCCTCGGGCACCAGCATCGCCACCTGCATGTAGGTGGAAGGGCGCAGGCGGAAGGTATAGCGGTTGCCATTTTCCCAGACGATCTTGTCGGTGAGCGGTTCGGCGGCGACGAACAGCACCTTGCGCTGGTTGGCGAGATTGGCGACCGCCAGGCCGATGTGCGAGGCGAAGGTGCCCATCAGCACGCTCGCGTTCTCGCGCGAGAGCAGCTCCTCGGCTACGCGCACCGCGTCGCCCGGGTTGCCGTTGTCGTCGCGCGAGATCACCTCGATCTTGCGGCCTTTCACGCCGCCCGCCTT
>DASWBP010000014.1:0-4240 GCA_036390555.1 Burkholderiales bacterium | reverse complement strand
GAAGAGCCTGAGCGAGTCGCTCAAGTGGGAGGATGAGCTCGCTGCGCAGACCAAGAAGCTCGTCATGTACCCGGCGTTCGTCGGCGGCATCGTGCTGCTGGTCACGTTCTTCCTGATGATCTACCTGGTGCCGCAGATGACTGGCTTCATCCGCAACATGGGCCAGGAGATTCCGCTGCAGACCGTGATCCTCATGGCGGTATCGGATTTCTTCGTCAATTACTGGTGGCTGGTCATCGCCGCGCCCTTTGCCGCCTGGTTCGGCGTGCAGTTCGCCGCGCGCAACTACCCGCAGGTGGCGTTCGCGCTGGATCGCTACAAGATCTCGATGCCGCTCGTCGGGCCGATCCTGAAGAAGATCATCCTGTCGCGCTTCGCCTCCAGCTTTGCGATGATGTACGCCTCCGGCATCACGGTGCTGGACGCCGTGCGCAGCTGCGAGGAGATCGTCGGCAACCGCCCGATCGAGAACGCCCTGCACAGCGCGGGACAGCAGATCGCGGAGGGCAAGAACCTGACGGCCGCGTTCCAGGACGTGGGGCTGTTCCCGCCGCTGGTGATCCGCATGCTGCGCATCGGCGAGAACACCGGCGCACTCGACACGGCGCTGCTCAACGTCAGCTACTTCTTCAACCGCGAGGTGAAGGAAGCCATCGGCCGCGTGCAGGCGATGATCGAGCCGGCGCTGACGCTGGTGCTCGGCGCGATCCTTGGCTGGGTCATGCTGTCGGTGCTCGGGCCGGTCTACGACACCATCAGCAAGATGAAGTTCTAGGGCCATGAAACACCTCGTCTACTTCACCGCCACCGACCACGCCGTCTACAGCTGGAAGGCGGGGCGCCTCGAGCTGCTGGCGCGCTTTGGCGGCGACGAGGCGGGCCTTGCCGGCTTCCGCGAGTTCCTCGGCAGCCGCGGCGGGGCGCTGTTCTACGCCGTCGCCGACCTCGCGGGCGAGGACTTCCACGAGGAGCAGATCCCCTACCTGCGCGGCAACGACCGCGAGCAGGTCGTGCAGCGCCGCCTGGCGCAGCGCTATCGCGACACCCGCCTTGCCACCGCGCTGTCGCTTGGCGCGGTGAAGGGCGAGCGGCGCAACGAGCGGTTGCTGCTCACCTCCTTCACCAACACGCAGCAGCTCGCGCCCTGGCTGGACGCGCTCGGCGAAGCCGGCGCGAAGCTCGCCGGCGTGTACTCGGTGCCGCTGCTCGCCCCGGCGCTCGCCGCTCGCCTCGGCGTGCGTGGCGGCCGGGCGATGGTCGTCACCGCCGACGCTGCCGGGCTGCGCCAGTGCTACGTGGAGGACGGGCGCCTGCGGTTCGCGCGCCTGGAGCGCACCGTGGACATGGCGCCCGAAGTCTTTGCGGCCCTGGTGCGCACGGAGACAGGGCGCCTCGCGCAATACCTGTCCACGCTGCGCGTGCTGCCGCGCGAGGGCGCGCCGGTGCACGTGGTCGTCGTCGCCCCGGCCGGGCAGCGCGAGGCCTTCGAGCGCGCGCTGGTCTCCGATGCGCGCCTGTCGTTCGTCACGCTGGACCTCGCCGAGGCGACGCGCAAAGCGGGCGTCAAGGGCGCACCGGCAGGCATGGGCGCGGAGCAGCTGTACCTGCACCTCGCCGTCACGCGCGCGCCGCGCGAGCAGTTCGCGCGGCGCGAGGACCGGCGCAGCTTCTACCTCTGGCAGCTGCAGCGCGGGCTGGTGGCAGCGGGCGCGCTGGGGCTGGCGGCCTGCGCGCTTTACGCGGGAGCCGTCTGGGTGGATGCTTACCGCATGCGCAGCGAAGCCGCCGACATGCGCGCGGAGACGCTGCAGCTCACCCAGCAGTACCAGCGCATCACCTCGACCTTTCCGGTGACGCAAACCACCACCGACAACCTGCGCGCCACGGTGAACGAGTTCCGCAACATCGCGCGGCGCAATGCGATACCGCGCGACGCGCTGGTCTACGTCTCCAAGGTGATGGACGATTTCCCGCAAATCGAGCTCGACGCCGTGAACTGGCGCCTGGAGCGGCAGGACGGACGCGCCGCCGGGGGCGCCGCGGCGAGCGGCATGGCCCAGGTGCTGGAGCTTTCCGGGCGCGTGGGCGTCGCCCGCCGCTCCGACTACCGCGCCATCACCACCGAGGTGCAGGAGTTCGCCAATGCCTTCCGCGCCGACCCGGCCTATCGCGTGCTGCGCACCCAGCTGCCCTTCGACGTGACCTCCGAGGGCACCCTGTCGGGAGACATCAGTACTGCCTCGGATACGGGCGAGGCGCCGCGCTTCACCATCGTCCTGGCGCGTGACCTGCCATGAACTTCTCCACGCAGGAGCTCAAGAAGCTGGCGCTGCCCCTCATCGCGTGCCTGATACTGCTCGCCTTGGGCGCGGCCACCATTGCCTGGGCGCGGCAGGTGCAGCGCCAGGCGAGCGGCGAGTTCGCCGCCACGCGCGACGCGCGCGTGCAGGCGCGCGAGCGCCTGGCGCGCATCGCCGAAGAGGAACGCGAGGTCAAGGAGAAGCTGCAGGTCTACCTCCGGCTGCGCGAGCTCGGCATCCTCGGCGAGGAGAGGCGCCTGGAGTGGGCGGACGCCATGACGCGCATCCGCACACAGCGCGAGCTGCCCGACCTGCGCTACCGCGTCGACCGCCAGCGCCTGCTCAGCTCGGTGGGCGCCAAGCCCGCCTCGGTGGACTTCTACGCGAGCACCATGCGGGTGGAGGTCGCCGCACTGCACGAGGGTGACCTGTTCAACATGCTCGACGACCTGCGCGACACCGGCAACGCCTTCTATGCAGTGCGGCGCTGCTCGCTCGCGCGCGTCGGCCCGGGACCAGCTGCCGCCGGCCTCGCGCCGCGGTTGCGCGCCGAGTGCGAGATCGACCTCATCACCATCGTCGACCGGGCGGCCAAGACATGAAGCGCGCCTGCCCGCTCGTACTGGCGGTCGGCCTGCTCGGCGCGGTCCCCGTGGGCGCGCAGGAACTGGGCCGCCTGTTCTTCACGCCCGAGCAGCGCGCGGCGCTGGATGCGCGCCGCGCAGCGCGCCTGCCCGACAAACCCTCGGTGGTGCGCGAGTCGCCCACCACGCGCGTGGACGGCTACGTCGCGCGCTCGAGCGGCCGCTCCACCATGTGGGTGGACGGCGAAACGCTGCCCGACGGCAGCCAGCCCGATGGCCTGCGCGTGCAGCGCGGGCGCGATTCAGGCAAGGTGACGGTGACCTTTGGCGAGCAGGCGCGCCGCATCGAGATGCGCGTCGGCGAGACCCTCGATCGCAGCACCGGGGACGTGAAGGGCGTGATCGGCAACGGCGAAGTCAGGGTGGAGCGCCGTGGCGCGCAGCCTCGCTAGCCCGCGCGCGCAGCGCGGCGTCGCGCTGCTCGGGCTGCTCGCCGTCGCGGTGATGGTGTTGGGCTCCGTGCTGGCGAGCCGGCTGAATGCGGCGAGCCAGTTCGTGGCGGTCAACCTCGACGAGAACGCGCGCGCGCTCGCGAAGGCCAAGCAGGCGCTCATTGGCTGGATGGCGGTCAACGCCGCAAGCAATGACGCCAACCCCGGCCGCCTGCCCTGCCCGGAGGCGCCGGCCTACTACGGCGACCCCACGCAGGAAGGCATCGCCGCCCCCAGCTGCACCCTGCCGGCGGTCGGGCGGCTTCCCTGGCGCACGCTGGGACTGGACAGGCTCGTGGACGCCGCAAGCGAGCCGCTGTGGTACGTGGTGTCTCCGGGCTGGGCGCTGCCGAACGTCGCCTCCACCCTCACGATCAACTCCGACTCCGTCGGGCAGCTCACGCTGGATGGCGACGAAGCGGTGGCGCTCGTCATCGCGCCCGGCCCCGTGCTGGCGGCGCAGGCGGGCACCGGCTGCACCGCCTGGAACCAGGCGCGGCCTGCGAGTGGCGCGCCGGATCTGCGTAACTACCTCGAGTGCGAGAACGCCACCTCGCCCGCCGACGCAAGCTTCGTGAGCCGCCGCACCGGCGTCAGGTTCAACGACCAGGTGCTGCGCATCTCCGCGGCAGAGCTGATCCCGTCGCTGGAAGCGGCGATCGCCGACCGCATGCAGCGGCAGATCGCGCCGTCGATGAGGTCCGCCGCGTATACGTCCGCGGTCTATTCCGGCCTGCCGGGCGGATCGCCCGCTCCGCGCCTGTTCCCGTATCCGCGCCCCTTCGAGGATCCCACCGCGTCGAGCTACCTGGGTGTGTCTGGCAGCATTAATCCCCAGGGCCTGCTGCCGTTCAACTCGATCGCG
>DASWBP010000013.1:0-6241 GCA_036390555.1 Burkholderiales bacterium | reverse complement strand
CGGCGTGCTTGGCCTGGGCGTGCTCACCGCCTGGGTAACCGCGCGCCTGCCGGGCGAGGGCGGTTACGCGGGCATCGGCCCGAACTTCATTCCGGCGGTGGTCGCCGCGGGATTGCTCGTCACGGGTGGCTGGCTGCTGTGGGAGGCGCTTGCGGGCGGCTGGCGCAACCGCGGCGAGGCGGAGGAAGGCGCCGAGCACGCCTTCCACGCCGGCGCCTTCGGCTGGATCACGGCGGGCCTTTTCGCGCACATGGCGCTCATCGGCTGGGCGGGATTCGTCATCGCCGGCGCGGTGCTGTTCCCTTGCGTGGCGCGCGCCTTCGGCAGCCGGCGCCTCGTGCGCGACGCGGCGCTCGGCTTCGTGCTGTCGCTCGCCGTGTTCCTGTTCTTCGTGAAGCTGCTCAACGTCAACCTGCCGGCGGGCTGGCTGCAGCCGCTCCTCGGGACCGCGGGGATATGAAGAACCACGATGCGCTGCACAGCGGCGGTTTGCCGCAGTGCACCGCCAGACTTTCAGAAAGGGCGCAGTGGACACGCTTAGCGCACTAGCGCACGGCTTCGGCGTGGCGCTCACGCCGATAAACCTCCTCTGGGGTTTCATCGGCGTCACGGTCGGCACCGCGGTGGGCGTGCTGCCGGGCGTCGGCCCCGCGCTCACCGTGGCGATGCTGTTGCCGCTCACGGTGAAGCTCGATCCCACGGGCGCGCTCATCATGTTCGCGGGC
This sequence comes from Burkholderiales bacterium, assembly GCA_036390555.1. Taxonomy (GTDB): domain Bacteria; phylum Pseudomonadota; class Gammaproteobacteria; order Burkholderiales; family SG8-39; genus JAABQT01. Next base: position 5,516 of record DASWBP010000013.1, on the reverse strand, counting down.
ATCTACTACGGGGCGATGTTCGGCGGCTCGACCACCACCATCCTCCTGAACACGCCGGGCGAGTCGGCATCCATCGCCACCGCGCTCGAGGGCAACAAGATGGCCAAGCGCGGCCGCGCCGGCCCGGCGCTGGCCACTGCGGCACTCGGCTCGTTCGTCGCGGGCACGATCGCGACGCTGCTGCTGACGCTCCTCGCGCCGCTCGTCGTCGCGCTTGCGCTCAAGTTCGGGCCCGCGGAGTACTTCGCACTGATGGTGTTCGCCTTCACCACGGTGGCGGCGGTGCTCGGCAGCTCGACGGCGCGCGGGCTGGCAAGCCTCTTTCTCGGCCTGCTCTTCGGCCTGGTGGGCATCGACGGGCAGACCGGCGCCGCGCGCTTCGCTTTCGGCGTGCCCGAGCTGCTCGATGGCGTGGACGTGGTGGTGCTCGCGGTGGGGCTCTTCGCAGTGGGAGAGGCCCTCTACATGGCGGCGTATACGAGCCGGCTCTCGGAGACCATGGAGAAGATGTCGGGGTCGCTGTGGATGTCGAGGGAGGACTGGCAACGCTCCTGGCCCGCGTGGCTGCGGGCCACCGGCATCGGCTTTCCCTTCGGCACCATCCCCGCGGGCGGCGCGGAGATCCCGACGTTCCTGTCGTATTCGCTCGAGAAGAAGCTCTCCAGGCATCCCGAGGAGTTCGGCAAGGGCGCGATCGAGGGCGTCGCGGGGCCCGAAGCCGCGAACAACGCCTCGGCCACGGGCGTGCTGGTGCCGCTGCTCACGCTCGGCATCCCGACCTCGGCGACCGCCGCCATCCTGCTCGGCGCGTTCCAGAACTACGGCATCCAGCCCGGGCCGCTGCTCTTCGAATCCCAGGCGGGCCTGGTGTGGGGGCTGATCGCGAGCCTCTACGTCGGCAACGTGCTGCTGCTCGTGCTCAACCTGCCGCTGGTGGGCATCTGGGTGAAGGTGCTGGCCATCCCGCGGCCGATGCTCTACGGCGGCATCCTCGTCTTCGCCACGCTCGGCGCCTACAGCCTGCACCAGTCTTGGGTGGACCTGCTGACGCTCTACGTCTTCGGCCTGCTCGGCTTCGTCATGCGGCGCTTCGACTTCCCGGTGGCGCCGGCGGTGATCGGCCTGATCCTCGGGCCGCTCGCCGAGACGCAGTTCCGCCGCGCGCTCTCCATCAGCCAGGGCGACCCGAGCGTGTTCTTCACGCAGCCGATCTCGGCCGCGTTCCTCGCCATCACGGCGCTACTGATCGTCGTGCCCTGGCTCGCAAGGCGTGCCCGGAAAAAGGCACCGCCTCGACAGAGTTAGGAGAGGGTAGCTGGGGAACCTCGGTTCCCCTGTTCCGCGTTTGCCGGTCCCGTCAGGGCCGGATGTAGGCGTAGCCCTCGCGGCTCTGCAGCCGCCCCAGCTCCGCGACGCCGGAGGGCACGAAGGTCGCTTCCTTGACGAACTGGCTGCGCTGCATGCCGCGCTCGCGCAGCGTGATCTCGCAGACCTTGAACGAGACTCCCTGCAGGTCGAGCTCCTCGATCGCGTGCTGGAACTCGTTGCCGCGCGCGCTCTTCGCGCCCTTCACGAGGAAATCGACGCCTGCGGCGTGCGCCACCACGACGATATGCGCTTTCGGGTTGGCCTCGAGATGATTGCGGATGTATTGCAGGCCGCGCCACGCCTGCTCGACGCCGTCGCCAAAATGATAGGCGATGCGCTCCGCGGGCGCGCCTGCCTGCCCTCGCGCTGCGGCTGTCCAGCCGAGCAGCGCGGCACAGCAAAGCGCGATCAGGGTCCTCGTCATGCCAGCCTCCACGGCCCCAATGCTACGCCTAGGGAATTGGCTTGAGCCGCAGCTCCTCGGACGTAGCGTTGACGAAGCCGTACCTTGCGTAGGCCGATTGCGCTGCCGGTGTGGCGAGGAAGGCGAGGTAGCGCGCCGCGACGGCCTGGCGCGGCCCGACGTTGAGCGCGCCGATCGCGTAGGCGACCTCCTCGCGCAGGCTGTCCTGAGGCGGCAGCTGCACCTGGTCCACGGACTTGCCAAGGCGCAGTGCTTCCAGCGCCTCAGTTGCCCAGACGATGCCGGTGTCGGAAGTGCCCGCGAGGATCCGGTCCGGCGTTTCCCGGTGATGAACGGCGGTGAACCAGTTGTTCGGCGTGGTCTGGCAGGAGAAGCACTCCTTGCCCGCCGAGATGTGCTGCCACAGACCATGGCGCTCGAGCACCTTGCGGCCGTAGAACTGCATGATGCCCTCGTTAATCGGGTTCGGCATCGAAGTGCGCACGTCGGCGCGCTTCAGGTCGGCGATGCCGCGGATGTTCTTCGGATTGCCTTTTGCGACCAGCAGCACCATCTCGTTGTGCATGTAGGTGGCGTACTCGCGCATCAGGCCGAGCTGCTTGAGGCGCTTAAGGTGCCCGAGGTTCACCGACGCATAGACGTCCGGCCGGCCGGGGTAGTCCTTGCCTTCGTAGGTCCAGCCGCTCTTCTCGATCGCGGCCAGCAACAGGCCCGGCGGCAGCGTGATCAGGCCCACGTCCATGCCGCGATTGGCGCCCTGGAACGCGCGCACGACGTCGTCCATCGCGAAGAACTGGTTGCCCGCGAGCCAGAGGATCAGCTCGGCGTCCTGCTGCATGCGGCTGAGCGCGGCGGCACCGTTCAGGATGCGGCCGTCCGCGTAATACAGCTTGAGGTCGCTATCCTTCTTTGGCGGCATCGCCGCGAATCCGGCCGCCTGCTTGGCGGCAACTTGCGGCACAGCGGGCTTGGCTTCCTGCGGCTGTTGCTGCGCGCATCCGGCGAGCGCCGCCCCTGCGATCGCCGCGCACGCGGCTACGACCTTGAGATACATCTGAGCCTCCTCTCCGATGGGTTCGGCGCCTGTTCTTCCGTCGCGGCGCTCGCGGCAATAGTGCAGTAGCGCCCGCCGGCCCGGGAATCGAACCTCCTTATCCGGCCATACGGCAAAAAGCTTGTGTTGTGCGGGGGGATATGAGTAGGCTAGCCGGCGCAGCCCAAGCTCACTACTCCTATAAATCGACCTGGGCAGGAGGCAAGAGGAATGCAACAGACCCGTAGATCCGTCATCAAGGCCGGCGGCGCCGCTGCGCTGCTCGCCGCGTTCGGCGCGACATTGCTCAAGCCCGGCCGCGCGGCCGCGGCCTGGAACAAGGGCGCGTTCGAGGCGAAGAGCACGCTGGACGCGATGCGCGCCCTGGGCGTGGCGAACGCCGAGGACTCGAAGGCCATCGAGATCCGCGCCCCCGAAATCGCCGAGAACGGCGCGGTGGTGCCGATCGACATCACCAGCAACATTCCCGGCACGACCGCCATCTCGGTGTTCATCGAGAAGAACCCCTTCCCTTACACGGGCACCTTCGACTTTTCGCAGGGTTCGGTGCCGTACGTGCACCTGCGCGTGAAGATCGGCGAGTCCTCGCCCGTGCGCGTGGTGGCCACCGCGGGGGGCAAGCACTACACGACAGTGAAGGAAGTGAAGGTCACCATCGGCGGCTGCGGCGGCTAGAGCGGAGACGACCATGGCCGAACCGATGAAGATCCGCGCCACGCTGCAAGGCGACGTGGCCGACGTGCGCGTGCTGATGGCACACCCGATGGAGACCGGGCAGAGGAAGGACGCAGCGGGCAAGATCGTGCCGCTGCATTTCATCCAGTCCATCACTGCGCAGCTGAACGGCAAGACCGTGTTCGCCGCCGACATCAGCCAGGCGGTCGCGCGCAACCCGGTGTTCGCCTTCAAGGTGAAGGGCGCCAAGGCGGGCGACAAGCTTTCCGTCACCTGGCAGGACAACATGGGCGAGAAGCGCACCGACGAAGTAGTGATCCGCGCCGCCGGATCCTGAGTCGTCACCCGGGCGAGGGGCCGCAAGAAGCGCCCGCCCGACCTACTGGAGGAGGAGCAACGATGAGACACGCGCTCGTAATCGGGCTGGCTGCGGCGGCCGCCGCCGTGGCCCCGTGGTCGCAGGCGCTGGCGCAGAAGCCCGACCCGACCGCCGCGGAGTTCGACAAGTTCCGCGAGATCATGGAGCAGGACAACCCCGCGGAGCTCTTCGAGGTGAAGGGCGAGGAGCTGTGGAAGACGCCGCGCGGGCCGAAGAAAGCGTCGCTCGAGCGCTGCGACCTCGGCCTCGGGCCCGGCGTGGTGAAAGGCGCCTACGCGCAACTGCCGCGCTACTTTGCCGACGTGGACCGCGTGATGGACGCCGAGGCGCGCATCGTGCACTGCATGATGACGCTGCAGGGCTTCACCTACGCGGAGCTCGCCAAGCAGCCCTTCAGCACGCTTACGCGCACGCCGGACCCGGTGTCCATCGTCACCTACGTGGCGGCGCAATCGCGCGGCATGAAGCTCGCCGCGCCGCAGAGCCACCCGAAGGAGCGCGATACCTACGAGGCCGGCAAGGCGATCTTCTTCTACCGCGCCGGCGCCTTCGACTTTTCCTGCGCGAGCTGCCACGGCGTGGACGACAAGCGCATCCGCACGCAGCCGCTGCCCAACTTCACCAAGCCCGAGCAGGCGATCCGCGCGGTGCAGGGCTGGCCGGGCTACCGCATGACCGGCGGCGTCATGCACTCGCTGCAATGGCGCATGAACGACTGCTTCCGCCAGCAGCGCTTTCCGGAGCCGGGCTACGCCTCGGAGACCGTGAGCGCGCTGCTCACCTATCTCACCGTCAACGCCAACGGGCAGGTGTACCGCGGCCCGGGCATCAAGCGCTAAGGGAGCCGCCATGAGACTCGCAACCGCAGGACTTCTGGCTGCCGGCGCGGCGCTGCTCGCCGCCTGTGCGACGCCGCGCGATTATCACGCTGACGCACAGTCGATGATGAAGCGTGACTTCCACCCGCGCGGCATTGCCAGCATGGACCGCCTGATCGAGGACAACGTGCAGGCCGCGTGCAACAAGTACAAGGACGAGCCGCCCAAGGACCTCGCCGACAAGCTGCAGAAGGAGCAGATGGCGACCATCAAGTGGCCCGCGGACGGCAAGCTGCTGGGCGATTGGCGCAGCGGCGAGAAGATCGCGCAGGACGGCCGCGGCATGAGCTGGAGCGACAAGGGCGGCGTGGGCGGCAGCTGCTACAACTGCCACCAGATCGGCCCGCGCGAGAGCTCGTTCGGCACGGTGGGGCCGAGCCTGTACCAGTTCGGCAAGCTGCGCGGCTACGGCGCGGACATCCAGCGCTACGCCTACGGCAAGATCTACAACGCCAAGGCCTACAGCCTGTGCTCGCAGATGCCGCGCATGGGCCACGTCGGCGCGCTCACCGAGCAGCAGATGAAGGACCTCACCGCGCTGCTGATGGACCCGGCCTCGCCGGTCAACCAGTAAGCCGCGGGAGGTTCGGCGTGAGCGGCGCGAGGCTGCGCCTGGCGCGCAGGTAGCGCGCCGCGATGTCCCACACGGGCTCGCCGGTGGCGCCTTCGGCGACCGGCGCCCAGCCCGCCACCTTGTAGCGCTTGTCGGCCTCGAGCGGCCGCCCGCGCAGGCGCATG
>DASWBP010000012.1:0-2299 GCA_036390555.1 Burkholderiales bacterium | reverse complement strand
GAGAGAAGACGAAGTTGCTTGCCGAAAAGAACGGCTGGTCGCTGGCGCACGCTGAGGGCTATGTCGATGGCCAAGCCTATCGCCGGCGCGGTATGCCGCCCTCGAAGCATGCGCAAGTCGGCATCGACGAATACTCGCTCGGCTTCAGGGCGGGCTACTACGACCGCAAGGCTCCTGATCCAGTACCTTCGAAAAGCCCTGCGGTACCGGTTGGCAAGCTGCAGGAAGAACCCGCGAAGGGCGTTCAAAACCTGTAGCTGCGGGGTTCGCGTTGCGCGGAGCCCGCGCGCGGCATCACGCCCGAATCAGCTGGTTCATCTCGATGATGGGCATCAGGATGGCCAGCACCACCAGCAGCACCACGATGCCCATCGCCACGATCACCGCGGGCTCGAGGATCCCGGTGAGCAGGCGGATGCGGCGCTCGTTCTCCATCTCCTGGTGACGGGCGGCTTGCTGCAGCATGTGCGCGAGCCGGCCGCTCGATTCGCCGGAGGCCACGAGGTGGATGAATATCGGCGGGAAGACCTTGCGGCTGTCGAGCGCGCGGTGCAGGGTGCTGCCCTCGCGCACGAGTTTTGCCGCCTCCTCCACCGCTGCCCTTAGAGGCACGCTGCCCATCACGCGGGCGCTCGCGCCGAGCGCCTGAAGCAGGGGCACGCCGCCGCCCACCAGAATCGCCAGCGTGCTCGCCAGCCGCGCGGTGCCGATCCCGAGCAGCAGCGGCCCGATCACCGGCCAGCGCAGCAGCCGCGCCTGCCAGCGCCCGCGCCACGCCTCGCGGGCCCAGGCCGCCCGCGCGGCGAACAGCAGCACGGCGACCACGATGACGATCGCGATGAGATTCCCCTGGAGCGCGGCGCTCAGCCACAGCAGGACACGCGTGAGAAGGGGGAGCTCCTGGCGGCTGTTCTGGAAGACCTCGACCACCTGCGGCACGACGTACGTCAGCAGCCCCACCACGATGAGGAGCGCCACCGAGGCCACGATCGCCGGGTAGAGCAGCGCGAGGCCGGCGCTCTGGGACATCGCCTGGCGGCCCTCCAGGTAATCGGCGAGGCGCGACATCACGCCCGCGAGGTCGCCGGACTGCTCGCCTGCCCCCACGAGCGCCCTGTAGATGTCCGGAAAGGAGGCCGGAAAGCGGTCGAACGCGGCGGCAAGGCTGTGGCCCGCGAGCACCTCGGCGCGCACAGCGGCGAGGATGCTGCCTGCGGACTCGTCCCGCGCCTGCTCGATCAGCGCGTCGAGGCATTGCTCTACCGTCAGCCCGGCTTCGAGGAGCAGCGCGAGGCGCCGCGTGACCAGCACCAATTCCCCGCCGGATAGCCGCCGTCGTCCTCTGCGCCAGCCTGTCCTGCCTGGCGCCGCGGCCTCCGGCTCGACCTCGGCCAGTTCCAGCGGCACGAGCCCTTCGCTGCGCAAGTCCGCGCGCGCCTGGCGTGGCGCCTCCGCCTCCAAGACGCCGCGGCGCGTCTTGCCCTGCGCGTCGACGGCAAGGTAGCTGTATGCGGGCACGGTTCAGGCTGCGCGCGGTTTTGCGCAGGCAGCCGGGAGCGAGTCCGGGGCCACGCGCACCGCCGCGACCGGCGATCCTTGGCCGGCGTCAGGTCTCACGCGTCACCCGCACGACCTCCTCCAGGGACGTCGCACCGGAGAGCACCCAGCGCATGCCGTCCTGGCGCAATGTCGCCATGCCCTGGCCAAGCGCGTATTCCCGCTGGCGCTGCTCGCTGTCCGTGGCGTGGATCAGCCGTTTGGCTTCCGCGTCGATGACGAAGAGCTCGTAGATTCCTGTGCGCCCCGCGTAGCCGGTGCCGTGGCACGCGGCGCAGCCCCCAGGGCTGAACAGCTGCGCGGCGCCGAGGCTCGCACCGAACTCCGCGAGATCGGCGTCCGTCGGCGCGTAGGCGCGCTTGCACGCCGGACAAAGCTTGCGCACCAGCCGCTGCGCAAGTACGCCCAGCAAGCTCGAGGACAGGAGGTAGGGCTCCACGCCCATGTCGACCATGCGCGTGGTGGCGCTGATCGCGTCGTTGGTGTGCAGTGTGGCGAGCACCAGGTGGCCGGTAAGGCTCGCCTGCACCGCGATCTGCGCGGTCTCGAGGTCGCGGATCTCGCCGATCATGATGACGTCGGGATCGTGGCGCAGGATCGAGCGCAGCGCGCGCGCGAATGTCATGCCGATGCGCGCATTGACGTGGGTCTGCGATACCCCGGTGAGCTCGTACTCGACGGGATCCTCCACGGTCATGATGTTGAGGCCGATGGAGTCGATACGTGAGAGCGCTGCATACAG
>DASWBP010000011.1:0-1717 GCA_036390555.1 Burkholderiales bacterium | reverse complement strand
CACTCCTGATGGCGGCGCTTGACGACGCCGAGGACGTCGTCGGGCTCGCGCTTCCACCAGTTCTTTGCGGAGAAAATCTCCACTTCGTGGAAGCCGCGGTAGCCCGCGGTCTCCATCCATGAACGGATCAGCGGCAGGTCGATCACACCGTCGCCCATCATGCCGCGGTCGTTGAGAAAGTCCGTCGTCGGCACCAGCCAGTCGCAGATGTGGAAGGCGAGCAGGCGTTTGTCGCCCGCGCGCTCGATCTGCTGCTTCAACGCCGGGTCCCACCAGACATGATAGACATCCACTGCTACGCCAAGCGCCCCGCCCTTTCCCGAATCGAGCTGATCGCACAAGTCGAGCGCCTGCGCCATCGTATTGACGCACGCGCGATCGGCGCAATACATCGGATGCAGCGGCTCGATCGCAAGCGGCACGCCCGCGGCGCGCGCGTGGTCGAGCACTTCCCCAATGCCGTCGCGCACCATCTCGCGCGCGCCCGCGAGGTCCTTCGATCCCGCCGGGAGCCCCCCGACGACCAGTACCAGGCAGCGCGCACCGAGCGTCGCCGCATCCTCGATCGCGCGCAGGTTGTCATCCAGCGCCGCCTGGCGCCCCTTGCGATCCGCCGCCGGGAACATGCCGCCGCGGCAGAGGCCCGTCACTTTCAAGCCGTGGTCGCGCGCGAGCTTCGCCGCTTCCTTCGCGCCCAGTTGGGCGAGCTTGTCCCGCCATGGCGAGATACCGCGGATGCCGTGCCGCGCGCAGCCCTGGATCATCTCGCGCAGGCTCCACCGCTCCCGCACCGTGGCGGTGTTGAGCGAGAGGAGACCGGGGTCTGGCGGTGATAGCTTCATTCAGAAGCGTGGGTCGTGGATCGTGTGTTCTGGGTCGATTCGCCAGCTGTTACTGCGTCACTTCGTCGCCGCGTCACTCAACCAACTCCGTGCACCGCAAGGAGTTGCTTCATCCGGCGGCAGGCAAGCGCCGGATCGGCCAGAAGCCCGGCCTGGTCCGCGAGGCGGAACAGCTCGGCGAAGTGCAGGAGGCTGCGCGCGCTCTCCTGCCCTCCGACCATCACGAAATGCTCCTGGTGCCCATTCAGCCAGGCCAGAAACACGACGCCGGTCTTGTAGAAGCGCGTCGGCGCCTGGAAGATGTGGCGCGACAGCGGCACGGTCGGCGCGAGAATGTCGTGGTAGGCCGCGCGGTCACCGCCCGCGAGCGCCGACAGCGCGCCCGAGGCTGCAGGCGCAATCGCGTCGAAGATGCCGAGCAGCGCATCCGAATGCCCCTCCCCGTCGCCCTCGATCAGCTCGGCAAAATTGAAATCGTCACCCGTGTACATCCGCACGCCCTTGGGAAGCCGGCGCCGCATCGCGATCTCCTTGTCCTTGTCGAGCAACGAGATCTTGATGCCGTCCACCTTCTCTGCGTTCTTCCGGATCACGTCGAGGCAGACGTCCATGGCCTTGCCGTGATTCGAATGGCCCCAATAACCCTCGAGCGCGGGATCGAACATCTCGCCCAGCCAGTGGATGATCACCGGCTCCCTCACCTGCGCGAGCACGCGGTCATATACCCGAGCGTAGTCGTCGGGCGATTTCGCGCAGGCCGCGAGCGCCCGGCTCGCCATCAGCACGATGCGCCCGCCAAGCTTCTCCACCGCCGCGCACTGCTCCTCGTATGCCGCGATCACCCGCTCGATCCTGAGGCCCGGGTCCGGTGCCAG
>DASWBP010000010.1:0-6426 GCA_036390555.1 Burkholderiales bacterium | reverse complement strand
CGACAGATCGGCAGGTGCGAGCCGGCCATCGAGGAGAGCGCGATCACGTCTGCGTCCTCCTCCTGCGAGATACGCGCGATCGCCTCGGGCGTCTGGCGCAGGCCCGTGTAGAGCACCTCCATGCCGGCATCCATCAGCGCGCGCGCTACCACCTTCGCCCCCTGGTCGTGGCCGTCGAGGCCCGGCTTGGCGAGCACGACCTTGATGCGCTTCTGCGCGCTCATGGCGAGGAGACCTCCTTGGCGATGATCAGTTTCAGGATCTCGCTGGTGCCGCCGCCGATCAGCGTGAAGCGAACGTCGCGCAAGTAGCGCTGCACCGGGTATTCCATCGCATAGCCGTAGGAGGCGAGCACGCGCGCGGCCTGGTCGGCGACGCGCGCCGCGCACTCGCTGGCGAAGAGCTTCGCCATCGCGGCTTCCTTGTGGTGGGGCTTGCCGGCGTCGCGCAGCCACGCCGCGCGGTAGACGAGCGTCGTGGCCGCCTCGAGCTCGGTCGCCATCTCGGCGAGCTTCATCTGGATCGCCTGGTAGCGGTTGATCGGCTTGCCGAACTGCTTGCGCTCGGCCGCGTAGCGCACCGCGGCGTCCAGCGCGGCGCGCGCCTGTCCGACCGCCATCGCGCCGGTGATGATGCGGATCTCGGCGAGCGTCTTCCTCAGGTGCCCCTCGCCATCGCCCTCCTCCTTGGACAGGCGGTGGCTGTCCGGCACGAAGCACTCGTCGAACGCGAGCTCCGAGGTCGGCAGCGCCCAGACGCCCATCTTCTCGATCGCGCGGCCGACCTTCAGGCCCGCGAAGTCGCGCTCGACCAGGAAGATCGTGAGCTTCTTCTCCTCGCCCGCACGCGCGAACACGGTGAAGAAGTCGGCCACCGGGGCGGAGGTCACCCAGGTCTTCTGCCCGGAGAGGCGGTAGCCGCCCTCGACCTTGCGCGCGCGCGTCGCGATGCCTTCGAGGTCGCTGCCCGCATTGGGCTCGGTCATGCAGATGGCGCCGATCTTCTCGCCGCGCAGCGCGGGCTTGAGCAGGCGCTCCACGATGTCGGCATTGCCGAGCAGGTGCAGGAACTTGGTGCCCATCAGCGACTGCATCGCGGCGCACGCAGCGAGCGACATCGAGCCGCGCGCGATCTCCTCCAGCGCGAGGCAGAACTCCGAGAGCTGCATGCCGCTGCCGCCGATGTCCTCCGGGTAGCGCATGCCAAACAGGCCCATCCCCGCGAGCTGGCCGAAGAGCTCCCGCGGAAAGGCGTGCGCCTCATCCAGCGCCGCCGCCTGCGGCGCGATGCGCTCGTCGCAGAAGCGCGCGAACGTGTCGCGCACCTGCCGTTGCTCGGCGCTCAGCTCGAAGTCCATCTCAGGATCCGCCCTGCGCGAGGACGGCGCGCACCGCGTCCTTTTGCACCTTGCCGAGCGCGCTGCGCGGCAGCTGCTCGAGGAAGCGCACGGCGCGCGGGTGCTTGTAGCGCGCGATGCGCCCCTGGAAGAGCGCGAGCGCCTCGGCTTCCGTCATGCGCGCGCCGGGCTTGAGCACGACTGCCGCGACCACCTCCTCGCCCCAGCGCGGCTCGGGCCGGCCCACCACGCAGGCCTCGGCCACCGCCGGCGACTCGAGCAGCACGCCTTCCACTTCGGCCGGATAGATGTTCTCCCCGCCCGAGATGATCAGGTCCTTCTTGCGCGCGACCACGTGCAGGTGGCCTTCCTCGTCGAAATGCCCCAGGTCGCCCGAGTGGTACCAGCCGTTGCGGAACGCCTGCTCGCTTTCCCGCGGCGAGTTCCAGTAGCCGGTGGCGACATTCGGCCCGCGCACCAGGATCTCGCCGTCGCGGCCCGCCGGCAGCTCGCGGCCATCCTCGCCTGCGATCTTCAGCTCGCAATGCAGCGCCGGCGCGCCCGCCGAGCCCGCCTTGCGCAGCGCGTCCGCCGCGCGCACGTAGGCCGCGATCGGGCAGGTCTCGGTCGCGCCGTAGACCTGGATCACCGGCACGCCGCGCTCGCTCACCTTGCGTACGAACGCCTCGGACACGATGGTAGAGCCGGTGCTGATCGCGCGCAGGCCGGAAAGGTCGGCGCTCTTCCAGCGCGGCAGCGCCATCATCGCCTCGAGCTGCGCGGGCACCAGCACGGTGAGCGTGATCCGCTCGCGCTCCAGCGCATCGAGCGCTGCCTGCGGCTCGAACCGGGCGTGCAGCGTGACCGACGCGCCGGCATGCAGCGCGGGCGTGGTCTGGATGTTCATGCCGCCCACGTGAAACAGCGGCAGCGTCGTCAGGATGCGGTCGGCGCTCGTCAGGTCGTGCATGTGGCTGCTGTTGACCGCATTCCAGGCGAGCGCGCGCTGCGTGAGTACCACACCCTTGGGCGCACCCGTGGAGCCCGAGGTATAGCAGAGCAGGAGTGGCGAATGCTCGTCGCCCGCGCGCGGCGCATCGCCCTTGCCGGACTGCTCCAGGGCTGAGAGCGCGGTTGCCGGGATCGCGCCCCCGATGGCGCGCGCGTGCCCGGCGAAGGCCGGCTCCACGAACAGCACGCGCGGCGAGCAGTCGGCCAGCACGCGCGCATGCTCGGGCGGCGCGAGCCGCCAGTTGAGCGGCAGCAGCATCGCCCCGAGGCGCGCGCAGGCAAACAGCAGCACCAGCACCGCCGGATTGTTGACGCCGAGATAGGCGACCGTTTCGCCGCGCTGTACGCCGAGCGCAGCGAGCGCCGATGCAGCGCGCGCGACGCGCTGCGCAAGCTCCGCGTAGGAGATCTCCGCGCCCTCGAAGCGGATCGCGGGCGAGCGCGGCGCAAAGCGCGCGTGCCGTTCGATCCAGTGCGAGAGATCCATGCGCCCTGCCAGCGCTAGGCGCCCGACACTTCCAGCACCACGGCCATCGCGCTGTCGCCCGCCGCGCAGCCGGTAAACAGGCCAAAGCCGCCGCCGCGCAGCGCCAGCTCCTCGATCAGCTCGATGATCGCGCGCGTGCCCATCGGCGCCTGCGGATGTCCCCAGACGAGCGAGCTGCCGAAATTGTTCACCTTCTCGAGCGGAACGCCGGTGGTGCGCGAGAACAGGATGTCGTTCACCGCGAACGGGTTGTGCGTCTTGATCGCGTCCATGCGCTTGATGTCCAGGCCCGCCTGCGCCAGCGCGTGCTTCGCCGCCGGGATGGGCGCCTCGGGCATGTAGGCGAGCGCGGCACGCGACTGGCCGAAGCCGTGCAGCTTCACGCGGATCTTCGGGTCGCGCGACAGCTCGCGCGCGCGCTCCGGCGCGGCGAGGACGATCGCGGCATTGCCGTCCGCCGGATGCGTCTGGCCGCCGTAGGTCACGGTGCCGCCCTCCACCACGGGCTTGAGCTTCGCCAGTCCTTCGGCAGTCGAGAAATTGATGCCTTCGTCGCCCGGAATCGTCGCCGCGGCCTTGCGAAAGGCCGGGTCGGGCACCTCGAAAGGCAGCGTCATGAAGCGCTTGTGGAACGCGCCGTCGTTCGCCAGCGCATCGCGGTATTGCGCCTCGCGGCGCAGCACCACCGCGTGCTGCTCCGCGGTGCCGATGCCGTGCTTGGCGGCGACGTTCTCGGCGGTCTTGATCATGGCGTGCCGCCCGAGCGGATCGCAGCCGAAGTTGTCCATCACCCAGTCCTCGTGCGCGCCGGTGCCGCCCGGGCCGCGCGGGTTGGGGTAGTAAAGGTGCGGGCCGTTCGAGGTGCGGTCGCAGGCGATCGACAGCGACACCTGCGACAGGCCGCTCTCGATCTCCTGCGCGGCGGCGAGCAGCACGCGCGCGCCGGTGGCGCACGCCTGCATCAGCGTCGGTCCCGCCACGTGCCCGAGGCCCGCGAGCCCCGTGAGCCAGGGCAGCCCATAGAAGGAATGCTTCTGCGGCACGCTGAAGCCGAGCACCCCGTGGTCGAAGGCCTGCGCCGGGATGCCGCGCCGGGCGAGCTCCTTCTTCGCCACGTGCGCGGCGAACTCGACCGAGTTCAGGCCGGCGAACGCGCCCTGCCAGCGCGCGAACGGCGTGCTCCAGTAGCAGCCATAGGGAATCTCCGCCTTGTAGGCCATCAGTTGCGCTCCGTCTTGTCCAGGAGAATGCGCTTCGCGTTCTCGAGATGCGCGCGCATCGCCGCCGCCGCGCCCTCGCCATCGCCCGCGGCGAGCGCGAGCGCCAGGCGCTTCAAGCCCTTGAGCACCACCACGCGCACCGGCGCCTCGTCGAGCGTGAAGGCGCGCAGGTAGCGCACGTGGTCGGCGTAGAGCTGGATCGCGCGCACCAGGCGCTTGTTCGGCACCAGCGCCGTCCAGGCGTCGCGGAAGCGGTAGTTCGCGTCCATGAAGGCGGCGCCGTCGCCTTTGTCGTGCGCGGCGGCCATGTCCTCGAGCGCCTTGCGCAGCGGCACCAGGTGCTTCTTCTCGGGGCGGCTCGCGGCCACCAGGCGCAGCGCCTCGGGCTCGAGCAGGAACCTCAGGGCGTAGATGTCCTCGATGTCGCCGACGCCCAGCGCCGGCAGGATGAAGCTGCGGCCTTCGGCGACCACCAGGCCCTCGCTCGCCAAGCGGGCGAGCGCCTCGCGCACCGGGGTGCGCGACACCCCCAGCTGCGAGGCGAGCGCGGCTTCCTGCAGCGGCTGGCCCGCGGCGATGCGGCCGGCGCGCAGGTACTCGCGGAGCGTGGCGTAGACGCGGTCGCCGAGCGGCTCGGGCCGCTCCAGCGCTTGCAGGCTGGCGATCATCTTGCCTCGTGCCGGATCTGGACGCGCCCGGTCTAGTGGTGTACGGTGCACCGTATACCGGAGACCCCGGAGTGTCAAGCACCCGATGCGCATCGGCATAGATATCGGCGGCACGTTCACCGACTTCGTCCTGCTGGAGGACGCGTCCGGCCGCACCCTCACCTACAAGTGCCTCACCACGCCTCGCGACCCCTCCGACGCGATCGAGGAAGGCCTGCGAGCGCTCGAGGCGCAGGTGCCGGGCTGCGCGCGCCGGCTCGAGGAGGTCATCCACGGCACCACCCTGGTGATCAACGCGATCCTCGAGAGGAAGGGCGCGCGTACCGGCCTGCTCACCACGCGCGGTTTTCGCGACGTGCTGGAGCTCGGCCGCGAGATCCGCTACGCCGCCTACGATCCCTTTGCGCAGATGCCCGAGCCGCTGGTGCCGCGCGAGCGGCGCCTGGAGGTGGACGAGCGCGTGCGCGCGGATGGCAGCGTGCTCGCGCCGCTGGACATGGCGCAGGCGCGCGGGGCGGTGCGGGCGCTGGGCAAGCTCGGCGTCGAGTCGGTGGCGGTGTGCCTGCTCAACTCCTTCGAGAACCCGGCGCACGAGCTCGCCTTGAAGCGCCTGCTGGCCGAGGAGCTGCCGGGCGCGTCGGTGTCGATTTCCTACGAGGTGCTGCCGCAGATCCGCGAGTACGAGCGCACCAGCACCACCGTCACCAACGCCTACGTCAAGCCGTTGACGGCGCGCTACCTCGGGCAATTGCGCGAGCGCTTGGCCGCGCTCGGCTTCGGCGGGCGGCTGTTCATCATGCTCTCCTCCGGCGGCATCACCTCGGCGGAGACCGCGGCCGAATTCCCGGTGCGCATCATCGAGTCGGGTCCCACCGCTGCGGTGATCGCCGGCGAGTACTACAGCCGCCTGTTCGACTGCCCGGAGATGTTCTGCTTCGACATGGGCGGCACCACGGCCAAGTCCTGCCTGATCCAGCACGGCGTGGCGGGCGTGGTGCCGAGCTTCGAGGTCGGCCGCGTGCAGCGCTTCCAGAAGGGCAGCGGCCTCACCATCCAGGTGCCGGTGGTGGACCTGATGGAGATCGGCGCGGGCGGCGGCAGCATCGCGCGCCCCAGCCGCATGGGAACGCTGCAGGTGGGCCCGGAGAGCGCCGGTGCCGAGCCCGGGCCGATCTGCTACGGGCGCGGCGGGGTCGAGCCGACGGTGACCGACGCCGACCTGCTGCTCGGCTACCTCGACTCTGACTACTTCCTCGGCGGCACCATGAAGCTCGACGCCGCAGCGGCGCGCCGCGGCGTGGAGGAGCGCGTCGCCAAGCCGCTCGGCGTATCCTTCATGGACGCCGTCTGGGGCATCCACGACCTGATCAACGAAACCATGGCCGCCGCCGCCAAGACGCATATCGCCGAGCGCGGCGGCAACCCGCGGCTGGTCACCCTCGCCGCCTTCGGCGGCGCCGGACCCGTGCACGCCTACGGCCTCGCCCGCAAGCTCGGCGCGCCGCGCCTCATGGTTCCGCCCAACGCGGGCGTGGGCTCGGCGCTGGGCTTTTTCACCGCGCCGCGCGCTTTCGACCTGGTGCGCAGCCACAAGGTGCCTTTCGCCACCGCTGATTTCGCCAAGCTCGAGGCGCTGTTCCGCGAGCTCGAGGCCGAGGGCGAGCGCACCCTGCGCAAAGCCGGCGCCACCGGGCCGGTGAGCTT
>DASWBP010000009.1:0-10355 GCA_036390555.1 Burkholderiales bacterium | reverse complement strand
GGTGGTGCTCGCCGATCAGCTCTATCGCGCCGCGACGCTGCTGACCGGACACCCCTACCACCGAGAATAGGAACAGGGGGCCGCGCCGCCTCCCCGTTACCCCCGCATCCGATCACGGGGTTGCGCCCCCGTTCCATCGCGGTCGCTTTGCTACACTCGACGGCTCGGCGCAACAACCGTCATGGCAACCGGCTTCGATCGCAGCATCTATCTCGCCTCGCGCAGCCCGCGGCGCAGGGAGCTCCTCGGCCACATCGGCGTGAAGTTCCACCTGCTGCTGTTCCGCAACCGCCCCGGCGCGGCGCCCGACGTGGACGAGGAGCCGCTGGAAAGCGAGGACCCGCGCGCCTACGTGATGCGCGTGGCGCGCGCCAAGGCCGCGGCCGGCTGGCAGCGCATGCTCGAGCGCAACCTGCCGCGCGCGCCGGTGCTCGCGGCCGACACCACCGTCGCGCTCGGCGGGCGCATCTTCGGCAAGCCGGCGAGCCGCCAGGAGGCGGAGGCGATGCTCGCCGAGCTCTCGGGTCAGCGCCACGAGGTGCTGACCGCCGTGGTGCTGCAGTACGAGGACCAGGTGGAGTCGGCGCTGTCGGCCTCCGAAGTCCAGTTCCGCCCGCTCGCGCCGGAGGAGATCCGCGACTACGTCGCCACCGGCGAATCCGATGACAAGGCGGGCGCCTACGCCATCCAGGGGCGCGCGGCGCTGTTCGTCACCGAGATCCGCGGCAGCCAGTCGGGCATCGTCGGCCTGCCGCTGTACGAGACCGCGCAGCTGCTGCAGAAACTGGGGGCCTCGCGTGAGCGAAGAGGTGCTCGTTAACATCACGCCGCAGGAAACGCGCGTCGCGGTGGTGCAGGCGGGCGCGGTGCAGGAGCTGCTGGTGGAGCGCGCGGCGAGCCGGGGCCTGGTGGGCAACATCTACATGGGGCGCGTGGCGCGCGTGCTGCCCGGCATGCAGTCGGCGTTCGTCGAGGTGGGCCTGGAGCGCGCGGCGTTCCTGCACGTCGCCGACATCTGGGAGCACCGCAAGCCGAACGGCGAGGCGACGCAGCCCATCGAGAAGATCCTCGCCGAGGGCCAGCCGGTTCTGGTGCAGGTGGTGAAGGACCCGATCGGCACCAAGGGCGCGCGCCTGACGACGCAGATCTCGATCGCCGGCCGCATGCTCGTCTACCTGCCGCAGGACCCGCACATCGGCATCTCGCAGCGGATCGAGGACGAGAGCGGCCGCCAGGCGCTGCGCGAGAAGCTCAAGGCGCTGCTGCCGCCCGAGGAGAAGGGCGGCTTCATCATCCGCACCCTCGCCGAGGGCGCGAGCGACGCCGAACTCAAGGCCGACGTCGAGTACCTGCGCCACCTGTGGAGCGACCTGCGCGCGAGATCCCTCGGCGCCGAGCCGCCCAGGCTCGTCTACCAGGACCTGTCGCTCGCGCAGCGCGTGCTGCGCGACATGGTGACCGAGGGCACCGACCGCGTGCTGGTGGACTCGCGCGAGAACTTCCAGAAGCTCGCCGAGTTCGCCGAGACCTACACGCCCAAGGTGCGCGCCCGGCTCGAGCACTATGCCGGCGAGCGCCCGCTCTTCGACCTGTACAACGTCGAGGACGAGATCGAGAAGGCGCTCTCGCGCCGCGTGGACCTGAAGAGCGGCGGCACGCTGTTCATCGACCAGACCGAAGCGATGACCACCATCGACGTCAACACCGGCGGCTTCGTCGGCAGCCGCAACTTCGACGACACGGTGTTCAAGACCAACCTCGAGGCGGCGCAAGCGATCGCGCGCCAGCTGCGCCTGAGGAACCTCGGCGGCATCATCATCGTCGACTTCATCGACATGGCCTCGGAAGCGCACCGTGCGGCGGTGCTCGAGGAGCTGAAGAAGGCGCTGGCGCGCGACCGTACGCGCATGACGGTGAACGGCTTCACGCAGCTCGGCCTCGTCGAGATGACCAGGAAGCGCACGCGCGAGTCGCTCGCGCACGTGCTGTGCGAGCCCTGCCCGGTCTGCTCGGGCCGCGGCGAAGTGAAGACCGCGCGCACCGTGTGCTACGAGATCCTGCGCGAGATCCTGCGCGAGGCGCGCGCCTTCAGCGCGCGCGAGTTCCGCGTGCTCGGCGCGCAGGGCGTGATCGACCTGCTGCAGGAGGAGGAGTCGGCCTCGGTGGCCATGCTCTCGGATTTCATCGGCAAGCCGATCTCGCTGCAGGTGGAGCCGGGCTACACCCAGGAGCAATTCGACGTGGTGCTGATGTGAGATGACCGAACTCCATTTCCTGTCCGCCGGGCAGCTCGCGCGCATGATCAAGGCGCGCAAGGTGTCTGCCGCCGAGGTGATGCGCGCGTTCATCGCGCAGACCGAGCGCACCAATCCCAAGGTGAACGCGATCGTCACCTTCCTGCCGGAGCAGGCGCTGAAGCAAGCGAAGGCGTTCGATCGCAAGAAGGGGCAGAAACCGCCGCTTGCCGGATTGCCGATCGCCTACAAGGACCTGCTGGACACCAAGGGCATCCGCACCACGCGGGGCTCGCTGGTCTACAAGGACCATGTGCCCGCGCACGACGCGCTGCTCGTCGAGCGCCTGAAGGCCGCTGGCGCGAT
This sequence comes from Burkholderiales bacterium, assembly GCA_036390555.1. GTDB lineage: Bacteria > Pseudomonadota > Gammaproteobacteria > Burkholderiales > SG8-39 > JAABQT01. The sequence continues at coordinate 7,755 of DASWBP010000009.1, read as the reverse complement.
CACGCTGGGCAAGACCAACACGCCCGAGTTCGGCGCGGGCAGCAACACCTTCAACCGCGTGTTCGGCGCGACGCGCAATCCCTACGACCTGTCGAAGACCGCGGGCGGCTCCTCCGGCGGCGCCGCGGCGGCAGTTGCCTGCGGCATGCTGCCCTTCGCCGACGGCTCGGACCTCGCCGCGAGCCTGCGCAATCCGGGCAATTACTGCAACGTGGTGGGTTTCCGGCCGACGCCGGGCCGCGTGCCGTCATGGCCCGCGGCAAACGCCTGGGACACGCAACCGGTGCTCGGGCCGATCGCGCGCACCGTCGAGGACGCTGCGCTCCTGCTCTCGGCGATGGCTGGCCCCGACCGGCGAGCGCCGGTGTCCATCAGCGAGTCGGGCAGGCTCTTCGCCAGGCCGCTCAAGCGCAATTTGCGCAGGGTGCGGGTCGCCTGGACGCGCGATTTCGGCGGCCTGCCGGTCGAGCCCGAGGTCACTGCGGCGCTCGAGCCGCAGCGCAAGGTGCTCGAAGCGCTCGGCTGCGTCGTCGAAGACGCCTGCCCGGACTTTTCCGGGGCGACGGAGGCCTTCGAGACGCTGCGCGCGATCTCCTTCGCGCAGCGCTTCGCGCCGCTCCTCAAGACGCACCGCGCGCTGCTCAAGGACACCGTCATCTGGAATATCGAGCAGGGCCTCGCGCTGGACGGCGCGAGGATCGCGCGCGCGGAAGGGCTGCGCACCGAGCTGTTCCAGCGCATGCGCGTCTTCCTCGAGAAGTACGAGTTCCTCGTCGCGCCGGTGAACCAGTTGCCGCCCTTCCCGGTGGACACCGAGTACCCGACCGAGATCGCCGGCGTGAAGCTCGGCAATTACCTCGACTGGATGAAGAGCTGCTACTACGTGACGATCACCAGCCACCCGGCGATCTCGGTGCCGGCCGGCTTCACGCCGGGCGGCCTGCCGGTGGGGATGCAGATCATCGGCCGCTACCGCGACGACTTCGGCGTGCTGCAGCTCGCGCACGCATTCGAGGGTGCTACGCAGGCCTGCAAGCGCCGGCCGCCGCTCGCCCAGGCAGCCTCCAGCTAGAGCGCGCTGCGCGCGCGGGCGCTACTTCTCCTTCGGCACGCGCCCCATCAGGTAGAACTCGTCGTTCGGCCGGATGCCGAAGGCGTTGGCGAGGCGGTTGGACATCGCGAACATCGCCGCGATCGCCGCGATGTCCCAGGCGTCCTCGTCGCTGAAGCCCGCGGCGCGCAGCGCCGCGAAATCCGCGTCCTGGATCTCGTGCGAGGCGAGCGCCACCTTCATGGCGAAGTCGAGCATCGCGCGCTGGCGCGGCGTGAGGTCCGCCTTGCGGTGGTTGACCGCCACCTGGTCGGCGATGAGCGGGTGCTTCGCGCGCACGCGCAGGATCGCGCCGTGCGCCACCACGCAGTACTGGCAGTGGTTGGCGCCCGAGGTCGCCACCACGATCATTTCGCGCTCGGCCTTCGTCAGGCCGCCGGGCTTCTCCATCAGCGCGTCGTGGTAGGCGAAGAAGGCGCGGAACTCCTCCGGGCGCCGCGCCAGCGCGAGGAACACGTTGGGCACGAAGCCCGACTTCTCCTGCACGGCGAGGATGCGCGCGCGCAGGTCCTCCGGCAGGCTCTCGAGCGCGGGCACGGGGTAGCGGCTGATCGGCGCGGCGCTCATGCGGCGTGCATCAGTCGGCGTAGACGCCGGCCTTCTTGATGACCGGCCCCCACTTGTCGATCTCGGACTTCAGGTGTGCCGCGAGCGCGGCAGGCGTCGCCTTGTCCGCCGGGTAGGCCTGCGCGCCGAGGTCGGCGAAGCGCTTGTTCACCGTGTCGTCCTTGAGCGCCGCCTGAAGCGCCGCGACCAGCTTGTCGATTGCAGGCTTGGGCGTGCCCTTGGGCGCGTACAGGCCGTGCCAGATGCCGACCTCGAAGCCCTTGAGGCCTTGCTCGTCCAAGGTCGGCACGTTCGGCAGCGAAGGCACGCGCTTCTTCGAAGTGACCGCGTACACCTTCACCTTGCCGGACTTGATCTGGTTGGTGGTGTTGGTGGTCTGGTCGCACATGAAGTCCACCTGGCCGCCGAGCAGGTCGTTCATCGCGGGCGCGGTGCCCTTGTAGGGCACGGTGAGGATTTCCGTCTGGATCGCGCTCATGAAGAGCATCCCGCACAGGTGCGAGGCCGCGCCCACGCCTGCGTTGGCGTAGCTCACCTTGTCCTTGTTGGCCTTGATGTGGGCGAGGAACTCCTTGAAGTCCTTCGCGGGGAAGTTCTGGCGCGCGATCAGCGTCATCGGCACATCGTTCACCAGGCCGATGTACTCGAAGTCGGTGAGCGGGTTGAAGCGCAGCTGCCGGTAAAGCGCCGGCGTGGTCGCCATGCCGATGTGGTGGATGAGGATGGTGTAGCCATCGGGCTTGGCGTTCTTCACCGCTTCGGGCGCGAGGATGCCGCCCGCGCTCGGGCGGTTCTCGACCACGATGGTCTGGCCCAGCGGCTTGCCCATCGCCTGGGCGACGACGCGGGCTACCGTGTCGGTCGGCCCTCCCGCCGCGTACGGCACCAGCATGTTGACGGGCCGGTTCGGGTACTGCTGCGCCGATGCGCAGGCCGCGAAACCAGCGAAGGCAAGCGCGGCGAAGGTGCGAAAGCGTCTGGACATGGAATGCCTCCCTCGTGACGTCGAGAACATACGCAGGCTCGTCTCGGTCCCCATGACGAGGATCAAGCGCAGCGAATGTGGCGGCAGTGCTGGCGCGCCCGGCGGGATTCGAACCCACGACCCTTGGCTTCGGAGGCCAATACTCTGATCCGCTGAGCTACGGGCGCTTTCAAGCTAAAATCGCCGACATTCTAATCCCTCCGGCGACGGCCATGAGCGAGCACGACGAGCACACTTCCTTCATCAAGACGCCCCAGCAGCTGATCGTGGTGGTGCTGCTCGCGTTCCTCGTGCCGGTGATCGGCATCCTGCTGCTGGTCACGTTCGTGCTCAACCGGCCGAGCGCCGATCCCGCGGCGCTCGCGCCCGAGGCGGTGGCCGCGCGCCTGCAGCCGGTGGGGCGCGTGGAGTTCGGCGCGGCGAGCGGCGCCGGCGCCGGCCCGCGCAGCGGCGAGGAGATCGTGAAGAGCGCCTGCGCCGCCTGCCACCAGGCGGGCGTGGCGAACGCGCCCAAGATCGGCGACAAGGCGGCGTGGGCGCCGCGCCTCAAGACCGGGCTGAACGGCATGCTCGAGGTCGCTTCGAAAGGCAAGGGCGCGATGCCGCCGCGCGGCGGCGTTGCCGACCTTTCGGACGACGACCTTGCGCGCGCCATTGTCTACATGGCCAACCAGTCCGGCGGCAGCCTGAAGGAGCCGCCCGCGCCCAAGCCCGCCGCCAAGAAGTAGTCCGGGACGGCGCCGCGCAACGGCGCCCTCCTGCGGCCGCGGCGCCACAGCGCGCAACCCGAACAGAGCATTCCCAGCGGCGTGAACCTGCTCTTCATCATCGATCCGCCGGATTCGCTCAAGGCGTACAAGGACACGACCGTCACCATGATGCGCGCCGCCGAGGCGCGCGGCCACGCGGTGCACGTCTGCGAGCAGGCTTCGCTCGCCTGGCACGGGGGCAGCGTCGGCGCGGAGGCGATGCGCATCCACCTCACCGACAACGACGAGGACTGGTACCGGCGCGACGGCCATCTGCGGCAGGCGCTCGCCAGGTTCGACGCGGTGCTGATGCGCAAGGACCCGCCGTTCGACCTGGAGTACGTGACCAGCACCTGGCTGCTTTCGGCCGCGGTGCGCGAGGGCGCGCGCGTCTTCAATGCGCCCGACGCGATCCGCGACCACAACGAGAAGCTGGCGATCGCCGAGTTTGCGCAGTTCGTCGCGCCCACGCTCGTATCGCGCGAGCCGCAGCAGCTGCACGCCTTCATCGACAGCGAGCGCGACGTGGTGCTCAAGCGCCTGGACGTGATGGGCGGCGAGAACATCTTCCGCGTGCGCCGCGACGACCCCAACCGCAACGTGATCGTCGAGCTGATGGCGCAGGGCGGCGCCAGGAGCGTCATGGCGCAGCGCTACATCCCCGAGATCCGCGACGGCGACAAGCGCATCCTGCTGATCGACGGCAAGCCGGTGCCCTACTGCCTCGCGCGCATTCCCAAGGCGGGCGAGTCGCGCGGCAACCTCGCCGCCGGCGGCACCGGCGTCGCGCAACCGCTCTCGGCGCGCGACCAGGCGATCGCGCAGGCGCTCGGCCAGCGCCTCGCGGGGCGCGGGCTGCTGCTGGTCGGCCTGGACGTGATCGGCGACTGGCTCACCGAGGTCAATGTCACCAGCCCCACCTGCTTTCGCGAGATCCAGGACCAGACCGGCTTCGACGTCCCCGGCATGTTCATCTCGGCGCTCGAAGCGAAGCTCGAGTCATGATCGGCGTGCTGCTGATCTCGCACGGCGCCATCGGCGAGACGCTGCTCGCGAGCGCCGAGGCGATCCTCGGCAAGCAGCAGGCGCAGGTCGCCACCCTCGGCGTGTCGCGCGCCGACGACCCCGACAAGGTGCTGCTGCACGCGCGCAGCCTCGCCGCGGGCCTGGACAGCGGCGCGGGCGTGCTGGTGCTCACGGACATGTTCGGCGCCACGCCCTGCAACGTGGCCTCGCGCCTGCTCGCCGATGGCCGTGTCGAGGGCGTCTCGGGCGTGTCGCTGCCGATGCTGGTGCGCGTGCTTTCCGGGCGCAACGGCTCGCTGCCCGCCGCGGTGCAGCGCGCGCTCTCGGGCGGCGCCGAGGGCGTGGTGCACATGAACAAGGACAGCTGCGGTGGCTGCTAGCGCCGAGCTCACCATCGTCAACAAGCTGGGCCTGCACGCGCGCGCCTCGGCCAAGCTCACGCAGGTGGCGAGCGGCTTCAAGAGCGACGTCTGGCTCACGCGCAACGGCCGGCGCGTCAACGCCAAGAGCATCATGGGCGTGATGATGCTCGCCGCCGGCAAGGGCGCCACCGTCACGGTCGAGGCGGAAGGCGAGGACGCGGAAGCCGCGCTCACCGCACTGCGCGCGCTCGTCGCCGACCGCTTCGGCGAGGGGGAGTGAGGTGCGCGCCGCCATCCCGAGGACGCCGGCATGGGCGTGAACTTCGTCCTGCACGGCTCGAGCGTCGCGGCGGGCATCACCATCGGCCACGCGCACCTGGTCTCCAGCGCGCGCCTGGAGGTGGCGCACTACCAGATCGCCGAGGAGGCGGTGCCGGCGGAAATCTTCCGCTTCGATGCGGCGATCGCGCGCGCCAAGCAGGAGCTGGCGATGCTGGAGACCCAGATGCCGGAGGACGCGCCCGCGGAGTTCGGCGCCTTCCTCAACCTGCACCGCATGATCCTCGAGGACTCCTCGCTCTCGCACGAACCGCGCGAGCTCATCCGCGAGCGCCGCTGCAACGCCGAGTGGGCGCTGGTGCAGCAGATGGAGACCCTGGTCGAGCAGTTCGAGGCCATGGAGGATCCCTACCTGCGCGAGAGGAAGGCCGACATCCAGCAGGTGGTGGAGCGGGTGCTCAAGGCGCTGATGGGCGACAAGGCGCCCGCGGAGCCGCAGCTTTCCGAAGAGCACAAGCTGATCGTGGTGGCGCACGACCTCTCGCCCGCCGACATGATCCTGTTCAAGCGGCACGAATACGGCGGCTTCGTCACCGACGTGGGCGGCGTCACCTCGCACACGGCGATCGTGGCGAGGAGCCTGAACATCCCGGCGCTGGTGGGCCTGCACCACGCGCGCCACATGATCCGCGAGGGCGAGCTGCTGATCGTGGACGGCACGCAAGGCGTGCTGATCGTGGATCCGGACCCGATGGTGCTCGCCGAGTACCAGCTGCGCCAGTCGCAGCTCGAGATCGAGAAGAAGAAGCTGCGACGCCTGAAAAGCACGCCTGCCGCGACCCTCGACGGCGCCGCGGTGGAGCTGTACGCCAACATCGAGCTGCCGCAGGACCTGGACGAGGTGCACGAGGCGGGCGCGCAGGGCATCGGCCTGTTCCGCACCGAGTTCCTGTTCATGAACCGCCGCGACCTGCCGGGCGAGGACGAGCAGTACGAGGCCTACCGCGAGGTCGCCAAGGCGATGGGCAGCCGGCCGGTGGTGATCCGCACCCTGGACGTGGGCGCCGACAAGGCGCTGGCCGCGGAGGGCGCGCAGATGCCCAATCCCGCGCTCGGCCTGCGCGCGATCCGCTACTGCCTCGCCGAGCCGCAAATGTTCCTTGCGCAGCTGCGCGCCATCCTGCGCGCCTCGCGGCACGGCAAGGTGAAGATCCTCCTGCCGATGGTGGCGCATGCGCACGAGGTCGAGCAGGCGCTCGCTTTCATCCAGCAGGCGAAGCAGCAGCTCGAGGACAAGGGCGTCGCCTACGACAAGGGCGTCGAGGTCGGCGGCATGATCGAGATCCCCGCGGCGGCGCTCGCGCTGCCGATGTTCATGCAGCGCCTGGATTTCCTGTCGCTCGGCACCAATGACCTGATCCAGTACACGCTCGCCATCGACCGCACCGACGACGCAGTGGCGCACCTGTACGACCCGCTGCACCCCGCGGTGCTGCACCTGGTGGCGCACGTCATCCAGAGCGCCTCGCGCGCGCAGGTGCCGGTCGCAGTGTGCGGCGAGATGGCGGGCGACCTCGCGCTCACGCGCCTGCTGCTCGGCTTCGGGCTGCGCAATTTCTCCATGCACCCCGCGCAGCTGCCGGCAATCAAGGAGCGGGTGCTGCGCACCAGCCTCGCCAAGGCGCGGCCGCTCGCGCAGAAGGTGCTGCGCTCGGGCGACCCGGCGCAGACGCGCGAGCTGATCGCCAAGCTCAATTCCTGAAGGACACTCCCATGAGAAAGTCGTTGTTGCTTGCCCTCGTCCTCGCCTCCGGCGCCGCGCTCGCCCAACCCTATCCTTCGCGGCCGGTGAAGCTGGTGGTGCCCTTCCCCGCCGGCAGCGCGACCGACCAGATCGCGCGCGTGCTCGGCCAGGAGCTGCAGGAGGCGCTCAAGCAGCCCTTCGTCGTGGACAACAAGGCGGGCGCGCAGGGCGCCATCGCCGCGGCGGAGGTGGCCAAGGCCGCGCCCGACGGCTACACGCTGATGGTGACCACCAACACGCCGCAGGCAGCGAACGTGAGCCTGTTCAAGAAGCTCAACTACGATCCGGTGAAGGATTTCGCGCCCATCGCGCGCCTGGGCACCATCTCGTTCATGCTGATGGTGCGCGCCGACCACCCGGCGAAGGACTTCAAGCAGTTCCTCGCGCACGCGCGGTCGAACCCCGGCAAGCTCTCCGGCGGCTACGGCTCGGCCGGCTCGCAGGTGTCGCAGGCGATGCTGCGCTCGATGGCGAAGATCGATTTCGTGGACGTGCCCTACAAGGGCCTGCCGCAGGCGATCACCGATGTGCTGGGCGGCTCGATCACCTTCACCTTCGCCGACCTCGCCAACGCGCTGGCGCAGCAAAAGGGCGGCAAGCTGCGCGGCCTCGCGGTCACCTCGGAGAAGAGGAGCGCGCTCGCGCGCGAGGTGCCGGCCATCGCCGAGGAGCTGCCCGGCTACGAGCTGATCGCCTGGTTTGCGCTGGTCGCACCCGCGGGCACGCCGGCAGAGGTCGTCGCGCGGCTGCACCAGCTCACTGCCGCGTCGCTCGCCAAGCCCGAGGTCGCCGCGCGCTTTGCCACGCTCGGCACCGACGTCGCGCCGATGAACCCCGGCGAGCTCGGCGCCTTCATCCGCAGCGAGATCGCC
>DASWBP010000008.1:0-22706 GCA_036390555.1 Burkholderiales bacterium | reverse complement strand
GCTCCCGCGGCGGGAGCCGGACCGGCGCCTGCCGCGGCCGTCGCCGGCGCGGCGGGCGCCGCCGCGGTCGCCGCCGGTGCGAGTGGCGTCACCGTCGCCTCCCCGCCCTTCACGATCTTCACCTTCTCTTCGCCCTCGGTGATCTCGAGCTCGGCGATGCCGGACTCCTGCACGAGGTCGATGAGCTTCTTCAGCTTGCGCAGATCCATTCAGTGTCCTCCCCCCGGCGGGCCGCTGGCTCCGGCCGGGCGCATGGCGGGGCCTAGGCCCCGGCGCTCCCCTGGAGCCGGCCGATCGCGTAGTCGAGCGCGAGGTCGTAGCCGCGGCTGCCCAGCCCGAGGATCGAGCCGACGGCAACCGCCGTGAAATGCGAGTGGGCGCGCCAGGGCTCGCGCGCGTGGATATTCGACAGGTGCACCTCGACAAACGGGATCTGCACCGCCGTCAGGGCGTCGCGCAGGGCGATGCTCGAATAGGTGAACGCGGCCGGATTGAGGATGATGAACCCCACCCCGTCGCGCTTGGCTTTTTGCACCCGGTCCACCGCCACGCCCTCGTGGTTGGTCTGCAGGCACTCAAGCCGGATCCCGGCAGCCTTCGCCCGCGCCGCAAGCCGCCGCTCGATCATCGGCAGCGTGTCGCGCCCGTACAGGTGGGGCTCCCTCGTCCCCAGCAGGTTGAGGTTAGGGCCATTCAGAAGGAGAACCTTCGTCGCGGCCGCTTTTGCGGATTTAGCCATTTTTCCCCGAAGAAGGCGGCAATATAGCCGAAATTTCCGAGAGCCTCGCCTTGCGTGCGGGAGGGCTCTGCCGTTCTTGCCTCGGCGTCCAGTCCTAGTACAACGCCGGCAAAGGCCGGCGATTCGCAATTTAGGCGATGTTCAATGAACTTGGCGGCATTTTAGGGACAATTAGCCAGGAGTTCACGCCTTCTTCGCGACCATTTGACCCACTTCCGCGATGCCCGCACGCTCCATCACCCGGCCGGAGAGGGAGGTTTTGAGGGCGACCCGCTCGTCTCGCGGGTCGAACACCGACAGCTTCAGCGGCGCACCGTCCCATTCCAGAGTGAAGACGCTCACTGGCAGCGCCCGATCGCCCGAGTAGCGGCGGCCCTCTGCGGTCTCGAAGGCGATATTTCGCTCCAGAAGAAACAGCTCCACGTCCTTGGCGCTGTCCGGGTAGAGCTGCAGGTCGATCTGCGCGTAGGGCCCCGCGATCCCCTTGAGCACCGGGCCGGTGAGGTAGGGGCTGAAGCGCTCGAAGGCGCGCATGGCCTGCAGCGCGACGCGGCGCAGCTCGGCGATACGCTCGGGATGCTCGGTGGCCTGGTAGAGGGCGCGGTAGGCGACCAGCTCGGCCTCGACCTCGTCGTTGGCGGGCAGCGACTCGGTGTCGGCGGCGCCGAGCTGGCGCGCGGCTTTTCGCTTCGCCTGCGCGAAGTCGTCGATGCCGTCCTCGGCCATGAGGCGCGCGGCCGCTGCAGCGATGCGCGCGCGCATGGCGTCCTGCCGCGTGTTCCGCCGGCTCATGGCCGGGGCATCATAGCGCACTGGGCGCGGCGGCCCGCCGGCGCCGTGGCGGCCCCGGCCATCGCGTAAAATCGCCGCCCCTCCACGAGCCGCCCGGCGCACACCACATGGCCGCACACCTGCACATCCTCGGCATTTGCGGCACGTTCATGGGCGGGCTTGCTGCGATCGCGCGCGAGGCGGGCTTTCGCGTCACTGGCTGCGACGCCAACGTCTACCCGCCAATGAGCGAGCAACTGCGCGCCCTCGGCATCGAGCTCATCGAGGGCTACGGCGCGGAGCAGATGGCGCTCGCTCCGGACGCCTGGGTGGTCGGCAACGTGGTGACCCGCGGCAACCCGCTGATGGAGGCGATCCTCGAGTCCGGTGAGCCCTACGTCTCCGGCCCGCAATGGCTCGCCGCGCATGTCCTGCGCGGCCGGCACGTCCTGGCGGTGGCCGGCACCCACGGCAAGACGAGCACTGCCGCGATGCTCGCCTGGATCCTCGAGCATGCCGGGCGGAAGCCGGGGTTCCTGATCGGGGGCATGCCGGAGAACTTCGGCGTTTCAGCGCGCTTGGGGTCGAAGCCCTGCTTCGTGATTGAGGCGGACGAGTACGACACGGCTTTCTTTGACAAGCGCTCCAAGTTCGTCCACTACCCGGCAAGGACGGCAATTCTCAATAATCTTGAGTTCGATCATGCCGACATCTTCTCCGATCTTGCAGCGATAGAGCGGCAATTTCACCATTTTGTCCGGATTATCCCCAGTGGCGGGACGATTGTCCTGAATGGCAGGGACGAAGCCCTGAAGCGAGTGCTCGCCCTGGGATGTTGGACGCCGATCGAGCGATTTGGCGTCGGCAGCGGCTGGCAGGCGGGTGAGCCGGGGCCGGACGGCGCCTTCGAAGTCCGGCGCGAAGGCAGGGCGTTTGGCTCCGTGCGCTGGACGCAGGCCGGCGAGTTCAACCGCCTGAACGCCCTGGCGGCGATCGCGGCTGCGCGCCACGCAGGCGTCGAGCCTGCGGCGGCCATCGAGGCGCTCGCCGCCTTCAGGGGCGTGCGCAGGCGCCTGGAGCGCCGCGGCGCCGCCCGCGGCGTCACGGTCTACGACGATTTCGCCCACCATCCCACCGCGATCCAGGTGACCCTCGAAGGGCTGCGCGCGCAGGTCGGCGAGGCGCGCATCCTCGCCGTGCTCGAGCCGCGCTCCAATACGATGAAGCTCGGGGTGATGAAGGACCGGCTGCCGGCGAGCCTCGCCGCCGCGGATCGCGCCTACGTGTACGGCGCGGGCCTCGGGTGGGATGCCGCCGCCGTGCTGCGCCCGATGGGTGAGCGCGCGCGCGCCTTCGAGCAGCTCGACGCGCTCGTCGCCGCGGTCGCCTCTGAAGCGCGCGCCGGCGACCACGTCCTGGTGATGTCCAATGGCGCCTTCGGCGGCATCCACGCGAAACTTCTCGCGGCGCTCGGGCGCCAGGCGGCGGCCTGAGCGAGCACGGGGACGGCGTGATCCTCTATCTGCACGGCTTCAACTCCTCGCCCGCGTCGCACAAGGCGCAGGCCATGGCGCGCTACCTTGCCGCGCGCGGCCTCGCGGCCCACTACGCCTGCCCGGCGCTGCCGCCGCTCGCCACGCACGCCATCGCGGCAATCGAAGCGCTCGTGGCGCGGCATGCCGGCAAGGCGATCTGCTTTGCCGGCTCGTCGCTGGGCGGCTACTACGCGACGTTCCTTGCCGAGAAGCACGATGCGCGCGCGGTGCTGCTCAATCCCGCGATCGAGCCGCATGTCGGCCTGCGCGCCTACCTCGGCGAGCAGAAGAACCTGCACACCGGCGAGCCCTACCAGCTCACCGAGGCGCACCTGCGCGACTGGGAACGGCTCTGGGTGCCGCGCATCACGCCCGCGCGCTATCTGCTGATCGTGGAAACCGGCGACGAGGTGCTCGATTACCGCCGCGCGGTGGCGCGCTACGCCGGTGCCGCGCAGATCGTGGTGCAGGGCGGCGATCATGCGCTGCAATCGTTCGAGCGCCACCTGCCGCGCATTGTCGAGTTCGCCGGCCTGGCTGGAGCCTGAGGTGCACCTCCTGTACGAGGAGGACGGCGAGTTCAAGGTGGGCACTGCGCTGGCGCAGGCGCCGGCCTCTTTCCAGGTGGAAACGCCGCACGGGCGGCGCGCCAAGATCAAGGCGGCGAGCGTGCTGCTGCAGTTCGAGCGGCCCGCGCCCGCCGAGCTGCTCGCCGCGGCGCAGGCGTACGCGGCAGGGCTGGACAGCGATTTCCTCTGGCAGTGCTGCGGGGGCGGCGAATTCGGCTTTGCCGAGCTTGCGCGCGAGTACGTCGGCCGCGAGCCCACGCCGGCCGAGGCCGCGGGCGTGCTGCTCAAGCTGCATTCGGCGCCGATCTACTTTCACCGGCGCGGCCGCGGCCGATACCAGGCGGCGCCCGCGGAGACTCTCAAGCTCGCGCTCGCCGCGGCGGAGAAGAAGCAGCGCGTGCTCGCGCAGATCGCCGACTGGGCGGCGCGCCTTGCGCAGTTCGAGTGCCCGCCCGAGATCGAGCGCCTGAAGGACGAGTTGCTCTACGCCCCCGACCGCAACAAGCCCGAGACCAAGGCCTTCGAGCAGGCCTGCGCACAAACGGGGCTCTCGGGCGCGCGCCTCTTCGAGCGCTGCGGCAAGCTCGCCGACACGCACGCCTACCACCTCAACCGCTTCCTCTACGAGTTCTATCCGCGCGGCGTCGCCTTTCCGCCGCATGCGCCGCCCGCGCCCCCCACGGACCTGCCGCTCGCGGCGGCGGAGGCCTTCAGCCTGGACGACGTCGGTACCACCGAGATCGACGACGCCTTTTCGCTCGCGCGCGTCTCGGACGACGAATGGCGCCTCGGGGTGCACATCGCGGCGCCGGCGCTCGCCTTCGCGCCCGGCTCGCCGCTCGACGCAATCGCGCGCGAGCGCCTCTCGACCGCCTACATGCCGGGGCTCAAGTTCACCATGCTGCCCGAGGACGTGGTCGCCGCCTGCTCGCTCGACGAGGGCACCGAGCGCGCGGTGCTGTCGCTGTACGTCAACGTCTCGGCTGCCGACTACGCCGTGCGCGGCCGGCACTCGCGCATCGAGCGCGTGCGCATCGGCAGGAATCTGCGCCACCCGCAGATCCAGGCACTCGATGCGGCCTTCGAGGCGGGCACCGAGGCAGGGCTGCCGCACGAAGCGGAACTGCGCACGCTCTGGCGCGTCGCCGAGTCGCTCGAGCGGCGCCGCGGCAAGCCGAGCGTCAACCCGCTGGTGCCCGACTACGTGTTCCGGGTGGAGGAGGGCAGGGTGCGCATCGAGCCGCGCCGCCGCGGCGCGCCGCTGGACAAGCTGGTCGCCGAGCTGATGATCCTCGCCAACAGCGCCTGGGGGGAGCTGCTCGCCGAGCGCGACGTGGCAGGGCTCTACCGCGTGCAATCCTCGGGCAAGGTGCGGATGAGCGTGCACCCGGAGGCGCACGACGGCCTGGGCGTGGCCTGCTATGCCTGGATGAGCTCGCCGCTGCGCCGCTACGCCGATCTCGTCAACCAGTGGCAGCTCGCCGCGGCGATCGCGGGCCGCAAGCCGCCGTTTGCGCGCACCTCGGAGGCGCTGCTCGCGGCGCTGCGCGCTTTTGAAGTCACCTACGCGCGCTACGCCGAGCACCAGCGCGCCATGGAGGACTACTGGTGCCTGCGCTGGCTCGAGCAGGAGGGCGTGCGCGAGATCGAAGCGCTGGTGCTGCGCGAGAACGTCGTGCGCCTGGAGGGCCTGCCGCTCACCGTGCGCGTGCCCTCGCTGCCCGCCTTCGAGCCGGGCATGCGCGTGCGCCTGGCTGTCGGCGCCGTGGACCTGCTCGAGCGCAGCGTGAGTTGCGTGTTCCGCGAGGCGCTGGGGCACGGCGCGCCGCCGCTCGAGGGCGGCGTCGAGCAGGTTGCGGGCTAAAGCCCTAGAATGGCGGCTGTTTTTTGCCATGGGATGCCATTGCAGGGCGTGCTAGCGCAGCGCCTCTCGGGGGCGGCCGAAGCCTGGGCCGGCCTCGACCGCCAGTCCCGCGTGCTGTACGCGTCGGTGGCGTTTTCGCTCCTGCTGCACGCGCTCCTGCTGTCGATCCATTTCACGTTTCCCGACGCCCTGCGCTGGCAGAGCGCGAATCCCTCGCTCGACGTCATCCTGGTGAATGCCCGGTCGCGCGAGCGTCCCGGCACGGCGGACGCGCTCGCGCAGGCCAACCTCGCGGGCGGCGGCGACACCGACCAGGACCGCCGCGCGAAGACGCCGCTGCCGGTCATCGACCCGAAGAAACCCGGACGCGACCTCGCACAGGCGGAGCGCCGCGTGCGCGAGCTCGAGGCGCAGCAAAGGAAGCTGCTGGCGCAGGCGCGCAGCTCGCCCGAGCGCGTCGCGCCGGAGGCGGCGGCCCGCTCGCCGACCGAGACCGCTCCGCCCGCGCTCTCCGGCCGCGATCTCGCCGACCTGTCGCTCGCCGCGATGCGCCTGCAGGCGCAGATCGACCGGCAGGTCGAGGCCTACCAGAAGCGGCCCCGCAAGCAGTTCATCGGCGCTTCCGCGGTCGAGTACCGCTTCGCGCAGTACGAGGAGGACTGGCGCCAGAAGGTGGAGCGCATCGGCACCGTGAACTACCCGGCGGCCGCGCGCGGCAGGCTCTACGGCAACCTGCGCATGACGGTCACGCTGCGCCCCGACGGCAGCGTCGAGTCCATCGAGCTCGACCGCTCCTCCGGCCTCAAGGTGCTCGACGAGGCCGCCTTCCGCATCGTGCGCATGGCCTCGCCCTATGCGAGCTTTCCGGCCGACATCCGGCGCGACACCGACCTGCTGGTGATCACGCGCACCTGGTTCTTCGGCCGCGGCGACCGCCTCTGGACCGAGTAGCGGTACAGGGGGAAACTGAAGTCGTTTTCCCCCGCACCCCCTTTCCACCCGTCAGACGATGGGCCGGCGTGTGACTGATCGATACGCTGTCATCGGCAATCCGGTCACGCACTCGAAGTCTCCGTGGATCCACGCGCAGTTCGCGCGCGCCACGGGCGAAGACATCGACTACGGCCGCATCGAGGCGCCGCCCGATGGTTTCGTGCGCGCGGTCGAGGCGTTTCGCGCGCAGGGCGGCAAGGGGCTCAACGTCACGCTGCCGTTCAAGGCCGAGGCGTTCCGCTTCTGCGCGGCGACGAGCGCGCGCGCGGCCGCCGCGCAAGCCGTCAACACGCTGGTGCTCGACCGCGGCAAGCCCTGGGGCGACAACACCGACGGCGTGGGCCTGGTGCGCGATCTCGAGGTGAACCTCGGTCGCCGGCTCGCGGGGGCGCGCGTGCTGCTGATGGGCGCGGGCGGCGCGGCGCAGGGCGTGATCGGTCCGCTCGCGCAGGCGGGCGCGGCGTCGATCGTCATCGCCAACCGCACCCTGCCGCGCGCGCAGGCGCTCGCCGCGCGCGTGCGCGGTGCCGCCGCGTGCGGCTACGAGGCGCTCGCTGGACGCAGCTTCGACCTGGTGGTGAACGCCACCTCGGCGGGATTGGCCGGCGAGCTGCCGCCGCTGCCCGCGGGGCTCTTCGCGCCGGACGCATTCGCCTACGAGATGGTCTACGGGCGCGTCACGCCGTTCATGGCGATGGCGCGTGCGGCCGGCGCGCGGGTGGCCGACGGCCTGGGCATGCTGGTGGAGCAGGCGGCGGAGTCGTTCCTCGTCTGGCGCGGCGTGCGCCCGGACACCGCGCCGGTGCTCGCCGCGCTGCGCGCGCAGTAGCGCTGCAGCCCCGCTTCTATAATCCGTGGCTCGCATGAGCTACAAGCTCTACACGATTCGCGACCACGCCGGGCAGGATCAGCACCAGTGGCACGATCGATCCCTGGCCGATGAGCTGGCGATCTGCCACGAACGCACGCTCGCCGACATCTTCGAGGCGCATCTGCCACGGGAGGGGTTGATTCTGGAGGCGGGCTGCGGCCTGGGGGTGTGGGTCAAATGGCTGAATGACCACGGGCGAAGGGCCGTCGGACTGGACCGCTATCTCGGGCTGTTCGCGGATTTCCCCGTCTTGCGCTCTTCCAGGGCCACTGGCGCCTGAACGGCCTGGGCAGGCTGGTTCTCGCGCTGCTGGAGCGCACCGTGCCGCGAAGCGCGTACGCCAGCGCCTACTGCGTCGTGGCGCGAAAGCCCGCTTAGGGCCGCTTTCCTGGACCATGGGGCGCGCGCTACGCCGTACCGGTCGGGCTGCCGCGATCGTGCTCGCTGCGGGCTTCGCCGCAGTGTTTCTCATCCAGGCCTGGTACTACGCGCAGATCCTGTGGTGGACGCGCGAGGCTCCCGCGCGCACCGCGTTCATGGAGCGGCGGCTCGAGCAGCTGCAGGCGAAGAACCCCAAGGCGGTCCTGCGCCACCAGTGGGCGCCCTACGAGAACATTTCCGTCTCGCTCAAGCGCGCGGTGGTCGCCGCCGAGGATGCGAAGTTCATCCAGCACGAGGGCTTCGACTGGGAGGCGATCCAGAAGGCGATGGAGAGGAACGAGAGGAAGGGCAGGGTCGTGGCGGGCGCCTCGACCATCAGCCAGCAACTGGCGAAGAACCTGTTCCTGTCGGGGGAGCGCTCGTGGGTGCGCAAGGGGCAGGAAGCGGTGATCACGGCGATGCTCGAGCAGGCGATGAGCAAGCGCCGGATCCTCGAGCTCTATCTCAACTTCGCCGAGTGGGGCGAGGGCGTGTTCGGCGCGGAAGCCGCCGCGCGCTACCACTTCGGCGTGTCGTCGAGATCGCTCGACGAGGAGCAGGCAGCTTACCTGGCGGCGATCCTGCCGAGCCCGCGCCGCTACGAGCGCGGCCGGATCACGGCCTACGTCGAGGGGCGGATGTGGACCATCCGCGAGCACATGCCGAAGGTCCAGGTGCCCTGAGCGCCAGCCGGCCACGGTGCGCCAGCGCGCGACTCACTCGGCGCCCGTGCCTGCGGCAGGCGGCGATGGCTCAGGGCGACGGCTAGTCGCCCAGCGTGCTCGCCAGCAGCCGTCGCGCCGCGTCGAACTGCGCCTTCAGCGCGTAGTCGAACAAGCCCACGCGCTCGGCGAGCAGCGCCTCGGCGAAGCTTGCGGGGCTTGCCGGCGGCAGCGAAAGATGCGCATCGGCTTCGCCGCTCGCCGCGGCGATGCGCATGCCTTGCTTGCGCGCGAGATGCATCATCGCGGCGTTCTCCGTCAGGCAGTGCATGAACAACGTGCCGATGCCCCAGTTGCGGGCGTGCGTATGTGCGCGATCGAGCAGCGCCGCGCCGATGCCGCGCCCGCGGTGCGCCGGCAGCACCGAGACGCCGAGTTCGGCATGCTCGTGCGCGCGCGCGAGGTGTGCGGCCGCCGCGAGGTTGAGCTCGTCGTCGAAGACGCCGAACAGCGCGTCGCGCCCGAAATCGATGCGCTCGACGTAGTCTCGGATCGTATCGTCGGACGCCGGCAGGCCGAAGCGCAGGCGCCGGTCCTCCGCGTCCAGTGCGAGCAGGTGCGCGGCGAGCTTGGGACGCTCGAAGGGCGTCAGTTCACGGGTGACGATCTGCATGGCCGGTTGGACACCCGCAGCGCACGCAAGGTTCGCGCCCGGACGTGCGTTAGCGCGGCCGTCACCGCGCGTTTCAAACCTTGCGGAAGGCCTCGCGCGCGGCGGCCAGGGTCTCGTCAATCTCGCGTGCGCCGTGCGCGGCAGAGACGAAGCCCGCCTCGTAGGCGGAGGGCGCGAGGTAGACGCCGCGCGCGAGCATCTCGTGGAAGAAGCGGTTGAAGCGCTCGCGGTCGCACTGCATCACCTCGGCGAAGGATCTCGGCGGCGTCGCGCGGAAGTACACGCCGAACATGCTGCCGATGGATTGTGCCGAGAAGACGACGCCGGCGCGCTTTGCCTCGGCGGCAAGACCTTCCACGAGCGCGCGCGTGGTCGCCTCGACGCGCGCATGAAATCCGGGCGTATCCACCAGCTTGAGGGTGGCGAGGCCCGCCGCCACCGCCACCGGATTGCCCGAGAGCGTGCCCGCCTGGTAGACCGGCCCCAGCGGCGCGATCTTCTCCATGATCTCGCGCCGCCCGCCCACCGCACCCACCGGCAGCCCGCCGCCGATCACCTTGCCGAGCGTGGTGAGATCGGGCCGGATGCCAAAGCGCGCCTGCGCGCCACCCGGCGCCACGCGAAAGCCGGTCATCACCTCGTCGAGGATCAGCACGGCGCCGTGGCGCGTGCAGAGCTCGCGCAGCGTCTCCAGGTAGCCGGGTTCGGGGAGCACCAGGTTCATGTTGCCCGCCACCGGCTCGACGATGACGCCGGCGAGCTCCGCGCCGCGCGCTTCGAACAGCGCGCGCGCGCCGGCCGCATCGTTGTAGTCGAGCACCAGCGTGTGCGCCGCGGTCTGCGGCGGCACGCCCGCCGAGCTCGGGTTGCCGAAGGTGAGCGCGCCCGAGCCCGCCTTGACGAGCAGCGCGTCGGCGTGGCCGTGGTAGCAGCCCTCGAACTTGACGATCAGGTGGCGGCCCGTGTGACCGCGCGCCAGGCGCAGCGCGGTCATGGTGGCCTCCGTCCCCGAGGAGACGAGGCGCACCATGTCGAGCGAGGGCACCAGGCGGCAGAGCAGCTCCGCCATCTCCACCTCGGCCTCGGTGGGCGCGCCGAAGGACAGCGCGCGCGCGGCCGCCGCCTGCACCGCTTCGACGACCGCGGGATGCGTGTGCCCGGCGAGCATCGGCCCCCAGGAGCCGAGGTAGTCGATGTAGCGCTTGCCGTCGGCGTCCCACAGGTGCGCGCCGGAGGCGCGCTCGCAGAAGGGCGGCGTGCCGCCGACGGCCCTGAAGGCGCGCACGGGTGAATTCACGCCGGCCGGGATGCGGCGCTGCGCGCGCTGAAAGAGCTCTTCGTTACGCGATGTCATGGTCGATGGGCATTCTCAGGTTGGAAGATCTTCGCAAATTCGCGCGCGCGCTGCGCGGCGTCCGGCGCCTCGAACAGGTCCGTGATCACGGCGACACAGTCGGCGCCGGCTGCCACCACCTCGCGCGCATTCTCGAGCGTGATGCCGCCGATCGCCACCTTCGGCACTCCCAGCGCGAGCGCAAACAGCGACAGCGGCGCGCGCACCGCGGCGGGCTTGGTGGCCGAGGGGAACACCGAGCCGAAGGCGACGTAGTCGGCGCCCGCGGCGACCGCGCGGCGCGCGAGCTCGGGCTGGTTGTAGCAGGACGCGCCGAGGAGGCGCCCGGGCAGCCGCACGCGCGCGCCGGCGAGATCGCCGTCCTCGCGCCCGAGGTGCAGTCCGTCCGCGCCGATTTCCAGCGCGAGCGCGAGGTCGTCGTTGACGATGAACGGTACTCGGTGGCGCTGGCAAAGTTTCTGCAGCTCGCGCGCCTCCGCCCGCTGCTGCGCCGCGCTGGCCGTCTTGCGCCGGTACTGCAGCGCGCACAGCGCGCCCGAGCTCACGGCGGCCGCGACGCGCGCCATGGTCGCACCTCGCGCGAGGTCCTCCGGCGTGATGGCGTACAGGCCGCGAAGCGTCATCGCACCGGCAGGTACTGTCCGCTCGCGGGCCGGAAGCCGCGCTCGAGCGCGCGCCAGGTGTAGTCCTGCGCGGCGCGCACCGCCGCCGGCACCGGATCACCGTGTGCAAGCCGCGCGGCGATCGCAGCGGCGAGCGTGCAACCCGAACCGTGGTAGCTGCCCGGCAGTCTCGGCCAGCGGTCCTCGCGCACGACGCCCTGCGCGCCGTGCAGCGTGTTCACGACCTCGGGCGTCTCGGCGTGCGTGCCGGTCACGAGCACGTAACGGCAGCCGCGCGCAAGGCAAGCGGCGACGCCGCCGAGCGCGCGCGCTTCCAGGGTGTTCGGCGTGAGCACCGTCGCGCGCGGCAGGAGCGCCTCGCGCAGCGCGTCGCGCGTCGCGGCATCGGCAAGCGCGTCGCCGCGCCCGGAGGCGAGCACGGGATCGAGGACCACCGGCACGCGCGGATGCGCGGCGAGCACCGCGGCGATCGCCTGCGCGTTGGCGGCGCTCGCCACGACGCCGATCTTGAACGCCGCCACTGCGAGCTCGGCGAGCAGCCGCGCGGCCTGCTCGGCGACCAGCTGCGCCTCGAGTGGCTCGACGCGCGTGACGCCATGCGTGTCCTGCACCGTGATCGCGGTGGCCACCGACAGCGGGTGGCAGCCGAGCGCCGCGAGCGTGAGCACGTCGGCTTGCAGCCCGGCGCCGCCCGTGGGGTCGGTGGCGGCGAAACTGAGCACGAGGGGCGGAGGCAGGGGCATGCGTGGCGCGGGGCGCGCCGCGGAATGAGCTAAGATGCCGCACGATTTTAACCCAGCACCCGCCGCGCCCCGATGAGCGAAACCCAAGTGCAGTACCGGACCTGGATGTGCCTGATTTGCGGCTACGTGTACGACGAGGCCGCGGGGGCGCCGGACGAGGGCATCGCGCCGGGCACGCGCTGGGAGGACGTGCCCATGAACTGGACCTGCCCGGAATGCGGCGCGCGCAAGGAAGATTTCGAGATGGTCGAGATCTGAGCGCGCGCCGCCGCGCTTGGACCTGAAGGCGAACGCCGCAGGCTGGTCGCGGCGCCTGGCGCAGTGGGCCGGCGCGCTGGGCGTGGTGACGCTCCTGCCGCTGCGGCGCCAGCTCGCGCTGCTCGCCTCGCTGCTCGCGGCGCTGCTTGCCGCGGCGCTCTGGCTGGCATGGTCGGAATACCGGCAGGCGCACCTGGGCGACGCCTACCTGCTGGTCGCTGCCGAGCTGCGGACGCTTTCGCAGCGCCTCGCGAAGAGCGCGCTGCGCAGCCTGCGCGGCGAGGCCGAAGCCTTTCCGCAGGTGCAGGCGAGCCGCGACGACTTCGCCGCGGGGCTCGCGCGGCTCGCCAAGGACGCGCGCGCCGGAAGCGCGTTGCGCGCGCTCGATTCGCAGTGGCAGGACACCGAGAGGCAGGCCACCGTCCTGCTGCGCGAGCAGCGCATGCTCACCGCGCTCGCCAATGCCGCGGCCGGCATGGAGCGCGGCAATCCCCAGCTGCTGGAGCGCGCCGAGCGGGTGCAGAACCTCAAGCTCGCGCGCGGCGCCGCGGCCGCGGAGATCGGCGCCGCAAGCCGGCTGGCGCTCCTCAGCCAGCGCATGGCGCTCAACGCGCAGCGCCTGCTCGGCGCCGACCGCATGGATCCCGAGGTCGAGTTCCTGCTGGGCAAGGACGTCAACGAGTTCCGCGCGACGCTCGCGCGCCTGCGCGCCAATGCGCGCGAGGACGAGCGCGCGGCGCTCGCCGACCTGGCCGAGAGCTTCGGTCCTTACCAGGACGCGGTGGTGGCGCTGCTCGGCCGGCGCGCGCGGCTCGCGGCGGCGAAGGACGCGGCCTTCGCCATCCACGCCAACTCGGAGCGGCTGCTCGAGGCGGTGGACCGCGTGGTCGCCGAGTACCGCGAGCAGCCCGCGCCGCGCAGCCAGGGATTCGCGCTTGCCGCGGTGGCGGCGGCCACCGTCGCGGCGCTGCTGCTGGTGGCGCTCTTCTTGCTGGTGGACGAGCGGCGCCAGCGCGAGAACATCGCGCGGCGCCACGCCGTGCTGCGCCGGCACCACGAGCGCGACCTCGAGGCGGTCGAGCAGCTGCGCCGCGAGGTCGAGCAGCTCGCCACGGGGGACCTGACGGCGCGCGTCTCGGTGAATAGCGAAATCACCTATCCGGCTGCCGCCGCGCTCAACGACGCGCTCGACGCGCTGCGGGGGCTGGTGAAGCGCGTTGCACTGGCCGCCGAGTGCGCGAGCGCCTCGGCGAGCCTGGCGCGGAGCGCCGCGGACGGGCTGTTCGAGGCGGCGCGCCGCCAGACCGAGCGCGTCAAGGGCGCGAGCGCTCGCTCGCTCGGCATGGCGCGCGTGGTGAACGAGCTTTCCACGCGCGCCAACCAGTCCGCGGAGCTCGCGCGCGCGGCGCTCGCCGCCGCGACGCAGGGGCGCCAGGCGGTGCAGGCGGTGCTAGAGGTGGTCAGTGACATGGGGCAGCGCGTGCGCATCGCGGCGCAGGTGGTGGACCAGGTGCGCGGCGCCTCGCCCGAGATGGCGCGCAGCGCCAAGCTGCTCGCCCAGGTAGCGGTGCAGGCCGAGGCGCTCGGTGCCAGCGCGTCGGGACGCACGCTTGTCGAGCTCGGCGCGCTCCTCGAGCGGCTCAGCGCGCAGATGGAGCAGGTGGCGGCCGCCACCCAGTCGCAGGGTGCCTCGGCGAGCGCCATCGCCGGCGGTGTGCGCGAGACGCTCGCGGGCGCCGAGCAGGCGGCCGCGGAGGCGACGCGCGCTGCTGCGGCGGTGGAGGAGGTGGCGACGATGCTGACCGAGCTGGAGGCGGCGCTGCAGAGCCTGCGCACCTGAGCCGCGCGCCGGCTCGCTAGCGCGGATGGCGGATTGCCTGGTAGCGCGCGAGCGTGCGCGCGCGCGCGGCGGCGTGGTCCACCACCGGCGCGCGCGGCTCGTGGATCTCGTCGTCGGCAAGCCGCGCGGCCTCCGGCAGGTACTTGCGGATGAAGGCGCCTTTCGGGTCGAACCTCCGCGACTGCGTCACGGGGTTGAAGATGCGGAACCACGGCTGCGCGTCGCATCCGGTCGACGCCGCCCACTGCCAGCCGCCGTTGTTCGCCGCCAGGTCGTAGTCGTTCAGCTTCTCGGCGAAGTAGCGCTCGCCGCGCCGCCAGTCGATGCCGAGGTCCTTGACGAGGAAGCTCGCCGCCACCATGCGCAGGCGGTTGTGCATGTAACCCGTCGTATTCAGCTGGCGCATCGCGGCATCCACCAGCGGGTAGCCGGTGCAGCCCTCGCACCAGGCGCGCCAGAGCCGCTCGTCGTCGTCGAAGACCAGCGCGTCGTACTCGCGCTTGAACGCGTGCTCCACCACGTCCGGTCGCCAGGCGAGGATCGCGAAATAGAAGTCGCGCCAGCACAGCTCCGAGAGCCAGGTTGCGGCGCCTTTGCCCCTGCGGCGCGAGGCGTAGGCCGCGAGCTCGCGGATCGACACGGTGCCAAAGCGCAGGTGCACCGAGAGGTAGGAGGGGCCCTTCAAGGCGGGGTAGTCGCGCTTGTCCGCGTAGTCGTCGATGCGCCGCTTGAAGTCGGCGAACAGCCGCTTCGCGCCCGACATCCCGGCGGGCAGCGCCATCGGCGCGTGCGCAAAGCCCAGCTGCTCCAGCGCGGGCATCGCGCCGCCGCTCTTCGCCAGGCGCGAGGCGTGCTTTTCGATCGGGTAGGGCTTGAGGAAGAAGTCATCCAGCTTCCCGAGCCATGCGTTCTTGTAGGGCGTGAACACGGAATACGGCGAGCCGGCGCCGGTGCGCACTTCGTCCAGCTCGAAGATCACATGGTCCTTGCGCGTGTGAAAGGCGATGCCTTGCGCGCTCAAGCGCGCTTCCACCTCCGCGTCGCGCGCAAGCGCCTGCGGCTCGTAGTCGCGCGCGCAATACACCGCCGTCACCCCCAGGCGCGCCGCCAGGCGCGGGATCTCCTCGCGCGCGCGCCCGTGCAGCACGTGCAGTCCGCCGCCCAGGCGCTCCAGCGCGGCCTTGAGCTCCACGACGCTGTGCCAGAGGAAGTCCACGCGCCGGTCGGTCCGCGGCAGCGGCTCCAGGATCTCGGTGTCGAAGACGAAGGCGCAGTGCACGGCGCCATGCGCCGTGAGCGCGGCGTGCAGGGCGGCGTGGTCCTCGAGGCGCAGGTCGCGCCGGAACCAAGCCAGCGCGGCGGAGTCAATGGCCATACGGTAAAATAGCGCCCGGTCGTGTCTTCGATCAATCTGACGCATCACTTCCTGATCGCCATGCCCAACATGGCCGATCCGTACTTTTCCAAGACGCTGACCTACGTCTGCGAGCACAATGAGCGCGGCGCGCTCGGGCTGGTGGTCAACCGCCCGATCGACATGACCCTGCAGGCGCTCTTCGAGCGGCTCTCGCTCAAGCTGAAGCACAAGGATCTTTCGGATGCGCCGATCTATTTCGGCGGCCCGGTGCAGACCGACCGCGGCTTCGTCCTGCACGAGCCCACCGGCAACTGGCAGTCCACGCTGCGCGTGCGCGATGCCATCGGCCTCACCACCTCCAAGGACATCCTCGAGGCGGTGGGCCGCGGCGAGGGCCCGCAGAAGATCTTGGTGACCCTCGGCTATGCGGGCTGGGACGCGGGGCAGCTCGAGCACGAGCTGGCGCAGAACGCCTGGCTCACCGTGGAAGCGAAGGACGCGATCATTTTCGACCTGCCGTCGGAGGAGCGCCTGCCGGCGGCGATGGAGCTGCTCGGCGTGGACTACGCGCGCCTGGCGGACTCGGCGGGACATGCCTGAGCAGGCGCGCACCGTCCTCGCCTTCGATTTCGGCATCAAGCGCATTGGCGTTGCAGTAGGGGAAGCGGAGCTCGGCACCGCGCATCCGCTGCCCGGCATCGCCGCGCCCGGCTTCGACGCCATCGCCAAGCTGGTCAAGGAGTGGCAGCCCGATGCGCTCGTCGTAGGGTTGCCGGTGGCCGAGCGCGGCGAGCACCCGCTCGCCAAGCGTGTGCAGCGCTTCGCGCGGCAGCTGGAGGGGCGCTTCCGCCTGCCGGTCGAGCGCGTGGACGAGCGCTACACCTCCGTCGCCGCCGAGAGCCTGCTGCGCGGCGCGAAGACGAAGGCGGTGGATTCGGTCGCTGCGCAACTGATCCTGGAGCAGTACTTCCATGGCCGCGCTGCCTGACGCCGAGAAGCTTTGCGCGCAGCTCGCCAAGGAGCTCGCGCCACTGGTCAGGCCCGCCACCGCGATGGTCGGCATCCACACTGGTGGCGCCTGGGTCGCCGAGCGCCTGCACGCGGCCTTGAGCCTCAAGGAGCCGCTCGGCCTGATCGATCCTGCGTTCTACCGCGACGACTACGCCAAGCAGGGCCTCGCCAAGGACCCCAAGCGCTCGAAGATCCCCTTCGAGGTGGAAGGCCGCGAGCTGCTGCTGGTGGACGACGTGCTCTACACCGGGCGCACGGTGCGCGCGGCGATCAACGAGCTGTTCGACTACGGCCGGCCCTCGTCCATCGCGCTGGTGGTGCTCGCCGACCGCGGCGGGCGGCAGCTGCCGGTGTGCGCGCAGCATTGCGGCGCCAAGGTGGAGGTGCCCGCCGGGCAGCGCCTGCGCCTGAAGCGCGATGCCAAGGGCAAGCTGACACTGGAGCTCGAGCGTGGCGCGTAACCCCCAGCTGAATGCCAACGGCGAGCTGCAGCACCTGCTGTCCATCGAGGGCCTGCCGCGCGACGTCATCCTCAAGATCCTCGACACTGCGGAGTCCTTCGCCGGCGTTACGGAGCGCGACATCAAGAAGGTGCCGCTGTTGCGCGGCAAGAGCGTGTTCAACCTGTTCTTCGAGGGCTCCACCCGCACGCGCACCACGTTCGAGATCGCCGCCAAGCGCCTCTCGGCGGATGTGATCAACCTCAATGTCGCCGTGAGCTCGACCTCCAAGGGCGAGTCGCTGCTCGACACGGTCGCCAACCTCTCGGCAATGCAAGCCGACGTCTTCGTCGTGCGCCACGGCTCCTCGGGCGCGCCCTACCTGATCGCAAGCCACGTGAAGCCCCACGAGCACGTGGTCAACGCGGGCGACGGGCGCCACGCGCATCCGACGCAGGGGCTGCTGGACCTGTTCACCATCCGCCACTACAAGAAGGACTTCGGCGCGCTCACTGTGGCGATCGTCGGCGACGTGCTGCACTCGCGCGTGGCGCGCTCGCTGATCCACGGCCTGACCACGCTCGGCGTGCCGGAGGTGCGCGTGATCGGCCCGCAGACGCTGATCCCGGCGGGCGCGGCGGCGCTCGGCGTGCGCGTCTTTCATTCGATGGCCGAGGGCCTGAAGGGCTGCGACGTCGTGGTGATGCTGCGATTGCAGAACGAGCGCATGACCGGGGCGCTGCTGCCCTCCGCGCAGGAGTTCAACAAGCACTACGGCCTCTCTGCGGAGAAGCTCGCGCTCGCCAGGCCCGACGCCATCGTCATGCACCCCGGGCCGATGAACCGCGGCGTGGAGATCGACTCGGCGGTGGCCGACGGACCGCACTCGGTGATCCTGCCGCAGGTCACCTTCGGCATCGCCGTGCGCATGGCAGTCATGAGCATGATCGCGGGTGGATAGGAGCAGGGGGATGCTCATGTCGCCTCCCCCCGCACCCCCCACCGCCGGGGGTCACACGTAATGCGTCTACTCATCAAAGGGGGTCGCGTGGTAGACCCGGCGAGCGGGCGCGATGCGCTCGGCGACGTGTTCGTCGCCGACGGCAGGATCGCGCCGCCCGGCGGGACGCCCGATCACACGCTCGACGCCAAGGGGCTGGTGGTCGCGCCCGGCCTCATCGACCTCTCGGCGCGGCTGCGCGAGCCGGGCTACGAGCACAAGGCGACCCTCGAGTCGGAGATGGACGCCGCGGTGGCGGGCGGCGTGACGAGCCTCGCCTGCCCGCCGGACACCGACCCGCCGCTGGATGAGCCCGGCCTGGTGGACATGCTGCGCCGGCGCGCCAAGGCGCTTTCCCGCGCGCGCGTGTACCCGGTGGGCGCCCTCACGGTGAAGCTCGAGGGCAAGCGCCTCACCGAGATGGCGGAGCTCGCCGAAGCGGGTTGCGTCGCCTTCTCGCAGGCGAACACGCCGGTCGCGGACACGCAGGTGCTGTGGCGCGCGCTGCAGTACGCAGCCACCTTCAACCTGCCCGCGTGGCTGCGCGCCGAGGACGCCTGGCTCGCCAAGGGCGGGGTGGCGCACGACGGCGAGGTCGCTACCCGCCTGGGGCTCCCGGCCATTCCCGCGTTCGCCGAAACCATCGCGCTTGCGCAGCTCTTCGAGCTGGTGCGCGCCACGGGCGCGCGCGTGCACATCTGCCGCATCTCCAGCGCCGCCGGCGTGGCGATGCTGCGCCGCGCGAAGCATGACGGGCTGCCGCTCACCTGCGACGTGGGCGTGCACCACCTGCATCTCTCGGAAATGGATCTGGGCTACTTCGACTCGCACTGCCGCCTCGAGCCGCCGCTCAGGAGCCAGCGCGACCGCGAGGCGCTCGCCGCGGCGCTCGCCGACGGCACCATCGACTGCGCGGTGTCCGACCACACGCCGGTGGACGAGGACCAGAAGCTGCTGCCTTTTGCCGAGGCCGAACCCGGCGCCACCGGCCTGGAACTTCTGCTGCCGCTCACGCTCAAGTGGGGGATGGAACGCAAGCTGCCGCTCGCGCAGACGCTCGCCCGCATCACGAGCGATCCCGCGCGCATCCTCGGCGTCGCCTCGGGCCGCATCGAGCCCGGCGCGCCGGCCGACCTCGTGCTCTTCGACCCCAACGCGCACTGGCGCGTGACGCCCGCGGCGCTGAAGAGCCAGGGCAAGAACACGCCCTTCCTCGGCCTGGAGCTCGCCGGGCGCGTGCGCGCCACGATCGTCGCGGGCAACATCGTCCACGAGGCATGAGAAGAAGCCTCGCGCTCGCCCTGATCCTGCTCGCCGGTTGCAGCTCCACGCCGGAGAAGCGCCCCGGCGGCTACTACAAGGACGACGGCCCGGGCGACGCGGCCAAGCTCGCCTCGGTCCCGGACGCCGTGCCGCGCGCCGAGCCGCTGCACCGCCACGCCAACCGGCCCTACGAGGCGATGGGCCGCCGCTACGTGCCGCTCACGCAGGTCGGCGTCTTCAAGCAGCGCGGCACCGCGAGCTGGTACGGCAAGCGCTTTCACGGCAATCCGACCTCGAGCGGCGAGACGTACGACATGTACAAGATGTCGGCCGCGCACCCGATCCTGCCGATCCCGAGCTACGCGCGCGTCACCAACCTCGCCAACCGGCGGAGCGTGATCGTGCGCGTCAACGACCGCGGGCCATTCCACGCCGGGCGCGCGATCGACGTCTCCTACGCCGCGGCCTACAAGCTCGGCTTCATCGGGCAGGGCAGCGCGCAGGTCGAGATCGAGCAGATCGTGCCCGGCGGCGCGCCGCTCGCGCAGCGCTAGCCGCCGCACGATGCGCGCGCTGCTCGTCTCGCTGGCGCTCGCCTTGGCCTGCGCCTGCGCGCGCGCGCAGCCGCCGCCGCAGGTCGCTGCGCGCGCCTGGCTGCTGGCCGACCTCACCAGCGGCCAGCTCCTCGCCGCCGAGCGCGCCGACGAGCGCTTCCCGCCCGCCTCGCTCACCAAGCTGATGACTGCCTACGTGGCCTTCGGCGCGCTGCGCGAGGGCAGGCTCTCGCCGACCGCGCAAGTCGCGGTGTCCGAGCGCGCCTGGCGCGCGATCGGCTCGCGCATGTTCGTGCAGCCCGGCAAGCCGGTCGTCGTCGACGAGCTGCTGCACGGCATGGTGGTGCAGTCGGGCAACGATGCGACCATCGCGCTTGCCGAGGCGATCGCCGGCACCGAGCCTGCATTCGCCGAGCTGATGAACCGCGAGGCGGCGCGCCTGGGCATGGTCAACTCGCATTTCGTCAATGCCACGGGTCTGCCCGGCGCACAGCACGCGAGCACGGCGCGCGACATCTCCCTGCTCGCAGCGGCGCTGATCCGCGACTTCCCGCAGGAATATGCGCGCTACTACGCGGTGCGCGAGTACCGCTACAACAACATCACGCAGCTCAATCGCAACCGGCTGCTGTGGCTCGATGCGAGCGTGGACGGCGTGAAGACCGGATTCGCCGAGTCCGCGGGCTACTGCCTGGTCGCTTCCGCGCAGCGCGGCGGGCGGCGGCTGCTCTCGGTGGTGCTCGGCGCGGCCTCCGAGTCGGCGCGCGCGCAGGAGTCGCAGAAGCTGCTCAACTGGGGCTACCAGCACTTCGACGGCGTGCGCCTGTTCGCCGGCGGCGAGGCGGTGAAGTCGATCGCCGTCTGGAAGGGCGCGGCCGATGCCGTGAAGGCGGGCTTCGCCGACGGGTTGGTGGTCACGGTGCCCAAGGGCCAGGCGGCGCGCCTCTCGGCGGAGCTGCTCACGCACCCGCCGGTGGTCGCGCCGGTCGCCAAGGGCCAGCGCGTGGGCGTACTGCGCGTGCAGCTCGAGGGCAAGCCGCTCGGCGAATACCCGGTGGTGGCGCTCGAAGGCGTCGCCGTGGCGGGCTTCTTCGGCCGCGCCTGGGATACACTGCGCCTCTTGGTCCAGTAGCGGAGTCCGCATGGTCTTCCTGAACGGCAAATTCCTCCCGATCGAAGAGGCGCGCGTCCCGGTGCTCGACCGCGGCTTCATCTTCGGCGACGGCGTCTACGAGCTGATCCCGGTCTACTCGCGCGCGCCCTTCCGCATGGACGAGCACCTCGCGCGCCTGGAGAAGAGCCTCGGCGCGGTGCGCATCAGGAATCCGTATGCGCGCGAGAAGTGGCGCGAAATCCTGCTCGCCTTGATCGCCAAGCAGCCCTGGGACGACCAGGGCGTGTACCTGCAGGTCACGCGCGGCGTCGCCAAGCGCGACCACGCGTTCCCGGCGGGCGTGGAGCCCACCGTCTTCATCATGTGCAATCCGCTCGTCAATCCGCCCAGGGAATTGGTGGAGAAGGGCGCCGCCGCGGTAAGCGCGCTGGACTACCGCTGGCACCGCTGCGACATCAAGTCCATCTCGCTCATCGGCAACTGCCTGCTGCGCCAGGTCTCGGCGGACGCGGGCGCGGTGGAGACGATCCTGTTCCGCGACGGCAAGCTCACCGAGGCCTCCGCCTCCAATGTCTTCGTGGCGAAGGCGGGCAAGCTGCTCTCGCCGCCGAAGTCGAACCTCATCCTGCCGGGCATCACCTACGACGTAGTGGTGGAGATCGCGCAGGCGGTGAAGATTCCGCTCGAGTTCCGCGACGTGACCGAGGCCGAAGTGCGCGCCGCGGACGAGGTCTGGCTCACCTCCTCCTCGAAGGAGATCCTCGCCGTGACCACGCTCGACGGCAAGCCCGTGGGCGACGGCAAGCCGGGGCCGCTGTTCCGCAAGGCCTACGCCGGCTACCAGGAATTCAAGGCCAAGGTCATGCGCAAGGAAGCCCTCTCGGCCTAGCCTGCTCCGCTGATGCCGATCGCCAACGAAGAATCGCTCATCACCTATCCCACCGACTTCCCGATCAAGGTGATGGGAAGGAAGGAGGGGCGCTTCGCGCACAGCGTGATCGCCATCGTGCGCAAGCATGCGCCGGACTTCGACGCGGCGACGATGGAGCTGCGCCCCAGCCGCCAGGGCACCTACCTCAGCGTGACCTGCACCATCCGCGCCACCTCGCGCGAGCAGCTCGACGCGCTCTACAGGGATCTCTGCGACCACCCGTCGGTGGTGATGGTGCTTTGATGGAGGCCGCGCTCGCCACGCGCGTGCGCAGCCTCGGCCTCGCGCAGTACCTGCCGGTCGTCGCGGAAATGCGCGACTTCACCCAGCGCCGCACGAGCGACACGCCGGACGAGATCTGGGTGCTCGAGCACCCGCCCGTCTACACGCTGGGGCAGGGCGCGGACCCGCGGTTCGGCCCGAGAATCGCCAACGGCATCGCCGTGGTGCAGGCCGAGCGCGGCGGCGAGATCACCTACCATGGTCCCGGCCAGGCGGTGCTCTACACGCTGGTGGACATCGCGCGCCGCGGCATCAAGGTGAAGGAATTCGTGCGCCTGCTCGAGCAGTGCGTGATCGACTTTCTCGCCGGGCATGGCGTGGCGGCCGAGAGGAAGGCGGGTGCGCCCGGCGTCTACGCCGGCGGCGCAAAGATCGCGGCGCTCGGCATCCGCGTCACGCGCGGGCGCGCCTGGCACGGCCTTTCGCTCAACGTGGACATGGATCTTGCGCCCTTCGACGCCATCGACCCCTGCGGCAACCCTGGCTTGCGCGTGACGCAGGCGCGCGACTTCGGCATCGAGGGGAGCGCTAAGGACGTCGGCCTGCGCCTGGCGCGTCTCCTCGCGGACAGGCTCGAGCATGCGTGACGCCGGCGTCAAGGAGAAGGGCGCGGCGAAGACTTCGCGAGGTCTTGGCAAGTACGCCATCAGGATCGTGCCGCAGGCGCCGCTGGCGAAGCCCGCGTGGATCCGCGTCAAGGCCGGCAACCCGTCCGGGCGCTTCGCCGAGATCAAGGCGATCCTGCGCGAGCAGAAGCTGCACACCGTGTGCGAGGAAGCCTCGTGCCCGAACATCGGCGAGTGTTTCGGCAAGGGCACGGCGACCTTCATGATCCTCGG
>DASWBP010000007.1:0-1715 GCA_036390555.1 Burkholderiales bacterium | reverse complement strand
TCCCAGGCAGGGTCGCTGTTCCAGTGCAGGTCGGGCACGAGCGCCGGGTCTGCCCGTGCCGCATCACCTGGCCATACCCAGACCAGGCGGTGCCGCTCCAGCGCCGGATAGGCGCGCACTTTGGCCGACGGGCTGATCTTGTCCTGCGAGGGCATCCGGGTGCAGCGGCCGGTGCCGTCGAAGGCGAGGCCGTGGTAACGGCACACGATGTTCTCGCCGTCCACGTGCCCCATCGACAGCGGCAGCTGGCGATGCCAGCACGCGTCGTGAACTGCCGCGACCGAGCCGTCCGGCTTGCGCCAGAGCGCGAGCTTCTGGTCGCACACCGTCCGCGCCAGTACCCCGCGCGCGCTGACCTCGTGATTCCACGCGGCCGCGTACCAGGCGTTCAGAGGAAACGGCGCCGGCATGGACACAGAAATAACATGCTGCCGCACAAAATGAAACGCCCCGAGAGCTTGCGCTGCTCGGGGCGCTTGGTAAGGCGAGAGCCGGCTGTCTAGCTGGCGTCGCTCCTGATACCGATGCTGGTTGATCCGGAGTTAAGCCCGCCGGTCCTGCCTTGATGGTCTCTCACTGGATCACCTCCTTTCAAAGTTGCCAGCCGGCAGTTTAGCAATTTCTTCCTGGATGCGGGCGGCGCGGTTCTCCGGCGCCGGGTGGGTGGAGAAAAACTCGGGCTGGCGCGAGCCGCCTGACGCCTTTGCAAGGACTTCCATGACGCGGATCAGGGCGCGCGGATCGTAGCCGCTCTCGGCCATGATGCGGATGCCGAGCGCGTCGGACTCGAGCTCGTCGTCGCGCCCGTAGCTCATGTTGATCATGCCGCCGACCAGCTGGCCGATCTGCGCGGTCGTGTAGTCGCCGCTGCCGACGACCAGCGCGCCGAGCAGGCCCTGCGTGAGCTGCTGCTTGGCGAGGCGCTCCGACGAGTGGCGCGCGATCACGTGGCCGATCTCGTGGCCGAGCACCCCGGCGAGCTCGGCTTCGCTCTTCAGCTGCCGCAGCAGGCCCTCGGTGATGAAGATCGGGCCGCCGGGAAGCGCGAATGCGTTTACGGTGCGCGAGTCGGCGAGCACGTGAAAGCTGAACTTGTAGGGGCTCTTCGCGGCGAGGCTCCGCGCCACCAGCCGCTCGCCCACCTGGCGCACCAGCGTCCTCGCCTTCTCGTTCTGCGACAGGCCGCCCATCTGCGCCGCCATTTGCGGCGCGCTGCGGTAGCCGAGCGCGATCTCCTGCTCCGGGCTCATGGCGACGCGCTGCTTTTCGCCCGTGACCGGGTTCTGGCTGGTGCTGCCGAAGTAACTGAACAGGGCCGTCAGCGCGATGATCGCGGCGATGACCAGCCGGCTTCGATTCATATGGAAGTCTTAGTCCGGCAAATTCTCCAGTCGTTCCCGCGCCACGCGCACGCTGACCCCCGCGCGCTCCTCCTGCAGCGTCATCGCCACCCGGCAGTCGCGCTCGCTCCAGCCGCGCTGCATCGCTTCCTCGAGCTCGGCGAGGGCGATGCTTCCGACCTTCATCGGCACCCGGGCCTCGGCGGCGAGCTCGAGGGCGAGGGTCATGTCCTTGTGGGCAAGGCGCACGGTGAACGCCGGCGGGTCGTAGACGCCGGGCAGGAAATGTTCCGGCAGCCGGTCGAAGGTGCGCTTGCGGCCGGTGGCGCCCTGGCGCAGCGCCCGGTAGAGCGCGAGCGGCTCGACCCCCGCCTT
>DASWBP010000006.1:0-7994 GCA_036390555.1 Burkholderiales bacterium | reverse complement strand
CGGTGTTCATCGACGACGACGGCAACTTTCACAGTCAGCAGTGCGCCGAGCACACCTCGCTCAACCCCTGCATATTCGAGTTCGTCTACCTGGCGCGCCCCGACTCGATCATCGACGGCGCTTCGGTCTATGAGACGCGCCTGGCGATGGGCGAGAAGCTCGCCGACAAGATCCGCCGCCAGTACCGGCACCTGGACATCGATGTGGTGATCCCGATCCCGGACTCCAGCCGCCCGGCGGCGATGCAGCTCGCGCTCGGCCTCGGCCTGCCGTACCGCGAGGGCTACATCAAGAACCGCTACATCGGCCGCACCTTCATCATGCCCGGGCAGGCGGTGCGGCGGCGCTCGGTGCGCCAGAAGCTCAATACCATCGCGCTGGAGTTCAAAGGCAAGAACGTGCTGCTGGTGGACGACTCCATCGTGCGCGGCACCACCAGCCGCGAGATCGTGCAGATGGCGCGCGAGGCCGGCGCGCGCAAGGTGTACTTCGCCTCCGCCGCGCCGCCGGTGCGCTTCCCCAACGTCTACGGAATCGACATGCCGACGCGCGCCGAGCTGATCGCCGCCCATCGCAGCGAGGAGGAGGTGGGGCACGAGATCGGCGCCGACGCGCTCATCTACCAGGAGCTCGAGGCGCTCAAGGCCGCAGTGCGCCAGGTGAACCCGAAGCTGAAGAGCTTCGAGACCTCCTGCTTCGACGGGCACTACATCACCGGCGACGTCACCAGCGACTACCTGCACGCCATCGAGGTGCGGCGCGACGCCGCGCGCGACTCGGGCGAGGAGGCGGATGCCGCCCAGCTCGACCTCAATCTGGTCACGGCGCAATGACGCTGCTATAATTTCTTCCGCGCCGATTTGAGCCACAGCTTGCGGGCGCGTTAAAAATACAGCTAAAGCGTGCCGACGAAACCCGGTCCGCTTGGCCGGGTTTTGTTTTTCCGGCGCCCGCAGGCAAAGGACGAGGACCATGAAAGACACGTTCGAGCTTGCGACCCTGGGCGTGCGTGCCGGGCAGCGACGCACCGAGTTCCAGGAACATTCCGAAGCCCTGTTCCTCACGTCGAGCTTCGTGTTCGACAGCGCGGCGCAGGCCGCGGCGCGTTTCACCGGCGGCGAGGAGGGCTTCGTCTATTCGCGCTTCACCAATCCCACGGTGACCATGTTCCAGGACCGCCTGGCGGCACTGGAAGGGGCGGAAGCCTGCGTCGCCACCGCCTCGGGCATGTCGGCGATCCTCGCCATGGCGATGGCGCTGCTCAAGGCGGGCGACCACGTGGTGTGCTCGAGCGCGGTTTTCGGGTCCACGGTTCAGCTCTTTTCCGGGGTCCTCGCGCGCTTCGGCCTGCAGACCACCTTCGTCTCGCCGACCGACGTGCGCGCGTGGGAAAAGGCACTGCGCCCTGGCACGAAGCTGCTGTTCCTCGAGACCCCCTCTAACCCGCTTACCGAGATCTCGGACATCGGCGCGATCGCGGCGGTGGCGAAAAAGGCCGGCGCGCTGCTCGCCGTGGACAACTGCTTCTGCACGCCGGCGCTGCAGCGACCGCTGGCGCTGGGCGCGGACCTGGTGATCCATTCCGCCACCAAGTACCTGGACGGACAGGGCCGGGTGATGGGTGGCGCGGTGCTCGGCTCGAAGGCGCTGGTGATGGACGGCGTGTTCGGCTTCCTGCGCACGGCCGGCCCTTCGCTCTCGCCGTTCAACGCCTGGGTGATCCTGAAGGGCCTGGAGACCCTCGAGCTGCGCATGCTGGCGCAGTCGGCGCGCGCACTCGAACTCGCGCGGTGGCTGGAGCGCCAGCCGAAGGTGGCGCGGGTGTTCTATCCGGGCCTCGAGTCCCACCCGCAGCACGCCTTGGCCAAGCGCCAGCAGCGCACCGCCGGTGCCGTGGTCTCCTTCGAAGTGAAGGGCGGCCGTGAAGCGGCCTGGAAGCTGATCGACGCGACGAAGCTCGTTTCGATTACCGGCAACCTGGGCGACGTGAAGACCACCATCACCCATCCGGCAACCACCACGCATGGCCGCATTTCAGCCGAGGCGCGGGCTGCGGCGGGCATCACCGAGGGTCTGGTGCGCGTAGCGGTCGGCCTCGAGGCGCTCGCCGACCTGCAGGCGGATCTCGGGGCTGGCCTTGGCTAGAAGCTGACGAGGCGCGGACCGGTGTCGTCGAGCGCGAGGTAGCCGCCGCGCTCGTACCAGTCGGGCAGAACCCAGCGCTCGCAGACGCGCCCGTCCACTTCGAGGGGGTGGCGCGCGGGCCGGTGCGTATGGCCGTGGATCAGGCGCGTCAGCCGGTGCTCGCGCAGCGCCTCGCGCACCGCCTCCTGGTTCACGTCCATGATCTCCGCGGGCTTCGCGCCCACCACTTCCTTGCTCTTCTCGCGCAGCGCCTGCAGGAGCTTGCGGCGCTCCGGCAGCGACTTGGCGAGGAACCCCGTCTGCCACTCGCGCGAGCGCGCGGTGCGGCGCCAGGCCTGGTAGTCGAGGTCGTCCGTGCACAGGGTATCGCCGTGCATCAGCAGCGTGCGCGCGCCCGCGATCTTCTCCACCGCCGGGTCCTGCAGCAGCCGCGCGCCGCTCGCCTCGCAGAAGCGCTTGCCGATGAGGAAGTCGCGGTTGCCGTGCATCAGGCGCACCGCAATGCCCTTGCGCGCGAGCGCGGCGAAGGCTGCCGCGACCTCGCGCCCCAGCGGGTCGCCGTCCGCGGCGTCGAGCTCCTCGTCGCCGATCCAGTATTCGAACAGGTCTCCCAGCACGTAGAGGCTCGCCGCCCGCGAGGCCTGCTCCTGCAGGAAGGCGAAGAACCGCTCGTTGATCGCCGGGCGCTCGCCCGAAAGGTGCAGGTCCGAGATGAACAGCGCGGCCGCCACGCCGCCGCGCCCTACTTGCCCACGACGGTGGCGGACTCGATGACCACCGCCTCGCGCGGCACGTCGCTGCGGAACGGACCGCCTGCGCCGGTCGGCGTCTTGGCGATCTTGGTGACCACGTCCAGGCCGGACACTACCTTGCCGAACACCGCGTAGCCATTGCCGTCGCTGCGCGGATCGCCCCAGTTGAGGAAGGTGTTGTCGTTGACGTTGATGAAGAACTGGGCGGTCGCCGAGTTGGGATCGGAGGTGCGCGCCATGGCGATGGTGCCCACCTCGTTCTTCAGGCCAGCCTTGACGGCGCCTTGCGCCTCGTTGGCGATCGGCGCGCGCACGGGTTTTTGCCGGTAGCTCTTCTCGAAGCCGCCGCCCTGGATCATGAAGCCCGGGATCACTCGATGGAACACGGTACCGTTGTAATGGCCGTCCCTGACGTACTGCAGGAAGTTCTCGACGGTCTTCGGCGCCTTGGCCGGGTAGAGCTCGAGGCGGATGGTGCCCACGTTGGTCTTGAGGTCCACTTGCGGATCCGCGGCCAGCGCGCCGGGGGAAGCCGCCGCCGCCGAAAGGATCACCAGGGGTTGCCACAGCCGAGACAGTCTGAATTTCACGCCGATCCCTCATAGAAGATGCGCCAGCGACCATCCTCCTTCTGCCAGTACTGCCGTTTGCGCATCGTGTTGGAAAGATTGTTTGAACGGTACTCCTGGGCGAACGTCACCACGACGAAGTTCGCCTCGTTGGGGTAGCGCAGCATCGACACCTGCGCGAGGCTGACGCGGATCCACGACTTGCCTGCGTTGACGGCGCGCTTGTGCGCCGCCCAAGCCGCGAAGTCCTGCGCGCCGGCGCTGAAGCGCGGCGAGTAATGGCCCAGATAGCGCTCCGCGTCCCGGCTCTCCCAGTCGAGGCGCCAGCGCTCCAGCGCCGTGGCCAGCGCGTCGCGCTCGGCGCGCACCGACGCGGCGTCGGCCCACTCGACCTCCGGGGCGATGATCACCGGCGTCGTGCCGACCTGCACGAAGCGGCCCACCGAAAGCAGGTCGGGATTGGCCAGCACGATGCAGCCGTCGCTTGCGCGCGGTGGCCGGCTGTAGGTGTCGGGCGGCGTGCCGTGGACCCAGATGCCGAAGCCGTTGCGCCCCAGGCGCCGGTCCCACTCGTTCGGGTAGTTGATCGGGTAGGCACCCGCGCCGTAGAAATCGGTCAGCTTCTGGCGCGGCAGGTTGGCGGTGACGTGGTAGACGCCGATCGGCGTCTTCTGGTCGCCTTCGCGCGCCTTGTCCACGCCGCGCTTGCCGAGAGAAACGTAGTAGTCGGCGACGTATTGCGGCCGGCCGTCGGCGTTCTCGAAGACGTAGAGCCGCGAGCGGCGCGAGTCCACCAGCAGCACGTGGCGCTGACCGGGATGCAGCTGCAGGATGTTGCGCGGAAGCCGGCCTGCGTCCGGGCGGTCGCGCAGCGCGCGCAGGCGCACCAGCGCCTCGGCGCGCAAGTCGTCCACCTTCTCCTGCGGCACGGTCTTCACGACGTTGCCGAAGGTCTCCAGCGGGCGCGAGCGCGCGAGCAGCAGGTCGCCGCGGATCAGGTGCCCGAGGCGGAAGTTGGGATGCGCCGCGATCAGCTCCTCGACGCGCTGCAGCGCGACACTGAGCTGATTGGCCTCGATCGCCGCCACGACGCGCGAGAGCATCGGCTCGGGCGAGGCCGCGAAGGCCATGCAAGGCGCGAGCAGCAGCGCCGCTGCGGCGCGCAGCAGTGCGGCGGCGCGCCTCAATTCGCCACCTGCTCCTGCTGGATCAGCCAGCGGCCGCCATCCGACTTCACCATCACCAGCGTCTTCATGCTGCGCGAACTCAGAAAGTCGGACTTGTACTCCTGGCGGAAGGTGACGCTGGCGCGCGCATCGCCGCTCTGGCTGACGCGCGGCTCTTCGACGGCGACCGAGATGCTCTTGGGCGCCTGCAGGCGCTCGCGGCGGCTCTTCTCCCAGTCGCTCCGCGCCTGGCCCTTGGGCGTGCGGAAGTCCTTGGCATAAGAGGCGAGGTAAGCGTCGGCATCCTTGCGCGACCACGCGTCCGCCCAAGCTTTCACAGCGGAAATGACTGCTTCCTGGTCCGGCGTGGCTGGAGCGGGTGGCTTGTCCGCCGTCGCCGGCGTCGGCACCGCGGGTGTCGCAGCCGCAGGCTTTGGCACTGCGGCGACCGGCGCGGGCTTCGCCGCGTACTTGGGTGCAGCGGGCCTGGCCGCCGCGGGCTTCTGCTCGGCCGCGGCAATTCTCCCTGGCGTCGCGTTGCCCACCAGCTCGCGCACCAGCGCGAGCTTGTTCTGCGCGCCGGCGTTGGAGGAATCGAGCTTGAGCGCCTTGTCATAGGCCTGGCTCGCAAGCTTCGCGTACACGTCGCCGAGGTTCTCGTACGCCGTCGCGTAGCTCGGGTGCGTGCGGATCGACTGCTCGAGCGCGGCGCGCGCCCTGTCGTACTGCCCCTGGGAGGCGTAGATCACCGCGAGATTGTTGTAGGGCTCCGGCAGCTCGGGGTAATCCTCGGTCAGCTTGCGGAACATGTCGATCGCTTCGCGCGTGTTGCCCTGCTCGGTGTAGATCAGGCCCTTGAGGAAGCGCGCCTGCGGGTCCTTCGGCTTTGCGGCGAGCACCTTGTTGACGCGCTCCATCGCTTCCTGGTGCTGGCCCGCGCGCAGCAGCTTGCTGGCGTCGGCGAGCTCGTCCGCACGCGCCGCAGCGGATGCAAAGACAAGCGCGGCCGCAAGCGCGGCGAGGCTCGAGCGCAGGAAGTGCGAAATCAGCATTGTGTTATAGTTTTCAAGGCCCTACGGAGCGTTGCTCATTCTAGACCAAGCACCGCGGCTCCACAACCGATACCGCGGCCGCCGCGGGTCCCCATCCCCCCGATGCTCAGGATCTACAACTCCCTCGCGCGCGACAAGCAGGACTTCGTGCCGATCCGGCCCGGCCAGGCGCGCATGTACGTCTGCGGCATCACGGTGTACGACTACTGCCACCTCGGCCACGCCCGCATGCTCGTGGTCTTCGACATGGTGCAGCGCTGGCTGCGTGCAAGCGGGCTGCGCGTCACCTACGTGCGCAACATTACCGACATCGACGACAAGATCATCAAGCGCGCGGCGGAGATGGGCGAATCGCCCGAGGCGCTGAGCGAGCGCTTCATCCGCGCGATGGACGAGGACGCGGCGGCGCTCGGGGTGCAGAAGCCCGACCATGAGCCGCGCGCGACGCAGTACGTGCCGCAGATGCTGGACCTGATCGGCCGCCTCGAGCAACAGGGCCTCGCCTACCGGGCGGCGGGCGGCGACGTGAATTACTCGGTGCGCAAGTTCGCGGGCTATGGCCGGCTTTCGGGCAAGTCGCTCGATGAGCTGCGCGCCGGCGAGCGCGTCGAGGTCGACCAGGGCAAGCAGGATCCCCTCGACTTCGTGCTGTGGAAGCGAGCCAAGCCGGGCGAGCCCAAGTGGCCCTCGCCCTGGGGCGAGGGGCGCCCCGGCTGGCACATCGAGTGCTCGGCGATGAGCTGCCAGTTGCTCGGGGAGCATTTCGACATCCACGGCGGCGGGCAGGACTTGCAGTTCCCGCACCATGAGAACGAGATCGCGCAGTCGGAGGGCGCCACCGGCCGCCCGTTCGTCAACTACTGGATGCACAACGGCTTCGTGCAGGTGGACAAGGAGAAGATGTCCAAGTCGCTGGGCAACTTCTTCCTGATCCGCGACATCCTCAAGCGCTACGATCCCGAGGTGGTTCGCTTCTTCATCCTGCGCGCGCACTATCGCAGCCCGCTCAACTACTCCGACGTGCACCTGGATGACGCCAAGCAGGGCCTGGTGCGGCTCTATACCGCGCTGAAGTCTGCGCCAGCATCGGCGGCGGTGGACTGGCAGGAAGCCCACGCTCAGCGCTTCCGCACCGCGATGGACGACGACTTCAACACGCCGGAGGCGGTCGCCGAGCTGCACAAGCTCGCCAATGAGGCGTTTCGCGGCGACCCGACGGCGGCGCGGCAGCTGCGTGCGCTCGGCGCCATCCTGGGCCTGCTGCAGCGGGACGCGGAGGCGTTCCTGCAAGCGGCGCCCGCCGGTGCGCTTTCCGATGCGGAGATCCGTGCGCGCATCGATGCGCGGCTTGAGGCGAGGAAGGCGAAGAACTATGCGGAGGCCGACCGGGTCCGCAAGGAGCTGGAGGACGCGGGTGTGATCCTGGAGGACGGTCCGCAAGGCACGACCTGGCGCCGCGCCTAGAGCCACGCGCAGGCGCGGCTGCGCGTCGCGCTGCCGCGAGCGCAGCTAGTGCAGCAGCGCGCCGTCGCGCCCGATGGCGAGCAGATCGATCCTCGAGCTGCCGTGCCGGTCGCCGCGGCCGTAGGCGAGCAGATAGCCGCCGGCATCGTAGGGGCTCATCGTCTCCAGGGCCTGGAGCAGCGATTCGCGCGTCAGCGCGGGTCCCGCGCGGCGCACTGCTTCGGCGAACGCCTTGGCGCCGAGATAGGCCTCCAGGGACGCCGCACTGAACGGCTTGACGCCGGTTTCCTTCGCGTAGTCGGCGCGGTACGCCGCCACCAGCGGCAGCGCGATACGCTCGAGCGGCGGCACCACCTGCGCGAGCACCACGCCGGAGCCTTCGCGCCCGAGCGCGCTGGCCAAGGCGCCCGCGTCGGCGGCCGAGAGCGCGACAAGCTGCGCGCGATTGCCTGAGCGC
Organism: Burkholderiales bacterium; assembly: GCA_036390555.1. GTDB lineage: Bacteria > Pseudomonadota > Gammaproteobacteria > Burkholderiales > SG8-39 > JAABQT01. Next base: position 389 of record DASWBP010000006.1, on the reverse strand, counting down.
CGCAGCGAGCGCACCAGGTCCGCCGCCTCGCGCGCCGGCGCCGCGAGCACCACGACGTCGGCGGCGTCCACCGCCACGGGCCCCTCGACGCGCAGCTTCTTCAGCGCGCGGCCGAGCGCATCCTGCCACTCCGCGGTCTCGCTGCCGTTGCCGGCCTGCAGCGCGAAGCGCTTGAGGCCGAGCTGCGTGAAGTGCTCGACGATGCGCTCAGCCTCGTCCGCGCGGCTCGCGCGCACCGTGACGACGTTTCGCGGCGCGAGCCGCACGCGCTCGGCGCCGGTCAGCGGCGCGAAGAAGGGCACCTGGCCCTGCTGCGCCGTCGCCAGCACTTCGCGTGTCACGCTCGCTTCGGGGTAGGCGAGCAGGGCGAAGACCCGCAGCTGCTCGAC
>DASWBP010000005.1:0-9858 GCA_036390555.1 Burkholderiales bacterium | reverse complement strand
CCCGGTGTCACGGTCGTCGTGCTCGTGCTGTTCGTCGCGATGTGGGCGATGATGCTCGGGATCAGCCAGATTGCGCTCGGCTGGCGCATCCGCAAGGAAGTGAGCAACGAGTGGATGCTCTACCTCAGCGGGGCAGTGGCGCTGCTGTTCGGCTTCATGGTCATGTGGAACCCGGCCGCGGGTGCAGTCAGCGTCCTGTGGATGATCGCGTTCTTCTCGATCCTGTTCGGGGTCTCGATGATCGTGCTCTCGTTCCGGCTGAAGGGCCTTGCCAGGAAGGCGGCGCAGTGACCGCCGGCCCATGCCGCCGGGGGTGCGCTTGACGAGCCGCATCGCGTTGCTCGGCTGCACGGCGCTCGCGCTGGCGGCCGCGCCGCCGCCGCTGGCGGCGCAGGAGCCGTGGCCGGGCTCCGTCGCGCTGGAGGGCAGCGCGACCCGGTTCAAGGTCTACGGCTTTGTCGAGCTGGACGCGATCCACGACAGCGCGGCGATCACCACGCCCACCGCATTCGTGCCGAGCGCGATTGTGACGCGCAACGCGACGCCGGCGCAGGGATCCGAGGGGCGCACCAGCTTCAGCGTCCAGCCGACGCGCCTCGGCATCGAGTCGCGCACGCCGCTGGAAGGCCGTCGCCTGACCGTCCGCATCGAGACGGACTTCTTCGGCGACTACGGCGCCGACTCGGCCGACTTCCGCCTGCGCCGGGCCTACGGCGAGGTGAGCGACGCGCTTTTCGGGGGCGACCTGCTGTTCGGGCAGGAATGGGCCACGTTCACGAACCTCGCGGCGGTGCCCAACGTGCTCGACTATCAGACGCCGAACGCGCTGTTCGCCACGCGGCGTGCGATGGTCCGCTGGACGAAGCCGATCGGGAGCGGCATGCAGGTGAAGCTTGCCGCCGAGGCGCCGAACTCGCGCGTGATCGAAGGAGGCAGTTCGGTCACGCGCTGGCCCGACGGCGTGCTCGCGGCGGTCTGGGACAACGGCGCGGGGACGAACGTGCAGGCGAGCCTGCTCTCCCGCGATCTGCGCGCGAGCCTGCCCGGCGGGCAGACCGACGCCGCCTGGGGCATGGGGGCGGGCGTGGCGGGCCGTCTGTCCCTTCCCGACGTGCTGCCGTCCCGCGACTTCGTCAGCTTCTCGCTCACCTACGGCAAGGGCATCGGCGGGGTCATGAACGACACGCCGCCCGATGCGGCGGTCGATCCGGCGACCGGTGCGCTCAAGACGATTTCCACGCGCGGCTGGTATGCCGCCTATCAGCACGGCTGGAGCCCGACGCTGTACTCGGTCGCTTCCTACGCCGTGCTCGCGCAAAGCAACCTCGGATTCCAGCCGGGCGACGCCTTTCGCGAGACCCGCTACGCGAGCGCCAATCTGGCCTGGACGCCTTCAGCGCCGTGGCTGTTCGGCGTCGAGGTGCTGTACGGCTCGCGCGAGGACAAGGACGGCACGAAGGCGTCGGTGGTGCGCACGCAGCTGGTGAGCCGGCTCAGCTTCTAGAGCGGCGCGCGGCTCAGCTGATCCCTCCCAGCAGCCGCGTCAGGATCTCCCCGACCGAGTACTGGATGAGCAGCAGCGGCAGGAACGGCACGACCGTGAACAGCGCCAGCACGATGAAGTCCGACCGGCCGGCGGGCACCGGCCGCATGCCGGCCAGGACCTCGTACGCGTAGCCGTAGTCGGCGAGCGAGGACGGATCGACGTTGCCGAGCAGCTCGCGCTGCGAGGCGGTGGGCAGCGCGGCCCACTTGTCGTGAAATCCGCCGAACAGGACTTCGCCCAGCTTGCCGTAGGCGATCAGTCCCTCGCGCTTGGCGCGGATCAGGTGCGGGGTGAAGAACATCAGGGGCACGACGAACAGCAGACCCCAGAACACGAAGTAGGCGACGATGTCCGGGACCACGGCGCCGAGCTGCAGGCGGCCGGCGAGCATGTCCACGGCGACCTGCGCCGAGAGCATGGCCGACACCGGCAGCGCGACGGCGGAAAGCGCCATCTGCGCGATGCTCAGGATCCCGATCCCGCCACGGCCGTCGGGATGCGTGGCGACCAGCCGCAGGTCCAGGCGCGACACGGACCAGAGGAACCGCCACCACAAGAGCATGGCAAGAATCCAGCGCAACAGGAGGAACAGCCAGATCGGCTGGCTGACCGCCGCGAGCCACCAGCCGGCGAGCGAGAGTCCGGCCGCGCCGCCGGGGATCCACGCCGGCGCACCGGCAGCCAGCCCCGCGCGCATGCCGAGCGCCGAGCCGGCGAACGCGAGGAGCGCAAGCACGATCGGCGCGGCTGCGGCGCCTTCCCACCGCTCGAGCGTCGCGGCGATCGCGTCGAAGCGCGGCGCCTGCGGGGCGCGCACCACAGCGGCCTCGTCCAGGTAGCGGACCACCGATCGCGTGTGCCGGTAGCGCGTCGGCTCGAGGGCGTAAAGGAACGGCACGGCGAACAGGAAACGCACGTGCATGGGGAGATCCACGAAGAACGCGTGCAGCGCCGCCGCGCCTTGCAGGGCGGCGAGTGCGAGCAGCGGCAGCCACGTGGCGGCCGCGAGCCCCATTGCCACCGCGATGCGCGCGCGCCCGCTCATCCGCCCAGCGCGATGATGATCGCCACCAGTACCGTGCCGATCGCGGTCATGGCGAGCCCGTAGCGCCAGGGGATGCCGCCCGCGTACTTGCCGAGCATGGTGCCGCCGATGAACATCGTCAGGATCGAAAGCGCGTTGGAGGCGCGCATCGCACGCCCGATCTCGTCGAAGAACAGGAACGGCACCACCACCGGGAAGGTGGCGAGCACCACCAGCACGAACACGCCGAGCGCACCCAGGTAGTCCTCGCGGTGCAGGCGCGGCGCGACCGCCGGCAAAGCGAACAGCCGCGCGCGGATCGCCTCCAGCATCTCCTCCGGCGCGCCCTGCGCAAACCGCTCCGGCAGCGCCTGCGCGATCAGCCGGCGGGCAGCGGCGTGGTCGGAGGTCGCGCGCAGCTGCCGCAGCAGGGTCGCATTGCGATGGCGCTCGGTCAGGATGCCGATCAGGTACATGACGGCGTCGGTCAGCCCCCAGGCGAGGTTGCAGCCGAAGGCGGCAAACAGCATGGTGCGCACTTCCTGGCCCGGGCTCGCCACGCTGAGCGAGCCGGTGAAGGTGAGCGCCATGAGCACGCCGAAGATGACTTCGGAGACCCGCTCGAACGGGTCGAGGACCGAAGCGGACTCGCGCTCCGCGATTCCGTCCGTCATGCGTCCTCCGCCTTGCGGACGTGCGACCGCCGCTTTCGCGTCTCGTACAGGGTCACTTTGGTGATGAACGCCACGAAGATGCCGGCGCCAATCAGGATGTAGAGGATGGTGAACAACTTGGACAGCGTGGTGGTCGGATGCAGGTCGCCGTAGCCGACGGTCGCCAGCGTGATCACGGAGAAGTACAGCGCGTCGACGAGGCTCCAGCCCTCGATCTGCGAATAGAACGCGGTGCCCGAGACAAGCAGGCCGAGGAAGACGTAGAGCAACGCGCGGAACTCTTCGTCCTTCAGGCCCCGCCAGAAGGCGCGGAAGAACCGCAGCAGCGTCATCAGGAACGAGGTCATGCGCCTCCCCTCATAGCAGCCAGTCGATGGGCAACAGCGAGAGGAAGCCCACCCAGGCGCGCGTGAAGGGGCCGACGCGCGGCTCGCTGCCGTAGCGCTTCTCGGACCCGTCGGCGCCGCGCTCGATCCATTCCAGATCGCCGTCCTCGTCGAGGCGTACCTCGTAGGCCGCCGTGCGCAAGTCATTCGCGAACACCTGCACCAGGCGCTGGGCAAGCGCGGGACTGTCGATCAGCAGCCCCAGCTCGGTATTGAGCTTTGCAGAGCGCTCGTCGAAGTTGAACGAGCCGACGAACACGCGCCGGCCGTCCACCGCGAAGGTCTTGGCGTGCAGACTGGCGCCGGAGCTGCCGGTGAGCGAGTGCCGGCGCTTCCTTTCCTCCTCCGTCTCCACGGCCCGCAGCTCGTAGAGCACGATGCCGGCGCGCAGCAGGTCCTTGCGCCGCTTGGCGTAGCCCGCGTGCACGGCGCCGACGTCCGTGGCATCGAGCGAATTGGTGAGCACGCGGATCTTCAGGCCGCGCTTCGCGGCCGCCACCAGCGCCTCGGTACCGCCCTTGCCCGGAACGAAGTAGGGCGAGACGAGGTCGAAGGAGTCTTCCGCATGGCCGACAGCGCCGACCATCCGCGCGAGCAAGAGGATATCGGTGCGGCCGCTTTGATCCAGCGTCTTGGCCGGGTCGTCGTTCAGCAGGCGCGCGGTGGACCACTCGAAAGGCACCGAGCCGGCCTCGAGCTGCGTGACGAGCGGTGTCCGGCGCAGCGCGTCGATGTAGGACTGGGACACCGGATCGGCTCGCACCGCCTTGAACTTCGCGAGCAGCGCGTCCCTGGCGCCGGGTGCCGGTGCGGCGATCAGGCCGGTCAGCGGGTAGGCCGACTGACTGCTCCAGTAGAGGTCGAACGCCGTCGATACGTCCCGCACCGCGGGTCCCGCGGCGAGCACGTCGAGGTCGCGGAACCACACCCCGCTGCCCGCCGCGAAGTACTCGTTTCCGACGTTGCGCCCGCCGAGGATCGCCGTCCGGTTGTCTGCCGTCATCGACTTGTTGTGCATGCGGTGGTTCAGGCGCGTGAAGTCCGTGGCGTAGTTGAGCACGCGCGCCGACCGGATCGTGAACGGGTTATACAGCCGTACCTCGATGTTGGGATGCGCATCGAGCGCGGCGAGCGCCTCGTCGAGTCCGGCGACGCCGTTGTCGTCGAGCAGCAGGCGCACGCGCACGCCCCTTTCGGCGGCCTGCCAAAGCGCCTCCATCAGCAAATAGCCGGTCTGGTCTCCATGCCAGATGTAGTACTGCACGTCGAGCGACCGGTCGGCGGCGCCAGCGAGCAGCACGCGCGCGACGAACGCATCGCGCCCGTCGGCCAGCGCGTGGACGCCGGTCTTGCCCGGATGGGCCGCCTCGAGCGGCGCGAGGGCGCGGCCGAGGCGTGTGCCCTCGGTGCCGCTGATGGCGGCGGTCACCGTTCGCCCATCGAGCGACGGCAGGCCGCTGCAGCCTGCGATCAAGGAGCCCAGCACGGCGATGAAGAGACTCGCGAAGCGAAAGTTCACTCTGGAAACGCAGGCTACCGCACGGATTCGTGCGGGTCTACGGGGAGTCGCGGCATCGCCCGGCCGCGGCGTGGTTGCCAGGGCGTTGGAGCCGCGGGACATCGCCCTGCACGATTGTGCGATTACCCCGAGCCCTGTTCCACCTCGGCGCTGCGCGCCGATCGCCGCTAGTCGCTGCCGCCGCGCTGTTTCACCCAATGCGCGGCCAGCGCGATCAACCCGAGGAGAGGCGCCCCGGCCTTGTCGATCACGCCGCCGACCGGCGCTGCGCCTGGCTGGCCCTGCATTGCCTTGCTGATCTCGGCGTAGCCCGAAGGCAGGGCCTCGGCGCCCAGGCTCGCGGAGTCACTGGTTCCCTTCGAGATGGCGCGGCGCATCAGCGATACGCCCGCGGGTTCGGCTGCCGGTCTTCCACCGGCGGGCGCCGCGTCCAGAATTCGAGCTCGAACTCCGTCAATTTCACGCTCGCAAGGAAGAGGTATGTGTCAAGCGCGAGCAGCTCGGGCGACGGCACGACGCCGGCTCCTTGCAGCGACGCGCATTGGCCGCGCACCGAGTCGCAGATCTTGTGTACGTCAGCCGGCCGGTAGAGCGGCATCGGTTGCTGGTTCGCGTCGAACGGCGCCCAGCCACCGTCGACCCGCTGCATGTTGGCGACGCACTCCCTGGGCCATGCCGCCAGGTAGTCGCGCACTGTCGCGACGACATCGGCGGCTCCCCGGGCCCCTGCCAGAATTCGCACGTAACGATCCGGGTCCTGCAGGGGATCGAACTCGTGTCTGGCAGTCTGCATCGCATCCTCCGAGCGCGCCGCGCGTGACGCGCTTGACTATTGGAATCCAGAAGAGCGCGGCCCTGTGTAAATGCTTGCAAGGCGACGATGCGCGCGTTGGCGTGCGCGCCGGCGGAGCACGCGCAAATTTCTGTTAGAGTCCCGCGCACCCAAGCGGGTGAGGATGTGGCGCCGCCCTTTGCCGGCGCCCAAAGGGCGGGCAAGGAGGCGGGGCGGATGGTGAAGGGCAAGGTAGTGGTGGTCACCGGCGCGGGTGGCGGCATTGGCCGCGACTTCGCGCTCGCCTTTGCGGCGCACGGCGCGCGCGTGGTGGTGAACGATCTGGGCACTTCGGTGGCGGGCGAGGGCGCGAGCAGTGGTCCCGCGCAGAAGGTGGCCGACGAGATCCGGGCCAAGGGCGGCGAGGCCGTGGCGAGCACCGACAGCGTCGCCGAGTGGGAATCCGCGAATCGCATCGTCAAGACGGCCATCGACGCCTTCGGGCGCATCGACTGCGTGGTGAACAACGCGGGCATCCTGCGCGACCGCTTCTTCTTCAACATGTCGGTGGAGGAGTGGAAGGCCGTCATCGACGTGCACCTGAACGGCTCGTTCTACGTGGCGCGCGCGGCGGCGCCGTACTTCAAGAGCCAGAACTCGGGCTGCTACGTGAACATGACTTCCACCTCGGGGCTGATCGGCAACCTCGGCCAGGCCAACTACTCGGCGGCCAAGCTCGGCATCGCCGGGCTGTCGAAGTCGATCGCGCTCGACATGGCGAAGTACAAGGTGCGCTCCAACTGCATCGCGCCCTTTGCCTGGAGCCGCATGATCGGCTCGATCCCCACCGACACCCCGGAGCAGAAGGCGCGCGTCGAGAAGATGAAGGTGATGGAGACCGCAAAGATCGCGCCGCTGGCGGTGTTCCTGGCCAGCGATGCCGCGCAGGAGGTCTCCGGCCAGATCTTCGCGGTGCGCGCCAACGAGATCTTCCTCATGTCGCAAAGCCGCCCGCTTCGCTCGGTGCACCGCGCCGGCGGCTGGACGCCGCAGGACATCGCCGAGCACGGCATGCCGGCGCTGAAGGGCAGCTTCTTCCCGCTCGACCGCACGCAGGACGTGTTCACGTGGGACCCGCTGTAGCCGACACCAGCTACGCGGACCTGCGCGAGGGCGTGCGCGCGCTGTGCGCGCAGTTCGACTCCGCCTATTGGCAGAAGGTGGACGAGGACCGCGCCTACCCCGAGGCCTTCGTCGACGCCCTGACCAAGGCCGGCTGGATGGCGGCGCTGATCCCGGAGCAATACGGCGGCTCGGGCCTGTCGCTCACCGAGGCCAGCGTGATCATGGAGGAGGTGACGCGCTCCGGCGGCAACGCGGGCTGCTGCCACGGGCAGATGTACAACATGAATACGCTGCTCAGGAACGGCTCGGAGGCGCAGAAGAGGAAGTACCTGCCGCGCATCGCCTCGGGCGAGCTGCGCATGCAGGCAATGGGGGTGACCGAGCCGACCGCCGGTACCGACACCACGAAGATCAAGACCATGGCGGTGAAGAAGGGCGACCGCTACGTGGTGAACGGGCAGAAGGTCTGGACTTCGCGCTTGCAGCATTCCGACCTGATGATCCTCCTTGCGCGCACCACGCCGCTTGCCGAGGTGAAGAAGAAGTCCGACGGCATGTCGGTGTTCCTGGTGGAGAAGAATGCGGCGCTCGGCAAGGGCATGACGCTGCGCCCGATCCGCAACATGGTGAACCACGAGACCAACGAGGTGTTCTTCGACAACCTCGAGATCCCGGCGGAGAACCTGATCGGCGAGGAAGGCAAGGGCTTCCGGTACATCCTCGACGGGCTGAACGCCGAGCGCATCCTGATCGCCGCGGAGTGCATCGGCGACGGCTACTGGTTCACCGAGCGCGCGGTCAAGTACGCGAAGGAGCGCGTGGTGTTCGACCGTCCGATCGGCCAGAACCAGGGCGTGCAGTTCCCCATCGCCGAGGCGCACATGGAAATCGAGGCGGCCAACCTGATGCGCTACAAGGCGGCGGCGCTCTACGACGCCAAGCAGCACTGCGGCGCGGAGGCCAACATGGCCAAGCACCTCGCTGCCAAGGCCTCCTGGGAGGCGGCCAACGCCTGCCTGCAGACGCACGGCGGCTTCGGCTTCGCTGCCGAATACGACGTCGAGCGCAAGTTCCGCGAGACGCGCCTGTACCTGGTGGCGCCGATCTCGACCAACCTGATCCTGTCCTACGTCGCCGAGCACGTGCTCGGGCTGCCGCGGTCGTTCTAGGGCGCGCCGCGGGCGCTCGGCTAGAATGGTTCGCACGATGGAGCGGGCGCCGCAGGGCGCTCCTCGCGTGACACCAGAGCGATGCGCATACTCGTTTCAAACGATGACGGTTACTTCTCCCCGGGTATCCAGCTGCTCGCCGAGTGGCTTGGCGCGCTGGGCGAGGTGACGGTCGTCGCACCCGAGCGCGACCGCTCCGGGGCCTCCAACTCGCTCACCCTCGACCGGCCGCTCACGGTGCGGCGCGCGCCCAACGGCTTTTTCTTCGTCAACGGCACGCCCACCGACTGCGTGCACCTCGCGGTCACGGGGCTGCTCGACTTCCTGCCCGATATCGTGGTCTCCGGCATCAATCTCGGCGCCAACATGGGAGACGACACGATCTATTCGGGCACCGTCGCCGCGGCGACCGAGGGCTTCCTGCTCGGCATCCCCTCGCTTGCCGTGTCGCTCACCAGCCGGGAGGCAAAGCACCTGGCGTCTGCCGCTCACGTGGCGCTGGAGCTGGTGGAGCGCGTCAAGCGCAACCCGTTCGGACAGCCGGTGCTGCTCAACGTCAACGTGCCGGACGTGCCCCAGGGCGTGCTTGGTCCCGTCGAGGTGACGCGGCTCGGGCGGCGCCACAAGGCCGAGCCGGTGGAGAAGACGCGCACCCCGCGTGGCGAGAGCGCCTACTGGATCGGCGCCGCCGGCGCCGCGGCCGATGCCGGGCCGGGCACCGACTTCCATGCGGTGGCCGCAGGCCGCGTCTCGGTAACGCCGCTGCAGGTGGACCTCACGCAGCGCGAGCAGCTCGGCATGGTCCAGTCCTGGCTCGAGCGGTGAGCGCACGCAGTCTCGCCGGCGTGGGCATGACCTCGCAGCGTACGCGCGCGCGCATGGTGGAGCGGCTGCGCACCGAGGGCATCCGCGACGAGCGCATCCTTGCCGCCATGGGCGCGGTGCCGCGGCACCTGTTCATCGACGAAGCGCTCGCCAGCCGCGCCTACGAGGACACTGCGCTGCCGATCGGCTTTGGGCAGACCATCTCGCAGCCGTATGTGGTGGCGCGCATGATCGAGGCGCTCGCAGCGGGCCGGACACTCGGCAAAGTGCTGGAAGTGGGCACGGGCTGTGGCTACCAGGCGGCGGTGCTGGCGCGGCTCGCGCGCGAGGTGTACTCGATTGAGCGCATCAAGGCGCTGCTGGAGCGCGCGCGCGCGAATCTTCGCGACCTGCGGCTGTCCAATCTGCGTTTGAGCCATGGTGATGGCGCGCTTGGCCTGGATAAGGCCGCGCCATTCGACGCGATCATCGTGGCCGCTGCTGCGCCCGAGCTGCCCGACGCCCTCTTACAGCAGCTCGCGCCGGGTGGCAGAATGGTGCTGCCGCTGCGGTCCACGGCCGCGCCACGCGGCGCGCAGCGCCTCGCACTCTACGAGCGGGGCGCGCGCGGCATCACCGAAACGGTCCTCGAAGCCGTGCGCTTCGTGCCACTGGAGACGGGAAAACTGTGACTTTGTCGCTGCGCTGGACCTCGCTGGGACTCGGCCTGCTGCTCACGGCGGGATGCGGGACGTCGCCGACGCAGGCGCCCGTGGACGACCGCCGCCCGCAGGCGGCGGCGCGCGCGCCGGCGGCAGCCGCAGCGCCCGCCGCGCAGG
>DASWBP010000004.1:0-1615 GCA_036390555.1 Burkholderiales bacterium | reverse complement strand
ATCCTGACGCCCTGCAGCCACAGTACCGGCTGCACTGGTACACGATCGAGCGCGTGCTCGGGCAGGGCGGTTTCGGCATCACTTACCTCGCCCGCGATACCAATCTCGACCAGCTTGTCGCCATCAAGGAGTACCTGCCGGTGGACGTGGCCACGCGCCGCGCGGACGCCTCGGTGCGCTCGCGCACCGAGGAGCAGAGCGAGCGCTACCGCTGGGGGCTGGACCGCTTCATCCGCGAAGCGCGCACGCTGGCGCGCTTCGACCACCCGAACATCGTGCGCGTGCTCTCGGTGTTCGAGCACAACAACACCGCGTACATGGTGATGCGCTTCGAGGAGGGCGAGAACCTCGCGGCGCTGCTGGAGCGGCGGCGCACGCTGCCCGAGGATGAGCTGCTGAGGATCGTCCTGCCGATCCTCGATGGCCTGGAGCTGGTGCACAACGCGGGCTTCATCCACCGCGACATCAAGCCCGACAACATCCACATCCGCGACGACGGCTCACCGGTGCTGCTCGACTTCGGCTCGGCGCGCCACTCGATGGGCCACGCGCGCACCGTGACGATCCTCGTCGCGCCGGGATACGCGCCCTTCGAGCAGTACTACTCGAGCGGCGAAAACCAGGGGCCCTGGACCGACCTCTACAGCCTGGGGGCCACCTGCTACCGCGCGATCGCTGGCCTGCCGCCGATGGACGCCATCACGCGCAGCAAGGGGATCCTCGGCAGCACGCGTGAAATCCTCGTTCCTGCGGCGACCATCGGCACCGGGCGCTACTCGCCGGGGCTGCTAAAGGCGGTAGACCACGCGCTGCAGTTCGCCGAGAAGGACCGGCCGCAGACGATCGCGGAGTGGCGGCGCGAGTTGACGGAAGGGTCCAAGCCCGTGGCGCGCGCTGCGCCGGCGACCATCTCGGTGACGCCGGCGACTACCCCCGGGAGCGCCACGCCGGTTCCGGTGCACGCATCCGCATCCGCGCCCTCCATGCGCGGGCCGGTGGTGTGGGCGACGCTCGGCGCGGTCGTGGCGGCGGTCGCGGTCGTCGCGATCGTCCTCGCGTGGCAGTCCGGCCGGCCGCCGGAGCCGGGCAAGACCGAAACCGAGAAGCTGCTCGAGGAACTCAAGCGTTCCGAAGCCAAGCGCCAGGAGCTCGAGGCACAACAGAAGCGCGAAGCCGAACGCCGCGCTGCGGCAGATGAGGCGCGGCGCGAGGCGGAGGCGAAGAAGGCGGCAGAAGCGCAGAAGCAGGCGGACGCGGAGCGGGCGCGGCGCGAGGCGGAGGCGCGCAAGGCGGCCGAGGCGCAGCAGAAGGCCGAGGCCGACCGCGCGCGTCGCGAAGCCGAAGCGCGCAGGAAAGCGGAAGCGGATCGCGCCCGCCTCGACGCGGAGGCAAGGACGAAGGCGGAAGCGCAGAAGAAGGCCGAGGAAGAAGCGCGCCGCGCCGCGGAAGCGAAGAAGGCCGAAGACGCGAAGCGTGCAGCGGGAGCGCCGGCGACGCCGAAGGCCGCCGTTGCTGCCGCGCCGCCTGGGGCCGACCTGGTCGCGAAAGCCGAGCAGGCCGCCAGACAGGGCAACGATGCGGAGAGCCTGTCGCTTTACCGCCAAGCCGCCAATGC
>DASWBP010000003.1:0-6963 GCA_036390555.1 Burkholderiales bacterium | reverse complement strand
GGACGACGCACTGCGCCTTGCGCCCTCGCCGCACATCCGCCTGCGCAAGGTGCGCGGGCAGATTTCCTACCTGCCGCCCATCCGCGCGCTGAAGGCCGTGGTGCTGCGCGGCGGCATGGCCCTGCCGGCCATCGACGGCGTCTCGGTCGCCGGCGCAAGCTTCGACCTCGACGATGAGGATCGCGCGCTGCGCGCCGATAGCCACGCGGGCAACCTCGAGCGCCTCGAGCGGCTCATTCCCGGTGCCGCGCGCGGCCTCGACCCCGCCAAGCTCGCCGGGCGCGTGGGCTTTCGCACGGTGGCGTCCGACCGGCTGCCTCTCATCGGCGCACTGGACGGCGCGCCGGCGCTCTACGGCGCCATCGCCTACGGCTCGCGCGGGCTTCTCTGGGCCGGGATGGGCGCGGAGCTGCTCGCGAGCATCATGGACGGCGAGCCGCTGCCGCTCGAAGCGCCGCTCGCCGCCGCGCTGGATCCGCAGCGGTTCCGGCGCCGCGCCGAGGCGCGCGCTCGCTAGTGGCCGCGCGCCGTCGGCTTCGATCGGCGCGCGCTGCTCTGCGACGCAAGACTTATCCCGGCGTCCGTGCGGGCTCTGCGGGTACACTGCCGCCTACCCCCGGGTTACTGCGCCGATGTCCGCTCGAAGAAAGCCCAGGCCCGCTACGCGCCGCGGTGCCCGCCCTGCCGCGCGCCGCGGTGCGCGGCCTGCGATGCCCACCTCGCCTGTGCGCGCCAAGCGCGGGATACGCAACGCCGCCGCGCAGCGCCGCGCCGAGGAAGGGCTGCGCCAGGCACGCAGCAGCTTCGCCGCGGCGTTCAACCACAGCCCCGACCCGATCGCCATCTCGCGCCTTGCGGATCACCGGCTCGTCGCGGTCAACGACAGCTGGGTGCGCCTGAACGGCTATCCGCGCGAGCAGGCGATCGGCCGCACCTCGGCGGAGCTCGGCGTGTGGAAGCCTGACTCGCGCCTGCCCCTGCTCGAGGAGCTCAAGCGCGAGGGGCATGTCGCGAGCCGCCTAGTGACCTTCACGCGCGCCGATGGCGGCACGCGCCAGTCGCTGCTCTCCGGCGCACTGATCGAGTTCGACGGCGAGCCCTGCGCGATGTGGCTGGGGCGCGACGTCTCCGAGCTGCACGAGGCCCAGGAGGCGCTGCTCGCCTCGGAGCAGCGCTATCGCACGCTGTTCGACGAGGCGCTGGACGGCACGCTCGTCGTTTCCCCCGCCGGCAGGATCCTCGACGTCAACGCGATCGCGTGCCGCGACACGGGCTACTCGCGCGAGGAAGTGATCGGGCAGCCGTTCCAGATGCTGCTGGACCCGGCGGCGCTCGAGAGCTATCCGGCCCACATGGCAGAAGTCTTCTCGCGCGGCAGGGCCCGCCTCGAGGCCAACGCGCGGCGCAAGGACGGCAGCCTGATGCCAGTGGAGATCCGCGCCGGGCGGCTTCCCGACGGCAACGCGCTCGTCTTTTCGCGCGGCATCTCAGAGCGCCGCCGCGCAGAGGCGCTGCTGGCCAACCTCGCGCGCGGGGTCTCCGCGGAGCTGGGCGACGCCTTCTTCCAGTCGCTCGTCACCCACCTGTGCCGCGAGCTGCCGGCCGACCATGCCTTCATCGGCGAAGTGGTGCCGCCGGGGCAGGAACGCGTGCGCACGCTCGCCTTCTGCCGCGATGGCGCCGCTGCGCCCAGCTTCGAGTACCAGCTCGAGGGCTCGCCCTGCATCAACGGCATCCAGAAGCGCGGCACGGTGGTCTACCCGGAGGAGGTCGCAGAGCGTTTCCCGCGCGACGAGGGACTGCGCAGGCTCGGCGCGCAGGGCTACGTCGGCACCTCGCTGCAGAACTCGCGGGGCGAGGCGATCGGCATCCTGGTGGCGATGTCGCGCAAGCCGATCGCGCATCACGCGCTGTGGGCCTCGATCCTCGAGATCTTCGCCGCGCGCGCCGCCGCCGAGATCGAGCGCGCGGCGGCGGAGCGCCGCATCCGCGAGCTGAACCTCTCGCTCGAGCGCCGTGTCGCCGAGCGCACCGCGGAGCTCGAGGCCGCCAACCGCGAGCTGGAGAGCTTCAGCTACTCGGTGTCGCACGACCTGCGCGCACCCCTGCGCGCGATCGCCGGTTTCGCCGGCCTGCTGCGCGGGCAGCACGCCGCGGCGCTGCCCGAGAGCGGGCGCCACCAGCTCGAGCGCATCGAGACGAACGCCGCGCGCATGGGCGCGCTGATCGACGACCTGCTCAAGCTCTCGCGCGCGAGCATGCAGGAGCTCAAGCGCCGGCCCACCGACATGGAGGCGCTCGCGCGCATGGCGGCGCACGAGGCGACCGAGCATGCCGCGCGGCACGTCGAGCTGGTGCTGCAGCCGCTGCCGCAGGTGCAGGGCGACCACGCGCTGCTGCGACAGGTATGGGCCAACCTCATCGACAACGCGGTGAAGTACTCGCGAGGCAGGGATGCGCCGCGCATCGAGATCGGCGCGCGCCGCCTGGAGGGTGCCGTGCAGTACTACGTGCGCGACAACGGCGCCGGCTTCGACCCGCAGCTTGCCTCGAAGCTGTTCGGCGTGTTCCAGCGCCTGCACTCGGAGGAGGAATTCGAAGGCACCGGCGTGGGCCTGGCGCTCGTCGAGCGAATCGTGCGCCGGCATGGCGGCTCGGTAAGCGCCGAGGGCGTGCCCGGCGAGGGCGCGACCTTCCGCTTCAGCCTGCCGGCCTAGACGAGGTCAGCTCGCGTCACCGGCGCGGCTGCGCGCCGCGACGCTCAGCCGCCGCGCAAGATGGCGGGGCTCGCGTCCTTGACGTCGCGCAGGCCGCACAGAGCCATGGTGACGTCGAGCTCCTTGTGCAGGATCTCGAGCACCTTGGTGACGCCTGCCTCGCCCATCGCGCCCAGGCCGTAGGCGAAGGTCTTGCCGATCATGGTGCCGCGCGCGCCGAGCGCGAGCGCGCGCAGCACGTCCTGCCCGGAGCGGATGCCGCCGTCGAACCACACCTCGGTGCGGCCGCCCACCGCCTGCACCACCTCGGGCAGCGCGCGGATCGAGGACACGGTGCCGTCGAGCTGCCGGCCGCCGTGGTTGGAGACGATGATGGCGTCGGCGCCGGTGGAAGCGGCGATCTTCGCGTCCTCGGCATCGAGGATGCCCTTGAGGATCAGCTTGCCGCCCCAGAGCTTCTTCACCCACTCGACATCCTTCCAGGAGAGCGTCGGGTCGAACTGTCCGGCGATCCATTGCGCGAGCGTCAGCAGGGTGTCGGCGCCCTTGATCTGCCCTTCCAGGTTGCCGAAGGACTTGCGCCGGCCGGTGAGCACGTTGAAGGTCCAGCCGGGCTTGCGCATGACGTCGAGCATCGTGCCGAGCGTGAGCTTCGGCGGCACGGTGAGGCCGTTCTTCAGGTCCATGTGGCGCTGGCCCTGGATCTGCAGGTCGAGCGTCAGCACCAGGGCCGAGCACTTGGCGGCCTTGGCGCGCTCGATGAGCGAGGCGGCGAAGCCGCGGTCGCGGAACACGTACAGCTGGTACCAGAAGGGCTTGGTCACCTCACTTGCCACGTCCTCGATCGAGCAGATGGACATGGTGGAGAGCGTGAACGGGATGCCGAACTTCTCCGCGGCGCGCGCGCCGAGGATCTCGCCGTCCGCCCAATTGAGGCCGGTGAGGCCCACCGGTGCGATCGCCACCGGCATCGTCACTTCCTGCCCCGCCATCGTGGTGCGCGTGGAGCGATGGTCCACGTCGATCGCCACGCGCTGGCGGAAATGCAGCGCCTCGAGGTCGGCGCGGTTGGCGCGCAGGGTCTGTTCGTCGTAGGAGCCGCGCTCGACGTAGTCGAACACCGCCTTGGCGACGCGCTTGCGCGCCATCTGGCGCAGGTCTTCGACGCAGGTGACGACGGGCATGGCGAAGAATTCTACACGCGCGGCACCCGGCATTTCACATCGTGAGATAGAATGCAGTGCAACAATCACGCCGCCGCGCCGCATGGCCCCCGCCAAAGCCCAGGACAAGGGACCGATCCAGGTCATCGACCGCATGATGAAGCTGCTCGACGTGCTCGCCGAGCACCCCGAGCCGCTCGGCCTGAAGCAGATCGCGCAGTACACAGGGCTGCATCCCTCTACGGTGCATCGCATCCTCTCGGCGATGGCGGGCGGGCGTCTGGTGGACCGCATCGACCCGGGCAGCTATCGCCTCGGCATGCGGCTGCTCGAGCTGGGCAACCTGGTGCGCTCGCGCATCAGCGTCAGGGAGCTGGCGCTGCCGGTGATGCGCGAGCTGCACGCGCACACGGGCGAGACGGTCAACCTCTCGGTGCGCCACGACGACGAGATCGTCTACGTCGAGCGCACCTCTTCGGGCCGCTCGGCGATGCGCGTGGTGCATGTAATCGGCGCGCGCGCGCCGCTGCACGTCACCGCCGCGGGCAAGCTGTTCCTGCTCGAGGACGGCTTTGCGCGCCTGCGCGATTACGCCAAGCGCACCGGGCTCGCCGCGCACACCAAGAACACCATCACCAGCGCGCCGCTCCTCGAGCGCGAGCTCGAGCGCATCCAGCGCCAGGGCTGGGCGACCGATAACGAGGAGACCGAGATCGGCGTGCGCTGTGTCGCGGCCGGCGTGCGCGACGACGCCGGCCACCTCATCGCGGCGCTCTCGCTTTCCACGCCGACCGACCGCATGAAGCCGCAGTGGGGCCCGCTCATCAAGGAAACCGCCGAGCGCATCTCGCGCGCCATCGGCCACCGCGCGCACGAGCCGCGCATCGGGGCGACCTGACATGCCGATCCCGGACCGCATCGCCGCGCTGCAGGACGAGATGACCGCCTGGCGGCGCGATATCCACGCGCATCCGGAGCTCGGCTTCGAGGAGCACCGCACCGCAGGCCTGGTGGCGAAGAAGCTCGAGGAATTCGGCATCGAAGTGCATCGCGGCATCGGCAAGACGGGCGTGGTCGGCGTGCTGCGGGCGGGCTCTTCGCCGCGGCGCATCGGCCTGCGCGCCGACATGGATGCGCTGCCCATCGATGAGGCGAACAGCTTCGCGCACCGCTCCACCCGCGCGGGCCGCATGCACGCCTGCGGCCACGACGGCCACACCACCATGCTGCTCGGCGCCGCGAAGTACCTCGCCGCGACGCGCAACTTCGACGGTACGGTGCACTTCATCTTCCAGCCCGCCGAGGAAGGCATCGGCGGCGCAAAGGCGATGGTGGAAGACGGCCTCTTCAAGCGCTTTCCCTGCGACGCCATCTTCGGCATGCACAACCGGCCCGGCATGCCGCTCGGCACCTTCGCGGTGCGCGCCGGGCCAATGATGGCGGGCGGCGCGTTCTTCGACATCGACATCGAGGGGCGCGGCTCGCATGGCGCGCGCCCCGAGTCCGGCGTGGACAGCGTGCTGGTCGCGGCACACGTCACCACGGCGCTGCAATCCATCGTCGCGCGCAACGTGCGCCCGGTGGATACCGCCGTGCTGTCGGTCACGCAGATCCACGGCGGCGACGCCTACAACGTCATCCCGCAGACCGCGCGCCTCTCGGGCACCGTGCGCGCGTTCTCAAGCGAGGTGATGGCGCTCATCGGCAAGAACATGGCGCGCGTCGCGGAGGGCGTCGCGGCGGGCTTCGGCGCCAGGGCAAAGACGGATTACCGGCCGATCTTCGCACCGCTCGTCAACGACCCCCAGGAAGCGGACTACGCCGCCGCCATCTGCGGCGACATCGTCGGCGCCGGGAAAGTGCGTCGCGACCCGCCGCTCATCATGGCCTCGGAGGATTTCTCGTTCATGCTGAACGAGGTGCGCGGCTGCTACCTCAACATCGGCAACGGCGACGGCGAGGGCGCGTGCGAGGTGCACAACCCCTCGTACGACTTCAACGACCGCGCGCTGCCCTTCGGCGCAAGCTTCTACGCGCGCCTCGTCGAGAAGCGGCTCGCGCGCTAGGCACCGGAACCCTTGCCGACGCCTCGGGACCTGGCCGCCGATCGCCTACGGCGCCGCCGGGCAGGCCGCGGGTTTCAGGAACGCCAGCGCGGGCGCCGTGTCCCAGATGCGCGGGGAGACCTTATCCGTGAACGTGCAGCCGAAGTTGGGGTCCGCCACCGCCGCCGGGTCGAGCACGTCATCGCCCGCTGGCTTGATGCCGCCCTCCACCCACTTCACGAGGTCTACAAAGGTGGTCACCAGCTCGGTGGGCGTGAAGGAGCAGTGGCCGACGTCGCGCGTGGCGCGCTGCACCAGGCTGTTCGCATTGCCCTTGGCTGCCACGCGGCGCGCATATTCCTGCTCCATGTGGAAGGGCACGAAGAGGTCTCCCAGCGTGTGCAGCGTGAGCATCGGGATGCGCAAGTCGCCCGTGGTGGGCGGCACATTGGCAATGCCGTTGTTGCGCCGCGCCTGCGGGTCGGCCGTGACGCGCTGCACGGAGCCATTGAACACCGTCTCGGCGCCGCTGAGCGCCGGGTTGGTGTCGAACTGGTAGACCACGTCGGAGTTCTGCACGGCCACGCCGGGCTGCCGCGGCAGCGTGCCGTCACCGACACCCAGGCCGAAAAGGAAATCCACCGCGACTGCGTTCCAGAACATCCAGCCCTGCTCGAACAACGGCCGCACGCCGCCCGAGCGCAGCTGCACGAGCGACTTGAAGTTCTGGCCGTTCGGATTCAGCACGAAGGGATACGCCGGCCCCAGCGCCGCCTTGGTCGCAGGCACCGTCGCGGTGAGGTAGTCCGCCGCGAACGGATACTGCGCGCCGACGCCCGAGAGCGCCTGCGCGGCGAGGTTGAAATCGAGGAAGAAGTCGAACAGCTCGTAGTCGCCGAGCACGCCGCAGACCGGCATCGCGCCGTCGTAGGTGCCGGGCCACTGTTCCGCCACGATGCCCGTGATGTGCCCCCCCATCGACGCGCCCGTGATGTAAGTGCGGCTCGGCCTGCCGAACCGGCCGTTGAAGAACTGCGT
>DASWBP010000002.1:0-19760 GCA_036390555.1 Burkholderiales bacterium | reverse complement strand
CCCCAGCCCCAGACCTCCGAGCCCCTGCCCCGCCTCAAGACGCGGTTGCGGTAAATGTCGGCGATTACGTCGCCGTCGCCGCCGAGCAGCGCCTTGGTCGCGCACATCTCCGCGCAGGCCGGAAGCTTGCCCTCGGCGATGCGGTTGCGGCCATACTTCCTGAATTCGGCCGCCGAGAAGTCGGGTTCGGGGCCGCCGGCGCAGAACGTGCATTTGTCCATCTTGCCGCGCAGGCCGAATGCGCCGTCCTGCGGGAACTGCGGCGCGCCGAACGGACACGCGTAGAAGCAGTAGCCGCACCCGATGCACAGGTCCTTGTCGTGCAGCACGATGCCTTCCGAGGTTTTGTAGAAGACGTCCACCGGGCACACCGCCATGCACGGCGCATCCGAGCAGTGCATGCAGGCGACCGAGATCGACTTCTCGCCCGGCACGCCATCGTTCAGCGTTACCACCCGCCGGCGGTTAACGCCCCACGGTATCTCGTGTTCCTGTTTGCACGCCGTCACGCACCCGTTGCACTCGATGCAGCGTTCGGCATCAGCCAGAAATTTCATTCTTGCCATGGTTCGCTCCTCACAGTCCCGTTATTCGCTACGCCTTCACGACCTGGCACAGCGTGGTCTTGGTCTCCTGCATCATGGTTACGATGTCGTAACCATAGGTGGTCGCGGTGTTGACCGCTTCGCCGCGTACCACCGGCGCCGCGCCCTCCGGGTAGTAGCTGCGCAGGTCCTTGCCCATCCAGTGACCCGCAAAGTGGAACGGGCAGAACACGGTTCCCGAAGCCACCCGCTCCGTCACCTGCGCTTTCACCTTCAGGCGCGCCTGCGTCGGCGACTCGACCCACACGTATTCGTCGCCCCTGATGCCACGGTCGTTCGCGTCCTTCGGATTGATCTCGACGAACATCTCCTGCTGCAGCTCGGCGAGCCAGGGATTGGAACGCGTCTCGTCGCCGCCGCCCTCGTACTCGACCAGCCGACCGCTAGTGAGGATGAGCGGGTATTTCTTGACCGCGTCCTTGTTGGCGTCCTGTACCGTCTTGAACAGCACTGGCAGGCGCCAGCGCACCTTCTGGTCGGCGTGGGTCGGATATTTCTCGATCAGGTCCGGCCGCGGAGTGTAGAGCGGCTCGCGGTGCAGCGGAACCGGGTCGGGGAAGTTCCACACCACCGCCCGCGCCTTGGCGTTGCCAAACGGATGGCAGCCGTGGTTCTTCATGAAGACGCGGATCATGCCACCCGAGGGATCGGTCTTCCAGTTCTTGCCCTCGGCCGCCTTCTTCTCGTCTTCGGTCAACTCCTCCCACCAGCCGAGCTTCTTCAGCAGGACGGCGTCGAGCTCGGGGTAGCCGGTGGTGAGATCGGCGCCCTTGGAATGCGAACCGTCCTCGGCCAGCAGGTTGACCCCTTCCCTTTCCACGCCAAAGTTGGCGCGGAAGTTGCCGCCCCCGTCCATGATGTGCCTGGAGGTGTCATAGAGATTGGGCGAGCCCGGGTGCTTCAACGACGGGTTCCCGTAACACGGCCACGGCAGCCCGTAGTAGTCGCCGTCCAGCACGTATCCGGTCTTGGCGTCCTTCCCGCCCTTGGCGCGCAGCGTCTTCACGTCGAACACGTGCATGTTGCGCATGTGGGCCTGCAGCCTCTCGGGAGACTGCCCGGTGTAGCCGATGGTCCACACGCCGCGGTTGATCTCGCGCAGCGTGTCTTCCATGTCGGGCTCGCTCATCCCGCCCTTGCCCTTGACCACCTTGATCTTCGCCGTGAACTCCTTCGCAAAGCCGAACTTTTCGGCCAACTGGTACATGATCATGTGATCGGTGCGCGAATCGAACATCGGGTCGATTACCTTCTCGCGCCACTGGATCGAGCGATTGGAGGATGTGGCCGAGCCGGCACACTCCATTTGCGTTGCGGCCGGCAGCAGGTAGACGCCGTCCTGCCGCACCATCGCCGCCATCGCCGCCGTCGCCGACGGATAAGGGTCGATCACGACCAGGAGATCGAGCTTCTTCATCGCCTCGACCATCTCCTTGCCCCGGGACTGGCTGTTCGGCGCGTGGCCCCAGAAGATCACCGCGTGCACGTTGGGGTCCTGGTCGATGTTCTCGTTCTTCTCCAGCACCGCGTCGATCCAGCGCGAGACGGTGATGCCGGGCTTTTCCATCATCGCCTGGGACGCAAACCGCTTCAGGAGCCAGTCGTAATCGACACCCCACACCCCGCTCCAGTAGCGCCATGAGCCCGTGACGATGCCGTAGTAGCCGGGCAGCGAGTCGGGGTTCGGTCCCACGTCGGTGGCGCCCTGCACGTTATCGTGGCCGCGGTAGATGTTGCAGCCGCCGCCCGCCGCGCCGACGTTGCCCAGCGCGAGTTGCAGAATGCACGAAGCACGCACGATGGCATTGCCGTTGGTGTGCTGGGTCTGGCCCATCGCCCAGACGATGGTGCTGGGGCGGTTCTTCGCCATCTTCTCGGCGACGTCGCGCACTTCGGCCTCCTTCATGCCGGTGACTTTCTCGACCTCTTCCGGCGTCCACCTGGCAGCCTCTTCGCGCACCTTGTCCATGCCGTAGACGCGGGCCTTGATGTAGTCCTTGTCCTCCCAGCCGTTCTTGAATATGTGGTGCAGCATTCCCATCAGGAACGCGACGTCGGTGCCCGAGCGGATACGATAGTAGGTGTCGGCCTTGGCGGCGGTGCGGGTGAAGCGCGGGTCAACCACGATCACCTTGGCGCCGTTCTCCTTGGCGTGCAGCGTGTGCAGCATGGAGACCGGGTGCGCCTCCGCGGCGTTGCTGCCGAAGAACAGAATGCACTTGGAATTCTGCTCGTCGTTGTAGGAGTTGGTCATCGCCCCGTAGCCCCAGGTATTCGCCACGCCGGCCACCGTCGTCGAGTGACAAATGCGCGCCTGGTGGTCCATGTTGTTGGTGCCGAACATGGATACAAACTTGCGGAACAGGTAGGACTGTTCGTTGTTGTGCTTGGAGGAACCGATCCAGAACGTGGCATCGGGCCCCTTGTCCTTGCGGATCGCCAGCAGCTTGTCGCTCACTTCCTTCAGCGCCTGGTCCCAGGAGACCTTCTGCCATTTGCCGCCCACGAGCTTCATCGGGGTCTTCAAGCGGTGCGAGTCATGCGTCATGCCGTGCTCGCGGATCGAAGCGCCCTTGGCGCAGTGCGCGCCGAGGTTGATCGGCGAATCGAACACCGGCTCCTGGCGCACCCAGACGCCGTTCTCGACCACGGCGTCGATGGCGCAGCCCACCGAGCAGTGCGTGCAGATCGTGCGCTTCACCTCGACCTTGCCGGCGGACATGGCCTGTGCCTGCGCCTCGCCGATCAGGTTGAAGGGCAGCTGCGTGGCGACGGCGCCCGCGCCGAGCGTCACACCCGAGCGGCGCAGGAACGCGCGCCGGTCCATCGTCTTGGCGAGCACGCCGGCGAGGCCGCGCGCGAGGCGCGCCTGCGGCACGGCGGAGGACGCGGCTTTTCTGGTCAGCAGCATGGCGCTCTCCTCAGACCTTGGCGGTGCGGTAGTAATTGCGGATGTGCGCGGATTCGGCGTAGCCGGCGCCGGCGCGCTTGGACTTGTCCGGCGCGGTGGCGGTCGGCGCTTTCTGCGCCACGACCGCCGCAGCGGTCGCTGCGCCGCCTGCCGCCGCTGCCAATAGGAAATTCCTGCGGGACTTTCTGGACACTGCGTCGGACATACCTGCCTCCTTTTCCTCGGCCGAGTGGCGTAGGAATTCTTATGAGCACTGCCTGACACCCACTTATGCGCGCATCAAAAAAATGCGCGCACGAAATGCGTGCGAAGTTACCCCTTAAATGCCCCTGAATCAACGTGTAAACAGCGAGAGTCTGGGAACGCATCCCATTGAGGGTAGACAAATAAATCCCTCAATGAGAATGCCTACTAGCTGACCGGATCAGTCGATGTCGAACGCCTTGCGCTCGACCGCGAGCAGCGACTGCAGCAACAGGGCCACGTGACGGTAAAACTTGGTGTCCTCGCAAGCGGTTACCGCACTGCAAAAACGATCCGCCGGACCGCTGAGGTACTCGTCGAAGAAACTTCGCTGCACGCCGAGCTGCGCGTTTCGCCGGACGATGAGCCAACGCATGGTCTCGCATATCGCAGAAACATGGTCCTCAGGCTCGGCGGCGTCCTCACGCCGAGCGAGTCCCCATTCCGCAAGCTGCGTACGCAGGCGCACCAGCGGGTTTTCGCCCTCGCGGCGCTCCATGTAGGCCGCGAGGTAAGGCGTCACCTGCGCCTTGCCGACGCCGACGAAGACGTTGAAGTGCTCTTCTTCGAGCCGCGCCGGAAACGCGCTTGCGCAGGCCTGCACCAGGTCCGCCCAAGCGCCCTTGAGGGCAGCGCCCTCCGCGGTGAGGCCCTCGCCCTCCTCTGCCGGCGGCGCGGCCTCGCGCAACTCGGTGAGCAGGTTGGCATCCGGCGGCGCGTAGAAGAGGCGCGCGAGCAGGCCGTAGAGGTTGGCGCGCGATTCGTCCTCCGGGGACACCGGCGGCACGAACTGCATGGCGACCGGCTCGGTCATATGCGCAACGTCCCGTGCTCCAGGGCGTTACTTGCGGTAGTCAAGGATGGTGGGCTCATCCTTGGCGTTCATCATGTCGACCACGCGGCAGTCGGCGCACATTTGCAGGCGCTTGAGCGCCCCGCCGGTAGCGAACATCGCGTGCCCGGCGACCTTGCCGAGCATGACGTCGATCATGGCCTTCGTGGCGAAGGGCTTGCCGCAGCGCACGCAATTGAAGGGCTCTGCCTCGTTCAGCGTCGCGGGGCTCTTCGCCTGCGCGCCGAGCAGCAACCGCGGCACGAGGCGAATGGCGTCTTCCGGGCAGGTGTCGGCGCACAGGCCGCACTGGACGCAGTTGCGCTCGATGAAGCGTAGCCGTGGCACGTCGGGCGCATCGAGCAGCGCGCCTTCCGGGCAGGCACCGATGCAGGCCTTGCACAGCGTGCAGGCCTGCTTGCTCACGGCAAGGGTGCCGAAGGGCGCGCCGGCGGGCAGCGCGATCTCTTCGGGAGCCTGGCGTGCGTGCTTCGCGAGGTGCTCGAAGGCGAACTCGAGCGAAGTACGCTTTTCGGCGGAAAGATTGAATGTCGCCGGCGGCGCCGGAACGCGCGCGGGCCGCAGCGCCCAGAGCTTCGCCTCGAGCGCGTCAGCGCCGATCCCCTGGAAATGCACGCCCTCGTAGCCGAGGCCCCGCACGATGGCCTGCGCAAAGCCAATCTGCTTCTCGAGCGCCGCAGCGTACGTCCCCGCGGTGCGCTCCGTGGTAAGCACGCAGACCTGGCTTGCGCCCCAGGCGAGTGCACCGAGCATCAGGTCCATGCCGATCGAGGCAGTGTGGTAACACTCCACCGGGATCACGCGCGCGGGCAGGCCTCTGCCGCGGCGCCCCAGCGCCATCACTGCCTTGCGGCCTTCCGCCATGTCGTGAAAGAGCAGGCATGCATCCTTGCCGCCGGCCTCGCGATAGGTGGTGAGCATTGCTTTGACGCGCGCGCCGAGCTCGGGCACCTGCGGATAGGCGTAGGTCATCGCGCCCGACGGGCACACCGTGGCGCAGCCGCCGCAGCCCGCGCACAGGTGCGGCTCGACCTTCACCTTGTCGCCGTCCGCCGAAATGGCGGCGCTCGAGCACACCTCGATGCACAGGTCGCAGCCCTTGCGCCCCGAGCGGCTGTGCGCGCAGATGCGCGGCTCGTAGCTGAAGAAGCGCGGCTTCTCGAACTCACCGACGAGCGCGCTCAAAGCCTGTGCGGCGAGCGCCTGCTCCAGCGGGTCGGCGCCCGGCGCCGCGTAGCCCTGCGGCAGCTGCGGCATGCGCAGCAACGGCTCGCGCGACAGGTCGAGCACCAGATCGAAGGTTTCCGCGCGCGGCGCCGCGGCGCGCACGAAGTCGATCGCGCCGATCGCGCCGCAGGCCTTGACGCACTCGCGGTGCGCCTTGCACTTCGCCATGTCGATCTGGTAGCTGTAGTCGATCGCCTGCTCGGGACAGGCGCGGATGCAGGCGTTGCAGCGCGTGCAGGTCTCGAGGTCGATGGGATTCTCCTGCGTCCACTCGACCTCGAAGGCCCCCAGCCAGCCGGCGAGCCGCCGTACCTTTCCCGACCAGATCGGGAACTTGCGCTCGAGCGGCAGCTCGGCGCCGCGCGCATCCGTGATCAGCACGTTCACCTCGAGGGCGCCGGATAAGCGCTCCGCCCAATCGAGCGCGGCGCTCGCCGGTCCGATCACGAGCAGCTGGCCACCTGACTTGAAGCTCACCGCGGGTACCGGCTCCGGCTCGGGCATTGCCGCGGCGGCAACGAGCGCGGCGATCTTTGGCAGGGCCTGCGCACCTTCGCTCGACCACCCAGCCTGCTCGCGCAGGTTGACGAAGCGCAGATTGGGGCGCGCGCCGGCGGCTTCCGCGATCTCGCCAAAGAGCGGCGCCTCCTGTGTGCAGGCGACGATCACCTCGGCATCGCCGAGCGAAGCCTGGAACGCGGCCGCGTCCTTTCGGCAAAGCTCGCTGTGCACCTGGAGCGGCGCGCCCGCCTTGAGCGCCGCGGCGAGCGCGCGCCCGTCGATCGCGACGGTCTTGTTGCAGCTGCAGACCTTAAGCGTCTTGCCTTCCAGTCCCATCCTCGTCCTTCGTCTTGCCGGCCGCGGTTTGCGCCGAGGCCTCGTCCGCCTGCGCGCCCGTGGCGGGCGCCTCGCGCGCCTGCTCCGCCTGCTTCGCTTCCTCTTCCTCGCGATAGAGCACCGTGCGGGCCTGATTGAGCGTCTTGAGCAGCTCCTCCGAGATCGGGTCGCCGCCGGTCCAGTCGCCCGAATACGCCTCGTTGAGGTCCGGCACGTTGAAGTGCGGGTCGGCGAAGAGCTTCTTCAGCGCGACGCGGCGCACCGCCTGCGCGACCTTCGGGTGCATGAACGGCGCGAAGTCCGATTCGGGCGTGAGCTTGTCCACCGGAGGCAGGGCCGGCGCCTGCGCGTCTTTGGCGTGCGCCTCCGCAGGCGCGCCCGTGGCGGGCGCCACGCGCGCCTGTTCCTGCTTGCGCCGCGACCAGCGCGAGAGGAACGCCTCCTTGTCCTCCGCGGCCATCAGCCGACGCGGTCCTTCGGGTGCACGAACGAGCGCGGCTTGATGCGCTTCTTCGGTTCAGGGCGGTAGTTCTGCTCCACGAACTCGCCCACCCAGGCGAAGATTTCCGGTGGCATCGGCACGCTGTCCACGCTGTGGCCGCCGTCGAGCCATCGCCCGCCCTCGTTGTAGCTCGCCGTCACGTCGAGCGGCAGCGCCTGGTCGCCTTCCTGGCGCCAGAGGATGAACACACGCGCGCCGGGAAGCGATACGTTGAGGTAATAGCCCTCGGCCTCGTCACGGTGCAGCACCAGCTCGAAGCCGGGATACAGCCATTGCTGCACCGTGCCGTCCTCCACCAGCAGGCGCGGCGCGCCCTTCGGCTCCACGCTGGGCACGACGCCGATCGGCTCCCAGGCCTCGCTCTGCCAGCGGTTGTCGAGCACCCGGCGCTGCATCACCACGGCGACCGAAAACTTCAGCTTCTGCATGCGGGGAACTATAGCTCAAGAGCCTGCCTTTGCTATCATCGAAGATTCGAGAAACACCATGACGCAGAAGGTTTTTCCGATCCACAGCGCACGCGAGCCGGCCCCCGTCTACGACGGCGGCGCGCTCGTGGACACGCTCGGCCGCAACCTGCGCGACCTGCGCATTTCGGTGACGGACCGCTGCAACTTCCGCTGCGTCTACTGCATGCCGCGCGAGGTGTTCGACCAGGACTTCAAGTTCGTGCCGCACAGCGAGGTGATGAGCTTCGAGGAAATCGCGCGCCTCGCGCGCCTGTTCGCCGGGCTCGGCGTGAAGAAGATCCGGCTGACGGGCGGCGAGCCGCTGGTGCGGCGCGAGCTGCACCGGTTGGTGGCGCTGCTCGCGCAGATTCCGGGACTGGACCTCACGCTGACCACCAACGGCGCGCTGCTCGCAAAGCAGGCGAGCGCGCTCGCCGGTGCGGGCTTGAAGCGCGTAACGGTGAGCCTGGATTCGCTGGATGAAGCCACGTTCCGCGCGATCAACGACGCCGACTGCCCCGTGAGCAGAGTCATCGAGGGCATCGAGGCGGCGGCCGCCGCCGGCATGGCGCCGATCAAGATCAACATGGTGGTGAAGCGCGGCGTGAACGACGGCCACGTGCTGGCGATGGCCGAGCGCTGGCGCGGCACCGGGCACATCGTGCGCTTCATCGAGTACATGGACGTCGGCAGCACCAACGGCTGGCGCATGGACGACGTGGTGCCCGCCGCCGAAATCGTGAAGCGGATCGGCGCGCGCTACCCGCTCGAGCCCGTGGAGCCGGACTACCGCGGCGAGGTCGCCGAGCGCTGGCGCTATCGCGACGGCGCGGGCGAGATCGGCGTCATCGCCTCGGTGACGCAGGCCTTCTGCCGCGACTGCAACCGCCTGCGCCTTTCGGCCGAGGGGTCGCTCTACACCTGCCTCTTCGCCGAGCAGGGCCACGACTTGAAGTGGCTGCTGCGCCACGGCGGCTCGGACGAGGAGCTCGTCAACGAGATCGCGGCCGTCTGGCGCGCGCGTGGCGACCGCTACTCCGAGATTCGCACCGCGGAAACAGCGAAAGCGCGCAAAGTCGAGATGTCCTACATTGGTGGCTAACCGGGTTGGAGCCGACGCCCTAGAGCGCGGCTCAACCCGTTGGAACCGGACCGTGAAGACCCCGACGAAAGCATTCCGTCCCCGACTCACCGACGCCGGCAAGCCGGCGACCTTCGAGGTCGAGGCCTACAACGAGCGCGGCGAGATGGTGCCCACGTCGGTGGCCGGCGAGCATCCGCTGACGCTCTACCTCGACAAGAAGGAGCTCGTCACCCTGATGACGCTCGGCCATGCGCCCGAGGCACTGGCCATCGGCTACCTGCGCAATCAGCGCCTCGTGGGCTCGATCAAGGAGATCGCGTCGGTGCAAGTGGACTGGGAGACCGAGTCCTGCGCCATCACCACGCGCAAGGGCGTGAAGGACCTGCCGAAGAAGACCGGCAAGCGCACCGTGACCTCCGGCTGCGGCCAGGGCACGATGTTCGGCGACCTGATGTCGGAGATCGACGCCATCAAGCTGCGCGACGACGTGACGCTCGCCGACGAGCAGCTGTTCGCGTTGATCGAGCGAGTGCGCAAGCACGAGACCATCTACAAGCAGGCGGGCGCGGTGCACGGCTGCGCGCTCGCCACGCGCGCGGGCGAGATCCTGATGTTCGTCGAGGACGTCGGACGCCACAACGCGGTGGATGCCATTGCCGGCTTCATGTGGCTCGAGGACGTCGACGGCTCGGACAAGGTGTTCTACACCACCGGCCGCCTGACCTCGGAGATGGTGATCAAGTGCGCGCAGATGCGCATCCCGTTCCTCGTGTCGCGCTCCGGGCTCACGCACATGGGCCACCAGATCGCGCAGAAGATCGGCATCACCATGCTCGGCCGCGCGAGCGGCCGTCACTACCTCGCCTTCACCGGCCGGCAGCGCCTGCTGCGCACCACGGTCCAACCGACTGCCATCGCATGACCATGGGCAACGAGATTCCCCATCTTCCCCTGCAAGGAGATAGAGCGTGATCGAACTGTATTTCTCGCCCGGCGCCTGCTCGTTCGTTGCGCACGTGAGCCTGGAAGTGGTCAAGGCTGCGACCGGCCAGGATTTCAAGCCGAACCTGGTGAAGCTGCACAAGAACGAGCAGAAGTCCGCCGAGTACCTGGCGATGAACCCCGACGGCCAGGTGCCGGTGCTCATCGTGGAGGGCAAGCCGCTCACGCAGATCGTCGCCATCTGCGACTACCTCGACCGGCGCTTTCCCCAGGCGCGCCTGCTGCCCACCGATAGCTGGCCGCGCGCGCAGGCGCTCTCACAGCTCGCCTGGATGAACAACACGGTGCATCCGTGCTTCACGCACTGGTTCCGCACCTATTACTTCGCGGAGAGCGAGGCGGCACAGGCAGAGGTCAAGCGCATGGCGGTCGCGGAGCTGCAGAGGCATCTCGCGCGCATCCAGGAATGGTCCAAGGCGGCTGCGCCGTTCTGGCTCGGCGCGAACCCGGGGCCCCACGATGCCTACGCGTTCACGCTGCTGCGCTGGAGCGGCTTTGCCGGCGTGGATCCGGACTCCTACCCCGCATACAAGGCCTACATCGAGCGCGTGGTGCAGGCGCCGCCTGTGGCGGCCGCGCTCGAGCGCGAGCGCATCCGCCTGGATACCTACAAGAAGGCCGCCTAGCGGTCGCCGCCCGGGCGGCGCATCGCGGGCGCCGCGACTGCGCTAGGCGTGCTGCGCAGCCGCGCGCTGCTTGGCGGCGTCGAGCGCCGCGCGCGACGGGAAGAACAGGCTCGCGGCGAAGATGCCGACCGCGAGGATGGCGAGCACCAGGAACACGTTGCGAAAGCCTCCCTCGGTGCGGTGCAGGACCGCGATCATCGGCACGGCGATCGCCGCCACGCCGAGCGACACCACGTAGCGCACCGAGAGCACCCGCGCGCGGTATTCGTCGGCCACGTACCGGCCGACCATCGCGTCGTTGAGCGGGATCTGCCCGAACACCGCAAGCATCATCAGCACCGCCGCCGCGAGCATCGCGGCGCCTTCCAGGTTGGCGGCGAGCGCGAGCAGCGGCACCTGCGCCAGGCCGATGCCGATCATCAGGCGGCGCAGCTCGAAGCGGTCGATGAGCGCGCCCATCGCCACCTGCGCGAAGGCCGCCACGGTGTAGACCAGCGCCACCAGCACGCCGATGCCGAAGTTGGTCTGCGTGAGCGCGGCGAGGCGCTCGTCGAACACCTTGGGCATGGCGACGGTGGTCGAGTTGAAGATCACCCCGCCGCAGGCGGTGGCGATGAGCAGCACCGCGAAGATGCGCGCCATCGTGCGCGTATCCAGGTGCAAGCCGATGGTCCTGGAAGTCTTCTTCACCTTGCCCGGATCCTCCACCAGCAGCAGGAAGCCCACGCCCGCCGCCACGCAGGCAAGGCCCGGCACGAAGAAGGCGGCGCGCCAGCCCGCGAGGTCCACGAGCGCCCCGGTGAACAGCGCTGCGGCGGCGAGCCCGAGGTTGCCCCACAGGCCGTTCCAGCCGAGCGCGCGCCCCATCCTTTCGGGCGAGGCGACCAGCATGGCGATGCCCACCGGGTGGTAGATCGCCGCGAACGCGCCGGTGAGCGTCAGGCCCGCGGCGATGTGCCAGGGCGACTGCGAAAAGCCTGTGAGGAACAGCGACACGCCGATGCCGAAATAGAAGATCACCATCGTGCGGTAGCGGCTCCAGTGATCGGCGAGCCAGCCCGCGGGAATTGCGAAGGCACCGAAGGCGATGAAGCCGCCCAGCGCGAGCGGCAGCAGCTCCGAATAGGGCCGGCCCCACTCGCGGCCGAGCGCGACGACCGCGGTCGGAAAGACCAGCATCACGAGATGGTCGAGCAGGTGCCCGAGGTTGAGAAAGCGCACCAGCCAGGGGTTGGCGGCGGCGAGGGGCATCGCGGAGGGCACGGCGCTCATGGGGCATGAGCCTACACCGAGCCGCAACTGGCTGCCGCTCGGGTTCGAACGCTTAGAATCGACGGCATGGAAGACGTCACCGGCATCGTGCTCGCGGGCGGCCAGGGCCGGCGCATGGGCGGCGTGGACAAGGGGTTGCAGGTGTTGCGCGGCAAGCCCATGGTCGCCTGGGTGCTCGAGCGCCTCGCGCCCCAGGTGGACGAGATCCTGGTCAACGCCAACCAGAACCTCGAGGCCTACGCGCGCTTGGGCCACCGCGTGGTACCGGACGCGATCGGCGGCTTCGCCGGCCCGCTCGCCGGCCTGCATGCGGGCCTCACCGCCGCCGCGCACCCGCTCGCCGTCACGGTGCCCTGCGACTCGCCGTTCCTGCCGCTCGACCTCGTGGCGCGCCTGCGCGGTGCGCTCGGCGCCAACGACCTCGCGGTGGCGAAGACGGGCGAGCAGCCGCACCCGGTGTTCTCGCTCGTGCGCCGCGCGGTGCTCGACCACCTCTCGGCGTACCTTGCCGGCGGCGGGCGCAAGATCGACGCCTGGTACGCGACGCTCAACGTGGTGGAGGTGCCCTTCGACGACGAAGCCGACGCCTTCCGCAACATCAATACCCGCGAAGAGCTGAACCAGGCATGAAGAAGATCTTCCAGATCGTGCACGCCATCGAGGGCTACGACCCCGATGCGCTGCACGTCGAGAAGGCGCGCGCGGCAATCCGCGCCTGCATTGCCCCCGTCACCGAAACCGAGCGGCTGCCGGTACGCGGGGCGCTCGGCCGCGTGCTCGCCGAAGATATCGTGCCGGGGATCGACGTGCCGGGCCACGACAACACGGCGATGGACGGCTTCGCGCTGCGCTTCGCGGACCTCGGCGCCGGCGAGACCGTACTGCAGGAAATCGGCGCCGCGCTCGCCGGCAAGGCCTTCGCGGGGTCGGTCGGCGCGGGGCAGTGCGTGCGCGTCACCACCGGCGCGGTGATGCCGCAGGGCGCCGACACGGTGGTGCCGCTCGAGATCGTGAAAGCCGCCGCGGGCAAGGTGACGATCCCGCCCGGGCAGAAGTCCGGGCAGCACGTGCGCCTTGCGGGCGAGGACCTGAAGAAGGGCGTGCCGGTACTCGGGCCCGGATGCGCGCTGGGCCCCGCCGACCTGGGCCTCATCGCCTCGCTCGGCATCGGCGAAGTCGCCGTGAGGCGCCGCCTGCGCGTGGCGTTCTTTTCCACCGGCGACGAGCTCGCCTCGATCGGCACCGCACTCAAGGAAGGCGAGGTCTACGACTCCAACCGCTACACGCTGCACGGCATGCTCTCCCGCATTGGCGTGGAGATCCACGACCTCGGCGTGGTGCGCGACGACCCGGCGCAGCTGGAAGCCGCCTTCCGCAAGGCGGCGGGATTCGCCGACGCCATCATCACCACCGGCGGCGTCTCGGTGGGCGAAGCGGATTTCGTCAAGCCGATGATGGCGAAGCTCGGCGAAGCGCTGTTCTGGCGGATCGCCATGCGCCCCGGGCGGCCGATGGCCTTTGGCCGGATCGGCAACGCCTTCCTCTTCGGGCTGCCGGGCAACCCGGTCGCGGTGATGGTGACCTTCTACCAGTTCGTGCGCGAGGCGCTGCTGGCGATGTCGGGGCGCGCGGGCGACTGCGCCCTGCCGCTGCTCAAGGTTCCGGCCGCCGAGCCGATCCGCAAGGTTGCGGGCCGCACCGAGTACCAGCGCGGCATCCTGTTCCGCGACGGCGGCGAATGGAAGGTGAAGACCACCGGACAGCAGGGCTCGGGCGTGCTGCGCTCGATGTCGGAGGCGAACTGCTTCATCGTGCTCGAGCACGAGCGCGGCCGTGTCGCCGCCGGCGAGCCGGTGCAGGTGCAACTCTTCGAGGGCCTGGCCTAGGTCCCTACGCCGGCCCCGTGCGCGGAAAGGCTGCCCTCACGCGGCATCCCAGAGCATCGCCGCACCACGCACGCCGCTCGCGTCGCCGTGCGCAGCGCGGCGCACAGGCGTTTCGATCTCCCGCCGGTACACATAGCGCGCAAGGAGCGACGGCAGCGCCGCGTAGAGCGATTGCACGTTCGACACACCGCCGCCCAGCACGATCGCATCCGGCGCCAGCAGGTTGACGACGTGCGCGAGCGCACGCGCCAGCCGGTCGGCGTACCGCGCAAGCGCCTCGGACTCGGACGACAAGGCGCGCTCGCGTGCGAGCGCCGGCCCCGAGACGAACTGCTCGATGCAGCCTTCGCGGCCGCAAGTGCAGCGCGGCCCGGGAGATTCGTCCGGGCGCATCCAGGGCAACGGGTTGTGGCCCCACTCGGCGCCGAGCGCATCGTGGCCGCCGGGAACGCGGCCATCCACGACGATGCCGCCGCCGGCACCCGTGCCAAGGATCGCGCCGAAGACCACGCGCGCGCCACGCGCGGCGCCGTCGCGCGCCTCCGACAGCGCAAAGCAGTTGGCGTCGTTGGCGAAGCGCAGCTCGCGCCCGAGCTCGGCTTCCAGGTCGCGCTTGAGCGGCATACCGGTCAGCGGCGTGTTGTAGGCGTTGTGCACCACGCCCTGCGCCGAGACGTAGCCGGGCAGGCCGACGCCGACCGTGCAGCGCTCGCCCGCCTCGCGCTCCGTGTCGCGCACCATGCGGGCCAGCAGCTGCAGCGCCTGCGCATAGCCGCCCTGCGGCGTCGCGGCGCGGCGACTGAGCAACGCGCGACCCTCTGCGTCCAGCACGGCGACCTCGATCTTGGTGCCACCGAGGTCCACGCCGAGGCGCATCAGAACGCTTCGTCCCAGCTGATCGAGAGGCGCGTCGCGGAATTGACCAGCCCGACCATGCTGTAGGTCTGCGGGAAATTTCCCCACAGCTCGCGCGTGGCGGGGTCCACATGCTCCGCGAGCAGGCCGTGACGATTGCGGCAAGCCAACAGGCCTTCGAAGAGCGCGCGCGCCTCATCGCGCCGGCCGACGGCGGCGAGCGCGTCCACGAACCAGAAGCTGCAGACGAGGAACGCGTGCTGCGGCGCGCCAAAGTCGTCGGGCTCCGTGTAGCGGAAGACGAAGCCGTCCTTCATCAGGTCGCGCTCGATGGCGGCGACGGTGGCGCCGTAGCGCGGATCCGCCGCCGATACGAAGCCGAGTTCGGCCAACTGGAGCAGACTCGCATCCAGCCCCTCGCCATCGAAGCTCGCCACGAAGCTTCCGCGCCGCTCGCTCCAGGCGCGCTCGCAGATGCCGCGGTGCAGGCGGTCCGCGAGCGAGCGCCAGTGCACGGCACGCTCCACCCGGCCCAGGCGCGCGCCGATCTTCGCCAGCCGGTCGCACGCGGCCCAGCACATGACGCTGGAGAAGGTATGCACGCGGCCCTGCCCGCGCAGCTCCCAGAGGCCCGCGTCAGGCTGGTCCCAGGCGGCTGCAGCGCGCTCGCCCAGCGCTTCCAGGCGCGCGTATAGCGCGTCGTTGCCGCTGCGCATCAGCCGGCGGTCGAAGAAGGCGTGCGTGGCCGCAAGCACCGCCGAGCCGTAGATGTCGTTCTGCACCTGCAGCGCCGCCTGGTTGCCGACGCGCACCGGGCCCATGCCGCGGTAGCCGGGCAGCGTGGCGATCTCACGCTCGGGCATCTCCGGTGTGCCGTTGATGCGGTACACGGGCTGCAGGCGCGCACCGCCCGCCCCGGCGGCGACGTTGATGATGTAATCGAGGAAGCGCTCCATGGTGCGCGTGGCGTTCAGGCGATTGAGCGCGTTGATGGTGAAGTACGCGTCGCGCAGCCAGCAGTAGCGGTAGTCCCAGTTGCGGCCGCTGCCCGGCGCCTCCGGAATCGAGGTGGTCGCCGCGGCGACCAGCGCGCCGGTGTCGTCCACTGCGGACAGCTTGAGCGTCAGCGCCGCGCGGATGATCTCCTCCTGCCACTCGAAGGGGATCTGCAGGTCGCGTACCCAGTCGCGCCAGTAGTCGGCGGTCTCCTCCTGGAAGCGGCGCGCGGTCTCGGCCACGCTGCCCTGCAGCGTCTCGTCGGGACCGAGAAGGAAGGAAAGCGGACGCTGCAGCACGAAGGGCAATTCCTCGACGAGCGCCGTGATCGAGGCGTCAGTGGTGACGCGCATCACGTAGTTCTCGGCGACATAGCGCACGTGGTTGCTGCCGTAGGTGAGCGTCGGGCGCCTGGCGCCGTATTGCGAGGCCGGCCGCAGCAGGATGCGCAGGCGCGGGCTGCCGGCGAGCGGACGCAGCTGGCGCACCAGCGTCATGGGGTTGAACAGGCGCGCGTGCTGCCGGAAGCGCGGCGCGAAATCGGTCACCTCCACGCCATTGCCGTGACGGTCGAAAAGGCGCGTGACGAGGATCGGCGTGTTGGCGAGGTACTCCTGCTCGCTGTGCGCGAAGTCGGCTAGCTCCACGGCGAAAAAGCCGAAGTCATCGGCGCCGCGCCGCTCGCGCAGCAGCGAGCAGGCCACCGGATCGCCGTCCATGCGCGGCAGGCAGGCCCAGACGACCTCGGCGCGCGCGTCGATGAGCGCCGCGATGTTGGCGTTGCCGACGATCCCCAGCTCGAGCGACGCGCTCATGCGTGGCGCGCCGCCCAGGCCTCGAGCCAGGCGCGCACGGCGCCGGAATCGGCAAGCCGGTAGGGCGCGGCGCTGGCGCCAGGGCCAACCTTCACCGCGTGGCCGCCAAGGCGGTTGACCACGCCGAAGCCGTACTCGTCGGTCAGGTCGTCGCCGACGAACACCGGGGTGCGGCCGGCAAACGGCCGCTCGCGCATGAACTCCTCGATGGCGACGCCCTTGTCGCGGCCCGAGGGCTTGAGCTCGACGACCATGCGCCCTTCCTGCACCTCGAATTCGCCGCCGAGCTGCGCCGCCGCCTGGCGCACTGCAGAATGGGCCGCGCCCGCGAGCTGCGGCGCCAGGCGAAAATGCAGGGCGAGGTTGGAGCCCTTGTCCTCGAAGAGGAGCCCTTCGTGGCGCGCGGCGAACTCGCCGATGCGCGCCGCGGCGCGGCGCAGCAGGTCCGACGGGAAAGGGTGCCGGTGCAGGCGTCCCGCGGCATCGCGCCGCTCGACGCCGTGCTGACCGGCGAGCGGCAGCGCGAGCGGCGCAAACAGGCGATCGAGGTCGGCGATCGCGCGCCCGCTGATCAGCGCCAGCGCGCCACCCGTGCCGCGCTGCAGCGCCTCGAGCAGGCGCAGCACCGCCGGCTGCGCGCGCACGGCGTCGGGGCGCTCGGCGTGCTCGAGGAGCGTGCCGTCCACGTCGAGGAAGATCCCCCAGTCCGGCGCAAAGGGAGGCAGGCCCGCGGTGGCCATCGCCTAGCCGGCTGCGCCTTCGCGCCGCGCGCTGCGCGCATGCGCCAGCACGCGCCGCCGGTTGCGCATGCGCGCGGCGTCCAGCAGCATGCGGCCCGCCCAGCGGAACACGTTGAAGTCCTGCACCAGCGTGCGCATGCTGCGCATGCGCGCACGCTGCTCGGCGGGCGGCATCGTAAGCGCGACGTGCATCGCCGCAGCGCTCTGCTCGATGTCGTAGGGATTCACCACCAGCGCCTCGGCGAGCTCGCGCGCCGCGCCCGTGAACTGTGACAGGATCAGCACGCCCTGCAGGTCGTCGCGCGCGGCGACGAACTCCTTCGCCACCAGGTTCATGCCGTCGTGCAGGCTGGAGACGCAGCAGAACTCGGCGGCGCGGTACAGCTCGTAGACCTGCGGCGATTCGTGGTGCTCGATCCTGAGCACGATGGGCTGGTAGCCGGCCGAGCCGAAGCGCTTGTTGATTCGCTCCGCGAGCGCGCGCACGCGGACCTCGAGGTTCTGGTACTCGTCGATCGAGGAACGCGAGGGTGCGGCCGCCTGCACGAAGCTGAACTTTCCGACCCAGCGCGGCTCGAGCTCGAGCAGCCGCTCCACCGCCATGAAGCGCTCGAGGATCCCCTTGGTGTAGTCCAGGCGGTCCACGCCCACGCCGAGCGCGACATCGGGGGCGACGCCGAGGCGCTCGCGCAGCGCGCGCCGCGCCTCCGCCACCGGCGGCTGCGCAGCGAGCGCCGCGGGCGGCCACTCGATGGAAATCGGATAGCGGCGCACCTCGGTGGGCTCGCCGCCGTAGGAGATGGTGAAGGTCTCGCGGTCCACGCGCGCCTCGAGAAAGCGGTCCACGGTGTCAAAGAAGTTATTGCAGTGGAACTGTGTGTGGAAGCCCAGGATCGAGGAGCCGAGCATGCCGTCGAGCACCTCCTCGCGCCACGGCAGGATGCCGAATGCCTCCGGGTTGGGCCAGGGAATATGCCAGAAGGCGATGATGGTGGCGCGCGGCAGGCGCTCGCGCACCATGCGCGGCAGCAGCGCGAAATGGTAGTCCTGCACCAGGATGATCGGGTCCTCGGTGCGCGCCTCGTCCACCACCACGCCCGCGAAGCGCCGGTTCACCGCCTTGTAGTGTTCCCAGTCGCCTGCGCGGAAAGTGGGGCGCGTATGCGCGATGTGGCATAGCGGCCAGAGGCCCTCGTTGGCAAAGCCGTAGTAGTAGCCCTGCTCCTCCTCCTTCGACAGCCAAACGCGGCGAATGCGGTAGGCGGGCTTCTCGGGCGGCACCATGACGTGGTCCTGACCATCCACCATGTCGCGGTCGGCCGAGCCCGCGCCGTGCGCGATCCAGGTGCCCGAGCACGCGCGCATCACGGGCTCCAGCGCCGTCACCAGCCCGCTCGCCGGGCGCTGGATCTCGATCACGTTGTCCTTGCGGCGCGTATGGATATAGGGCTCGCGGTTGGAGACGATCAGCACCTCGTCGCCCTTCAGGTCCTCGCGCAGCACGCTGCGCAGGGTTTCCGGGCCCCAGTGCACCTGGCTTTCGTCGCGCGCGCGCCGGTCGGCCTCGAGGTCGCGCACCAGCGCCTGCAGGTCGCGCGCAAGCGGCCTCAGCTCGGGCGCCGTCACCTTGAGGCTCTCGCGCGTGCCGAGCAGCGCCTCGCCCGAAATGAGGCGCTTCATGCCGGCGACCCAGCCACGCCAGCTGATCTCGGCGATCACCACCGTGATCAGCGCAACCACCGCCGCGATCGCTGCGAAAAGCCACACCACGTACTTCTTCGTGTCCTCGCTGCGCCGCACGACAAAGCTCATGTCGTGCACGATGGCCAGCGTGCCAAGCACCTCGCCTTCGGCCGCGACTGGCGTCGACGATACATGCAGCGGCCCGTGCACGTCCTGGACCACGCGGTTTGCCTGCGCGCCCTCCCCGGGCTTGCCGCACATCACGCTGCCCGGGAACGTGCTCGTGGCGTAGACCAGCTTGCCCGCCGGGTCGCAGAAGCCCAGCGCGTAGATGCGCTCGTCCTGCACGATGCGCTCGAAGTAGCGCTGCAGCTTCGGCCGAGCGCCGGGCGCACGCACCAGCGTGGCGACCGGCTCCTGCGCCGCAGTGGCGATGGTGGTGGCGCGGATGTCGAGGTCGCGCACGAACCACTGCAACGTCAGGCGGTCGACAAGCGGCACCACCGCGTAGGCGATCGCCGCCAGCGCGAGACCAAGGGGCAGGATGAAACGCAGGGAAAGCCGCATGGCTGGCACTCCGGCAGTGGGCGCCGGCGGGTGGGAACAGCAGAATCTTACAGAAGCGTCAGATTCCTGAAAACCCCTAATTGCATCAAACCCTTGCTTTCACAGCGCCATTGTGCGCGCCAACTCGAGTAGTCCGGCATCGGCTGGACGCGTGCGCCCCGCGAGTTCGGCGAGCGGCGTCTGCACCACCTCACCGCGCTGGATGCCGACCATCAACCCCTTCTTGCCCGCGCCTAGCGTCTCGAGCGCAGCCGCGCCCAAGCGCGTCGCCAGCACGCGGTCGGCGGCGCTCGGCACGCCGCCGCGCACGACGTGGCCGAGCCGCGTGATGCGAAGCTCGAAGCCGATCGTGTCGCGCTGCTCGCCGTAGAGCTTGAGCAGCCCCTGCACCCCGTGCTTCGCGCCCTCGGCAACCACCACCAGGGCGTGCGTCTTGCCGCGGCGATACGCCGCACGCAGCCGCTCGGCGACGTCGCCCGCCTCGATCTCGCGCTCGGGGATGGCGATGACTTCCGCGCCGCCCGCGATGCCGGCCATCAGCGCGATGTAGCCGCAATCGCGGCCCATGGTCTCCACCACAAAGGCGCGCCGGTGCGACGAAGCAGTG
>DASWBP010000001.1:0-10375 GCA_036390555.1 Burkholderiales bacterium | reverse complement strand
GTCGCTCTTGGTCATCTTCTTGAACGTCATGTCGCGGGTGATGCCGGCGTTGTTGACCAGGATGTCGATCGGCCCGACCTCCTGCGCGATGC
Organism: Burkholderiales bacterium; assembly: GCA_036390555.1. GTDB lineage: Bacteria > Pseudomonadota > Gammaproteobacteria > Burkholderiales > SG8-39 > JAABQT01. The sequence continues at coordinate 10,283 of DASWBP010000001.1, read as the reverse complement.
GCACCGCCTTCGCCGCGCAATCGTCGTAGTTGGCGACGTCCACCGGGTACGCGCCGAAGCTGTAGCCCTGCGACTTCATCTCGTCGAGCCACGCCTTGTACTTGGTGTTGGAGGGCGAATAGGTGACCACCACCTTGTAGCCGGCGTCCGCCATCTTCGTGGAAATCGACTCGCCCAAACCGCCCATGCCGCCGGTGACGACGGCGATCCGTTGCTGCGCCATGGTTGCCCCCTCCTCCTCGAAATCCAGTCTACACCATCACATCATGTGCATGCCGCCGTTCACCGAGATGTTGGCGCCGGTGATGTAGCCCGCTTCCTCGGACACCAGAAACGCCACGACGGCGGCGACTTCCTCGGGCTTTGCCAGGCGCCCCATCGGAATCGAGTCGATGATCTGCTGGCGCACGTCCGCGCGGATCGCGCGCACGAGGTCGGTCTCCACGTAGCCCGGCGAAATGGTGTTCACGGTGACGCCCTTGCGCACCACCTCCTGCGCGAGCGCCTTGGAAAAGCCCGCCATGCCCGCCTTGGCCGCCGAGTAGTTGGTCTGGCCGAACTGCCCCTTGATCGCGTTCACCGAGGAGATGTTGACGATGCGTCCCCAGCCGCGCTCGACCATGCCGTCGATCACCTGGCGCGTGACGTTGAACACGCTGTTCAGGTTGGTGTTGATCACCGCCATCCAGTCCTGCTCGGTCATGCGCTTGAAGATCGCGTCGCGCGTGATGCCGGCGTTGTTGACGAGGATGTCCACCGGCCCCACCACCGAGCGCACGTTGTAGAACATCTCCGCGCAGGACTCGAAGTTGGCGACGTCGCCCTCGGCGGCGTGCACGCGCATGCCCTCGCGGCGCATGGCGTCCAGCCACTCGGCCTTCCTGTCGTAACCCGGCAGGCAGCCCGCGACGACCACGTGGCCCGCCGCGCCCAGGCGTCGGCAGATCGCCGTGCCGATGCCGCCCATGCCGCCCGAGACGAAGGCGATGCGCGCCGTCGCCGGCCGCGCCGCGACGCCCTCTTCCTTCACCCGCTTGAGGACCGCGCTCATCGCTCCACCGCCAGCGCCACGCCCATGCCGCCGCCGATGCACAGCGACGCGAGGCCCTTCTTCGCGTCGCGCTTGGCCATCTCGTGCAGCAGCGTCACGAGGATGCGGCAGCCCGAGGCGCCGATCGGGTGCCCCAGCGCGATCGCGCCGCCGTTCACGTTGACCTTGCTCGTATCCCAGCCCATCTGCCGGTTCACCGCGATCGCCTGCGCGGCGAACGCCTCATTGATCTCCATGAGGTCGAGGTCCTTCGGCGTCCAGCCGGCGCGCGCCAGGCAGCGCTTGGAGGCGGGCACCGGGCCCATCCCCATGTAGCGCGGGTCCACGCCCGCCGAGGCGAAGGCCTTGATGCGCGCCAGCGGCTTCAAGCCGAGCTCCTTCGCCTTCCTCGCGGAAGTGACGATGACCGCTGCCGCGCCGTCGTTGATGCCCGAGGCGTTGGCCGCGGTCACCGTGCCGTTCTTGTCGAACGCGGGCTTCAGGCCCTTCATCGCCTCCAGCGTCGCGCCGTGGCGCGGGTATTCGTCGTCGGCGAACACCACGGGACCCTTCTTCGAGGGAATCTCGAAGGGGATGATCTCGTCCTTGAAGCGGCCGCCCTTCTGCGCGGCCTCGGCCTTGTTCTGGCTCTTCACCGCGAACTCGTCCTGCTCCTCGCGCGTGACGGCGTATTCCTTGGCCACGTTCTCGGCGGTGACGCCCATGTGGTACTGGTTGAAGGCGTCCCACAGCCCGTCGACGATCATCGAGTCGATCAGCTTCGCATCGCCCATGCGGAAGCCGTCGCGCGAGCCGTTCATCACGTGCGGCGCGGCGCTCATGTTTTCCTGGCCGCCCGCGATCACCACATCGGAGTCGCCGTTGGCGACCGACTGCGCGGCGAGCATCACCGCCTTCAAGCCCGAGCCGCAGACCTTGTTGATGGTCATGGCCGGGATCATGTCGGGCAGGCCCGCCTTGATCGCCGCCTGGCGCGCAGGGTTCTGGCCCACGCCCGCGGCGAGCACCTGCCCCATGATCACCTCGGACACCTGGTCGGGCTTCAGGCCCGAGCGCTCCAGGAGCTTGCGGATGACGTGCGCCCCTAGGTCGGCCGCCGGCGTCCTGGCGAGCGTGCCGCCGAACTTGCCGATGGCGCTGCGCGCCGCGCCTGCGATGACGATTTCTTCCATTGCGATCTCCTTCTAGCTTGCCTTCTGTTTGACGTAGCGGCCGGGCGCGGGCTCGAGCGCCGCGTAGCGGGCATTGCCCGCGCGCGCCGGCGCCTTGCGCCTGCCGCCGCCGTGGCCTGCGAGCCAGCCCGCCCAGCGCGGCCACCAGCTCCCCGGCTGCTCGGCTGCGCCTTGCAGCCAGGCTTCCGGGTCCTGCGGATACTCTTCGCCCGCCCAGTAGCTGCGGCGGTTCTTCGATGCCGGATTGATGACGCCCGCGACATGGCCGCTCGCGCCCAGCACGAAGGTCTTCTCGCCGCCGAGCAGGTGCACGCTGCGATACGCCGAGCGCCACGGCACGATGTGGTCCTCGCGCGTGGCGACAATGAAAGTCGGACGGTCCACCTTGCCGAGGTCCACCTTCACGCCGAGATTGGTGAGCGCGCCGGGCACGCGCAGCTTGTTCTCCAGGTAGGTATTCCTCAGGTACCAGCAGTACATCGGGCCCGGCAGGTTGGTGCTGTCGGCGTTCCAGTAAAGGAGGTCGAAGGCCGCGGGCGTGCCGCCCTTCAGGTAGTTGTTGACCACGTAGGGCCAGATGAGGTCGTTCGCGCGCAGCGTGGAGAACACCGTCGCGAGCTCCGCGCCCGGCAGGATGCCGCCGCGGCCCAGCGCGGCCTCGCGCTGCACGACGCTGGGCTCGTCGACGAACAGCCCGATCTGCCCCGTGTCGGCGAAGTCGTGCATCGCCGTGAGGTAGGTGACGCTCTCCACCAGCGCCTCGCCCTTCGCCGCGAGGACGGCGAGCGCGGCGCCAAGCAGCGTGCCGCCGACGCAGAAGCCGAGCGCGTTGACGCGGTCGGCATTCGCGATCTCGCGCGCCGTGCGCAGCGCCGTGAGCACACCCAGCTCGAGGTAATCGTCCCAGCTGTAGTGCCCCTGCGCGGGGCCCACGTTGCGCCAGGACACCATGAACACCGTGTGGCCCTGCTCTACGGCATAGCGCACGAAGGAGTTCTCGGGCTGCAGGTCGAGGATGTAGTACTTGTTGATGCAGGGCGGGATCATCACCAGCGGGCGCTTGGCCACCTCGGGCGTGGCGGGCGCGTACTGAATGAGCTGCATCAGGTCGTTCTCGAAGATCACCTCGCCCGGCGTGATCGCGAGGTTGCGGCCGAGCTCGAAGGCCGATTCGTCGGTCTGGCTGATGCGCTTCTTGCCCGTGTCCGCCAGCAGGTTCACCAGGCCGCGCGCGAGGCTCTCGCCCTGCGTCTCCTGCGCCTCGCGCAGGACTTCCGGGTTGGTGGCCGCGAAGTTCGCGGGGCTCATCGCATCGAGCCACTGGCGCACGGTGAAGCGCAGGCGATCCTTGGCCTGGCCTTCGAGCGGCGTGGCCTCGGCCAGCGATTCGAGGTATTCGGCGGCGAGCAGGTAGGACTGCTTGAGGTAGTCGTAATAGGGGTTGTCGCGCCACTCGCGGGCGGCAAAGCGCCGGTCGCCCGCCTCCGGCCGCGCAGCGCCCTCCTTTCTGCCCTCGGCGAGCGCCTGCCAGAGCCGCACCTGCCTCTCGAAATAGGCCAGCTGCAGTTGCCCAAGGCGCGCCCCGTCGCCGTTCAGGCGCGCGAGGTAATCGGCCGGCGCACCTTGGCCGGACGCGGCTGTGGCCATATGCAGCCAGTTCTGCGCCATGTCGGTGCCGGACCGGGCGATGGAGGTAAACAGGGTTTCGGGGGGTTGCTGGACTTTCAAGGCGGGGTATTTTGCGCCGCACCATACGGCCGGGTCAAACCCCCCTTGCCGCCTCTGGCGGGCGTGCCGGCGCCCCCCCCGGAAGGCCCTGGCCTCGCCTAATGCGTCCCGCTGAGGGCGCGGACCAGGGCAATGACGGCCACTCCCGCCGCGATGAGGAGGGCCTGCTGGGCGGTGGCGCGCAGCTCGGGGCGCTTGTGCAGGCCCGGAATCAGGTCCGCCACCGCCACGTAGATCATGCTCGCGGCGACGACGCCCAGCAGGATGGGCTCCCAGTCCTCGAAGCCGGACAGCGTGAAGTAGCCGAGGACGCCCCCCACCACGCTGCCCATCGAGGACAACATGTTGAGCGCGAAGGCCCTGCCGCGCGTGTACCCCGAGTTCAGCAGCACCAGGAAATCGCCGACCTCCTGCGGGATCTCGTGCGCGACGATGGCCACTGCGGTGATCAGGCCCAGCTCCGGGCCCTGCAGGAAGGCCGCTGCGATCAGCACGCCGTCCACGAAGTTGTGCACCGTGTCGCCGACCACGATCAGCGTGCCCGCGCGCGAGTGCTCGCGGTGGTGCAGCGGCTCGGCCCCCTCGCCGTGCTCGTGCGAGTGCCGCCAAAGCAGCAGCTTCTCCAGCAGGAAGAAGCCGAGGATGCCGCCCAGGATCGCGCCCGCCGTCAGGTGCGCCTCGCCCTGCTCGAAGGCGTGCGGAATCACCTCGAGGAACGCGGCGCCGAGCAGCGTGCCGATGGCGAAGGACACCAGCATCGGCACCCAGGCGGCGCGCAGCACCAGCGCGAAGGCCGCCGCGCAGACCGACAGCAGTCCGCCCGCGATGGTCGCGAGCACGATCCAGAGGAGGGTCACGGGGAGCGCGATTCTAACCAGACAAACGCCGCAATACGCTCGCGGCTGCGGTCGCGGCGCCACGACGGAAAGCGCGCGGGCTCGGAGAACGTGCACCAGCCGCCGCCGTAGACGCGATTCACGCCGCGTGCGGCGAGTCGCTGGCGCGCCGCCGCGTAGAGGTCGAGCAGCCAGTGCCCCGGGCGATTCGGCGCAAAGACCGCCGCAAGCGCCGCATCGCGCGCGAGGAACGCGGTGCGCACCTCCTCGCCGACCTCGTAGGCCTTGGGGCCGATCGCCGGGCCAAGCCAGGCAAGCAGCGCATCGGGCCGCGCGCGCATCGCATCCACGGTTGCCTCGATCACGCCGGCGGCAAGGCCGCGCCAGCCCGCGTGCGCCGCGCCGACCACAGTGCCTTGCGCATCGGCAAGCAGCACCGGCAGGCAGTCGGCGGCCTTCACCACGCACACCGCGCCGGGCGCGCGGGCGACCGATGCGTCGGCCTCCAGCGCGCCCACCGTGTCCGCCGCGTTCCCCGCGGCGCTTCGCGCATTCGCCGCGGCGTCGTGCGCCTCCACCACGCGCGCGCCGTGCACCTGCCTGAGCCATGCGGCGGGCGCGGGCAGAGGCGGATCGGCCTCGCCGCGCGTCGTCACCGCCGCGCGCACGCGCGCGTGCGCCGGCCAGTCAGGAATGATCACGCCGCAGGCCCTGCAGCAGCTTCTTGAAGTCGGCAGGCGGCGGCGCGCGCCAGGTCATCGTCTGCCCGGTGCGCGGATGCACGAGCGAGAGCTCGGTTGCGTGCAGCGCCTGGCGGCCGAAGGCGAGGCCGTGGCGCGTGCCGCGGCGGTAGACGGTGTCGCCGACGATCGGGTGGCGGATGTGCTGAAAGTGCACCCGGATCTGGTGGGTGCGGCCGCTCTCCAGGCGGCACTCGACGAGCGCCGCGCGGCCGTAGCGCTCGAGCACGCGATAGCGCGTCACCGCCTCCTTGCCGCGGCGCGTGATCGCCATGCGCGTGCGCGCGCGCGTGTCGCGCCCGACCGGCGCGTCGATCATGCCGCTGGTGGGCGGGTCGCCCTGCACGATCGCCAGGTAGACGCGGCGCATGCTGCGCGATTCGAGCTGGCGCACGAGGCCCGCCTGCGCCTCGACGGTCTTCGCCACCACCAGCAGCCCCGAGGTGTCCTTGTCCAGGCGGTGCACGATGCCGGCGCGCGGCACGCCGGCGAGCGCCGGGCAGTGCGCGAGCAGCCCGTTCATCAGCGTGCGGTCGGGAACGCCGGCGCCCGGATGCACGACGAGGCCCGCCGGCTTGTCGATGACGATCAGGTCGTCGTCCTCGTGGACGATGGCGAGCGGCATCTTCTGGGCACGCGGTGCGGCCTCCGGCGCCGCGGGCGGCGCGAGCTCGATGGTTTCGCCGCCGCGCACGGCGCGGCGCGCCTCCGCGCGCGCGCCGTCCACGCGGATGTGGCCCTGCGCGAGCCAGGCCTGCAGGCGGTTGCGCGAATACTGCGGGAACATGCGCGCCAGCACGACGTCCAATCGTTGGCCGCCGAACTCCCGAGGCACCGGCGCGCGCATCGGCGCGACGAACGCCGCGTCCCAATCGGCATTTTCGCTCTCGGCGTCCTTATAATCGCGCCCCATGCGTTCAAGTGTACTGAGTCTGGTCGTGGCCGTCGTGGCGTGCGCGCTGCTGGCAGCCTGCAGCTCCAAGGGCGACCTGCAGGACGAGACCTCCGGCTGGTCGGCGCAGCGCCTGTACGGCGAGGCGCGCGACGCGATGAGCTCCAAGGACTGGGCGAAGGCGGTGAAGTACCTCGAGAAGCTCGAGGCGCGCTATCCCTACGGGCGCTACGCGCAGCAGGCGCAGCTGGAGATCGCCTACGCGCACTGGAAGAACGACGATGCGGCCCTGGCGCTCAACGCGGCCGACCGCTTCATCAAGCTGCATCCGGGCCACCCCAGCGTGGACTACGCCTACTACCTGAAGGGCATCATCAATTTCGCCGAGAAGGAGGGCATGATCGCCTTCTTCGCGGGCTCGGACATGGCCGACCGCGATCCGAAGACCGCGCGGGACGCCTATCTCGCGTTCAACGAAGTGGTGACGCGCTTCCCGGATTCGCGCTACGCGGCCGACTCGGCCGCGCGCATGCGCTACCTGGTGAACTCGCTTGCGCAGCACGAGGTGTTCGTCGCGCGCTACTACCTGCGCCGCGGCGCCTATCTCGCCGCCGCGAACCGCGCGCAGATCGCCGTGCGCGACTACCCGACCGCGCCGGCGTCCGAGGAGGCGCTGTTCGTCATGAAGCAGGCCTACGACAAGCTCGGGCTTGCCGACCTGCGCGAAGACGCGCAGCGCGTGCTGGAGAAGAACTTCCCGCAGAGCCCCTATCTCAAGGGCGACGTGCGCCGCTACGCGCCCTGGTGGCGCGTCTGGGACCCCGAGTGGTGAGCGCGCAGCGTCCACCGTCCGGGTAGTCGTGCATCCATCGCCAGTCTCTGCCTAGTCATCGGCGCGGAGCCCGGCGACGGCGCCTTCCCCAGCGCCGCGAAGACCCCTCGCCTCATTGCACGGTGCGTCGGGGGCCTGCGGAACTCGCCCTTCCTGTATCTACGGGCTCAGACAGTCCTCGGCCTGCGTCCCTCCGCACCTGACCCGGCTCGGCGCGTCGCGATGGGGACCCCTTGCGCCGCCGCCGGGCTCCGCGCTGCACAAAGGAGTGCGACTCCGCACAATGATCCGGAGGGTGTATTGGCCCAGGGCCATCACATTTCGAGATTGCAGGTGGGCGACCACGTTTGATGGAGAACCGCAACGCGCGTAGCGTCTTGGAAAGAGCAGGCCAGCCATACATTGGAAGGGCGAATACCAATGAACAAGAACAACGCACTGCAATCGCGCTTGGCGGCGCCAAGTACTGGAAAGTACGCAAAGAAACCGCGGCCGATTTGCGCCAACCCGGAACGCGTTCCAGCTTTAATGCTGTTTACCTCGCGTTAGGCCGATTGACGAGCGCATCTCAATCTGGAACGTCTTACACGACGGTGAGATTACCGCCGTTTCTGAGGACGGCGACACTCTCACAATCTTTGTGAGCATCCCTTATCTCAGGCGGCGGCTGAAGCCTTTGGGCGACAGCTTCGTCTTGACACTTACTGGAGTTAGGCGGGCCGAGTGTCGTGATTTCGGCGGTGCAGGTCCGGCATCTTCTCTTCGGGAGGAGCTTGAGATCGGCGGGCCCGAGATTCTTAAGACGGAGTCGGAGTCCATGCCAATCAACATCGAAACGACGATGGGCCAGATGATCCTCGATTTCCAGAGCATCCGATTTGCGCTGGATACCGGGCAAGATACCGACTAACAGACCATTCAGGGAGTGTGTGAGGAATATTGGAAAGAGTGGCAGGCAAACACAGAACAAGCACGTCGTGCCACATCGGCCTAACTATGCGCTCAACGCCGACGCGCAAATAGCGCGCGCCGGTTAGCTTGGGCGTTAGGCCGCAATTGACAATCCCCGCCAGGAGGTTCGGGAGCAGCCATGTTCAGCGCGGCGCGCGCCCCTTGATGGCGTTGGCGCGGGCGCAGTACTCGATCGAGCCATTCGGGCCAGAAGGCAGCGCGGATTGCACCGCACGCATGAGCCGGGCGCGCTCACTCTCCTTCATTGCGGCGATGACTCTGGTAATGGGTGCGAAGCCAGGCGTCTGCGCCTGCCAGAAGTCCTGGAAATCGACGTACGCGAGGCAGACGTCGATCGTCCGCGTTTCGATCTGCTCAAGCGCGGCGCCCTGGAAAAGAGCCAATAGCGCGTCGAGGCTCGAGTCTTCAGTGCCCGGGGTTCCCGGCACCTCGACGCCGCAGCGGCGCATCGCCCGCCGAAGAGGACCGCTGGGCGAGAGCTCCTGGACGAAGTCCCAGACGTAGGCGCCGACCAAGCCGCCGGGGCGCGCGACGCGGCGCATTTCCGCAAGCGCCGGCGGCGGGTCCGCAATGAAGTTGATGACCAGCGCAGAGGCGACGACGTCGAACGAGGCGCCGGGAAAGGGAAGCTTGCGCGCGTCGGCGACCTGGAACGTCGCGCGGCCAGCCGCGGGTCCTCGCGCGGCGGCCTGGACCTGCGCTGGCGCCGGATCTACCGCATGCACGCTCGCCGGCGCGCACAGCGCCAGCAGAGTTTCCGCCAGAATGCCGGTGCCGCAGCCCACGTCGAGCCAGCTCGCGCGCTTCCGCGCGCCGAGCCAGTCGAGGAATACCGGCGCGACCGCGCGGCTCCACCGGCCCATGAACCGCTCGTAGGCCGCGCTGTCGTCGAAACGAAAGGCCGCTTCCGCCACGTCATTCGGCCTTCAGGCCAGCCTTTCGCGCGAGCGCGGCGTTCAGCGCCACCTCGCGCTCGACGTGCGCGCCGAGTTCGTCGAGCGACATGGGCATCGGATCGACCCCGAGGCCGGCGAGTTTCTCGCGAACCCTAGGAGCTTGCAGCGCCTTCAGCGTCTCGCGGTTGAGGCGTTCGACGATCTCGCGCGGCGTTCCGGCCGGCGCGAACAGGGCAAACCAGATCGGATACTCGGCGTCGTGGAAACCAGCCTCGCGCAGCGTGGGCACGTTGGGCAGCGCCGGCGAGCGCTTGTCCGCGTTGACGGCCAGCGCGGCAAGCTTGCCATCGCGGATGTGCGGCAGCACGAGCGCGACCGGTCCGAAGAAGAAATCGACGCGGCTGGCGATCACGTCGGTCATCGCCTCGGCACCGCCCTTGAACGGGATATGGACCGCCTCTATGCCGGCACTCGACACGAAGCGCTCGGCGCTCAGGTGCGTCGCCGTGCCGATGCCCACCGATGAAAAGTTCAACGCATTCGGTCGCGCCTTCGCTGCAGCGACGAGATCGGCGGCTGTCTTCATACCCTTCGCGGGCGAGACGACGAGCACGCTCGGCGAGATTCCGATCGGCGCGACGGCGGCGAAATCGCGCGTCGGGTCGTAGGGCAGGCTCTTGTAGAGCGCCGGGGCGATAGTGTGCGCCGAGCCGTGAGCGAGCAGCATGTAGCCGTCGGACGGCGACTTCGCCACGGCAGCGCTGCCGATCGTGCCGCCAGCGCCGACACGGTTCTCTACCACCACTTGCTGCCCGAGCTGCGAGGAAAGCTGCTCGAGCACGAGCCGGTGAACGATATCGGTCGAGCTGCCGGCGCCGACGGGCACAATGGCGCGGATCGGTTTCGTCGGCCAGCCCTGGGCCGGGACGTCGAATGCGGCAACGGCGAGCAGCAGCAGGAAAACCCGTTTCATGGTGACCTCCATCGAATGCCGGGGCATTCTGGAAGTGCGCGCTTCATGCGTCCAATATATAGTTTCTCTAAATATTCATGCCGGAGTGGCATGAGGGAGGAAACCATGGACCTGCGCCAAGTCCGCACTTTCGTCACGGTCGCCGAGCTGGGTACGGTCTGCAGAGCCGCCGAGCGACTCCATGTCGCGCA